>DIZZ01000240.1:1289-11644 GCA_002428045.1 Verrucomicrobia bacterium UBA6015
CGCGAATACAACGTGGATGTGCGACTTGTGCGTATCTTCAACACCTATGGCCCCAACATGCACCCACAGGATGGACGGGTGGTTAGTAATTTCATCATGCAGGCGCTCCAGAACCACGATATCACCATCTACGGCAGCGGCGATCAAACCCGCAGCTTCCAGTATGTCGACGACCTGATCGACGCGGTCATGAAGCTCATGCAACTTGAACGCCAACCGCTGGCGGACGCCTGCCGTCGGCACGGCTTCGACATCCCTGTCGTCAATGTCGGCAACCCGAACGAGTTCACCATCCGCGAACTGGCGGAAACCGTGCTGACACTGCTGCCCGAAAGCAAAAGCAAGATCGTCTACCGCGAGCTCCCCATGGATGACCCGCAGCGCCGCAAGCCGGACATCTCACTGGCGGCCGAACTGCTCGGCTGGTCGCCAGCCGTGCCGCTGACCGAGGGGCTCAAACATGCCATCGCCTATTTCCGCAAACGGGTCAAATAGATCGCCCGGCTTGTCTATGCCATGGATTGGGAATAAACCAGGGCATCCTGCCTGCTTAAGCTTTGGTAACTATGGGTTCGTATTTGCACCGTGCATAATGACATAGTCGGCTCACTAAGGGGCCAGGCGAACCAGGGTCCAGTCCCCGCGGTCAGGTTCACGGCATGTATAACAGAGGCGATCATGCAGACGGGCTGCTCCACCCTGCCAGAATTCCATCCGCACCGGGCAAACGCGAAAGCCTCCCCAGTGTACAGGGCGCGGCACCGGCTGACCCTTGAAGCGAGCCTCGTAGTGGACAAGGCGTTCCGCCAGTTCGCCACGGGAGGATATCACCTCGCTTTGCGGGGATGCCCAGGCCCCAAGCTGGCTTTCCCTCGAACGAGTCGCGAAATAGGCATCGGAGTCCGCTCCCGGCAACCGGACCGCTGTTCCTTCAATACGGACCTGCCGCACCTGCGATGCCCACCAGAAAACCAGGGCACAGGCAGGCTTCCGGTCCAGCTCACGGCCTTTGCGGCTGGTATAGTTGGTATAGAGGTGAAAGCCGGACGAGTCCACCCCGCGCAACAGGACAATCCGGGCCGAAGGCAACCCCGCCGCATCGGTCGTCGCCAACGTCATGGCATTCCCAAGCCATGGCTCATGGGCAGCAGCCTTGCCATGCCAGTCACGAAACAGGGTCATGGGATCAGCCGGCAATGCGTCGACATTGATCGGTTCATCAACAAATTCATCGGTCAACCCTTGCATACAATCCTCCCTTACATCAATCCCGGAGCTGTATGCTTCGCGAGGACGATAGCGTGTCCGAAACGTCCACCTCCGGTTCCCTACACCGCATTAATCTACGGCGTTCAATTCAGAATGGCAAGAAAGCGATTGCGATTAGGGTTATGATTAAGTTGAAATATTGGCGTGGCTGTGGCAGATTGCACAGAAATCGTTTAACTCCATTCGCAAGGAACTCACCATGGCATTTGAATCCGGCTCGCTCAGTTATCGCATGTTTTATCTCCCTCAGCCATTACCACCTGACTTCGTCGACCGTTTTGCGAGGCATGCCGCCCCGCCAATCGACACCATGGGGACGGGCGTGATCAGCGGCTGGGTCACGGGACGCCACCTGCTGGACCGAAACATCACCGAAGACAGCGCCATCATCTCGGGCTACCTGCGACTGACCTTGATGAAGGCGGAGCGGATCATCCCGCCCGNNGCCCTGCTCAAGGCGGAATGCAAAATGGAGGAACTGGCGGAAATGCAGGCCCGCGGGCTGCCGTTCCTGCGACGCAACGAGAAATCAGATATCAAGAAGGAAGTCACTGCCCGCCTGCTCCCCAACATGCCCCCTACCCTCACCGGTATCGATTTCGTGTGCAGCCCCGGTGGCGACTGCCTCTATGCCACGGCAACAACGGACAAGCAGCTCGACGCGTTCCGTCTAACTTTCCGCCATACAACCGGCCTGGACATCATTCCCTTTAGCCCGGAAACGGCGGCCGCCAAGGAAATGAAGACGGATATCCGCACTGTATCCCCCGCCAGTTTCTCGCCCGAGCAGGATGATGACACCGCCGAAGCACATATCGGACGCGATTTCCTGACCTGGCTCTGGTACTTCTCCGAGGCCTGCGGCGGGATTGCCACGCTGGATGCTGGACAGATCGCGGTGGGACTGGAAGGACCGCTATGCTTCATGTTCGAAGGCAACGGAGCGCACGAGACGGTCTTGCGTAAAGGCCAGCCCATCAATAGCGCCGAGGCCAAGACCGCCCTCCTCAATGGAAAGAAATTGAAGCGGGCGAAACTCCTTTTCTCGCGTGACGAGGCGGTATGGAACCTCACGTTCGATGCCGATGGATTCGTCATCCGATCGGTCCAGTTGCCGCAATCCGAGGATGTCGATGCCGCCAGCCGTTTCCAGGACCGGATCCTTGCACTCGATACGTTACGGTCCATCATCACCGACTTCTACGTTCGGTTCCTGACCGAGCGCCTGGATCAGAAGGAATGGAAGGCCATTCGCGAGGATATCCGGAAATGGGTCGGCAATCGTAGCAGCAAGGCATAACCCATTAATGCCCCATCGGGATGGACAACGTCCCGTTGAAGAACTCAATGATGTGCCCTTTGGCAACCAGCCAATGAATCGGCTGCAACAACGCCTTGACCTCATCGGATTCGGGATCGGCATCCGGCCGCAACGCGGTAACCATATCCTTGCGAGTACACCCAGGGTGCTTTTTCATGAACAAAAGCGCATCGCGAATCTCTGGAATCGCGGCTTCCGGGTTCAACGAGGAAGGCTTGACGGCGGTGACGAAGTTCATGCTGCGACTCTGACCGCGCCCCGTCTTGAACAGATGTAACCCGCGATGACGGAACGCCGCCCGCAACGCAAACGCCAGATGGATCGGAAACCGTGTTTCCTCCTGCCACTCCACACGTAGCGTCCGACGAATATCCGGATCCTCGATCCCGTGCGCCTCCTGCTCCGTCAAGACCGCCTTACGCGTACTCGCAACGGAATCAGGAATCACCGTCATGCGCATATAGCGCTGGGCATCCAGCCACGTCATCGGCTCCGCCTCCGCACCAGCGGATTTCAGGCGATACACCACGCGCTTTGAACACTCGGTTTTCCAACGCTCGACATCCTCAGGCGCATGGGACGTCTGGATATGCCGCACATAGGCATCAAAATCCATTGTCGCGAACCGCTCTGCATGAACACGCTTGACGGCTTCCGTATAGCTATGGTGATTGCGCGGCCCCAGCAGAATCCCACTGTACCCGCACTTGGCCACACAGACAAACACGCCTGCCGGTGCATCAACCGTCTCTTCTTGGACATCAAACAGCGTCTCCATATGTTTTTCGAAAACATGCGACTCGATTGCCGCCTGGCTTAACGCCAGCGTGTTGCAGTGCTTGCACTGGAAAAGCTTGAGGTCCTTCGCTTCCGGCAGCACCTCGATTTTCACATAGCAGCAGCCTTCCTTGGCCATCAGCAAGCTGGCGAGGTCAAGCAGGGGATAGGCACGGCAGGTGGACGAAACCAGGCGGATCAGATCGCTCAAGGGTTTACGTTCCGGCAGGAACCTTACATGCAGAGGCAACTCAACCGGTGCCAGCGCTGGTGCTGATGGCGATGGCGCTGGCGAGGCGGGACGACGCGGGGCCTCGACCGGCCCGCCCCCCCCCACAGGACGCTCAAACGGAGCCCGTTCACGCGGAGCCGACGCTGCTTTGGGGTCGCCTCCCACGGGCTCACGGCGACGGCGACGGTCATCCTCGCGACGCGGGGCCCGGCGATCCCCTTCCCCGCCACTCCGCTCCCCGCCGCGATCCGGACGACGATGCCCGTCCCCCCGCGACCCGGAAGCCCCCTCATCGAATCGACCCATCCGAACCGCATCCGGAGGACGACGTGCCCATTGCGGTACAAAATTCAGGTCCAGAGTAACTTCCTGCTCCGCCTCACGGCCCGATCCACGCGTTTCGTTCTGCATATCACCTGCTGTCATATTTATCCCGGCCAGCATCGTTTACCCGATGCACTGTTGATTAAGCGCCAAACTCTAACACGGAACCGAAAGCCCCTGCAATTAAATACGCTCGGGGGTTTCAATGCCCAACAACCCCAATCCCTGTCTCAGTATCCTGGCAATCGCATCGCACAGCAGCACCCGGCTCTCGCGAATACCGGATTCCGCCTTGAGGAACGGGACATTCTGATAAAAGGAGCTATAGGTTTGCGACAGATCATACAGGTAGTCCGCCACCATGCTGGGCTTGTAGGCCTCGGCCGCCCGCACCACCACCTCGGGAAAACGCAGCAGCTTGAGCATGAGCTCGCGCTCAATCGGTTCCGTGATCAACAGCCGCGACACCTCCAGATCACCCTCCGGGAAGCGTTCACGGTATTTATCCCGGACACTGGCCATCCTCGCATACGCATATTGCAGGTAGGGGCCGGAATTGCCATCCAGGGCAAGGGCCTTGTCCCAGGTAAAGGTCACCGTGGTCTGCGGATTCTGGCTCAGGTCGGCATACTTCACCGCACCGATACCGACCGCCCGGGCCACGTCGCGCCGCCGGTCTTCTGGCATATCCGGGCTGGAGGACGTGATCAGGTCAAGCGCACGCCGTTCCGCCTCGTCCAAAAGATGCTCCAGCTTGATCACATTGCCTTGCCGGGTGGAGAACGTGGCATCAGGTAGGCGCATCAACCCGAACCAGACATGATCCAGCCGGGTGGTTACGCCCAGCTTGCGGGAAATACAGAAGAACTGTTTGAAATGCAGTTGCTGGCGCTCGTCCGTGATATAGACGATCTTTAGCGGGGAAAACTCCTCGACCCGGGACTGCACCGTGGCCAGATCGCTCGTGGCGTAGTTGTAGCCTCCATCGCTCTTGCGCACGATGCAGACAGGCAACCCGTCATCCTCCAGGAAGACACACTGCGCCCCCTCGCTCTCGCGCACCAGACCATGCGACTGCAACAGCGCCACCATGGAGGCCAGCCGGTCGTTATAGAAACTCTCACCGCGCACCAGGTCAAAGCACACATCCAGCCGTTTGTAGATGCGCTCGAACTCCCCCAGACTCAAGGCGATGAACTGCTTCCACAACGCGGTATTCTCGGGATCGCCAGTTTGCAGCTTGACCAATTCCTGACGACACTGGGTCATCCAGGAGTCGTCGGCCTTGGCCTTCTCGTAACTCTTGACGTAGACCCGCTCAAGCTCCTCGATCGGCGACTGTTCGAGCGCCGCCCGGTCAAGAAAATGGCGATACCCCATGATGATGATGCCGAACTGGGTCCCCCAGTCCCCGATGTGATTGTCGGCAATCACCCGGAAGCCCATCAGTCGGTGCATGCGGTCGATGGAATTACCGATGATTGTCGAACGGATGTGCCCGATATGCATCGGTTTGGCGATGTTGGGGCTGGAGTAGTCCATCACGACCGTCTGCCCATGACCGATCTGCGGTACGCCATGACAGGCATCCGCCGCCAACACCGCCGTCTGCTCAATCACCCAGGCATTGTCGAGGAAGATATTGATAAAGCCCGGACCGGCAACCTCCAGGCGAGCCACCGCCGGATGCGGCGGAGCGGCGACCACGACAGCGTCGGCCACGGTCCTCGGAGAAGTCTTGAACAGCTTGGCCAGGCCCATCGCCGCATTGCATTGATAATCACCAAACGCCGGATTGGCAGTAGCGACCACACCAATGCCCGAAACATCGGTCGATTCGCCATAGCAGGCGGAAAACGCGGATTGCATCCAAGCGGTCAAAACGGTCGTCAAGGTCTCTGTTTTAATTTGCATAGCCTGCACATATACACGATCGCACGGTAAACTGCAAACCGAATACACCGATATTTCAAGTCATCCGGCTGCCGCCGTGAAGGCGTCGAAGGCGGCAATGCGTTACCATCATGCCATCCGCTGTCTGTCGATCTTAGCAATCTGGTCTTGCGCGGAGGCAATGACATCTCGCAACGCCTCGACCATAGCCCCCGTTATAGCGGCCCCTCTCTTGCTTGCCTGATCGATTGCCGCCGCCGCCGGAGCGACCTGGATTGCCCCCAGATTGGCAGCCACCCCTTTCAGGGTGTGCATTGCGTCTTGCACCTGACTGGGTGCCATGGTCGTTAGACAATCAAGGACGTCTGCAGGCAGTGTTTCCAACTGGGCGTCGAACAACCGCAAGAGTTTATAGTAGAAAGAGATGTCACCTTGCGAGATGTCGATGCCCCGCGCCCGATCAAATCCAACCAATTCAGGAAAAACATCCTTTCGTGCGGGTGGCTCCGGCGACGCGTTCCGTGCATCCGGCGTTGGCCTCGGAAGCACACCAGCCATCAGGCGATACAGGGCCCGATCATCCAGCGGTTTATCCAGTTGCCCATCCACTCCGGCCTCGATGGCTTGCGCACGATCGCTATCCATGACGGCCGCCGACAGGGCGATAATGGGGACTCGCTTCACGCCACGTTCCTGCTCCCGTTGCCGTAGGCGTCGCGTGGCTTCAAAACCATCCATGACCGGCATTTGCAGATCCATCAGGACAAGATCGATCGGTTCGGCCTGCATACACGCCAACGCCTCCTGACCGTTGTTGGCCACAAGAACCCGTACACCGGTCTTCGCAAGGAATGAACCGGCAACCTCCTGGTTGATCAGATTATCCTCCACCAGCAGGACGTTGATTCCCGGGAACTGCGGTAGCGCCTCCACGGCAGTATCCCCATTGCCGGACGACGTATCGGGCATGCGTGATGCGGTGACAGGCAAGGCGATCGAGAAACCGAAGCAGGATCCCTCATCCGGCGCAGAGACAACCTCCAGCACCCCGCCCATGGCGGCAACCAGCCGCTGGCTGATCACCAACCCCAGTCCGGTACCGCCATACTTGCGTGTCGTGGATGAGTCTGCCTGCGTAAACGGACGGAATAAACGCGACACCTGCTCGCCCGTCATGCCGATGCCGGTATCCACAACCGAGAAATGCAGCGAGACCAACCGTTCCGACGTAGACTCTGGACGGCCTGACACCTCATTACGTGAGTCATCCCGGGCAAAGGGGCATTCCGTAATCCGAACCGAGACATGCCCCGCCTCGGTGAACTTGATGGCATTGCTCACAAGATTGGTCAGAACCTGGGTTAGCCGCATCGAATCCCCAACAAAACGGACGGGCAGCCCCTTGCTGATATGCTGCCATAGCGCAATGCCCTTTTCCCTGGCGGCATCGCCAAACAACGTACGAATCTGGGCCAGGATGTCCTCAAGATCAAATGCCTCAAGGTGCAGCTCCAGCTTGCCCGCCTCGATCTTCGAGAAATCCAGCACGTCGTTGATCACCCCCAGCAGAACGCGGGAAGAGCGACGTATCTTGGCCAGTTGCGCCTGCTGCTGCGAGTCCAGCTTGGTATCCTCCAGCAACCGGGCCAGACCAATAACCGCATTCATCGGTGTGCGGATCTCGTGACTGACATTGGCAAGGAATTGACTCTTGGCCGCATTCGCCGCCTCGGCGTCCAGCTTGGCTTGGCGAAGCGCATCTTCGACCTGCTTACTTGCAGTAATATCGTGAATGTACCCGTGCCAGAGCGTACTCCCATCGCCTAGCCGCTGAGGCGTGGCAGTACCCGCTACCCAGATTGTGCCCCAGGGTAAACGAACACGATACGTTTCACGCCAGGGAGCCATCTGTCTAGCGGATTCGAAAATCGATGCACTTATACGCTCAAGATCGGCAGGATCAAGCACAGCGAATACGGCTTCCGCATTGTCGCGAACATCCTCCGGCTTCACGCCGTAAATTTGCTCGATACCTTCACTGGCGAACGGAAAGCAGGACGTTCCGTCCATCCGCAAATGAAACTGGTAGATAAAACCAGGCAAGTGACGTCCTAATGCCTGCAACCGTTCCAGTAGCTCGCGGCGGCTAGCCTCCGCGTGCATGCGCTCCGTAATATCCTGATGTGTACCCAGCATCATCAGCGGCTTGCCGTCAGTCGTCCATGTCATCACCCGGCCACAATCCAGTACCCATACCCAATCGCCGCACCGGTGACGCATTCGCGACTCAAATTCATAGTAATCGGACTGACCGGCAAAGTGGGCATGCAACCGTCGTTCACTTTCTGCAAGATCATCAGGATGCGCAAATTGCATCCATGTTTTGATCGACACGGGGCCAAGTTCGTCCAGACGGTACCCGACGATATCGCCCCAACGCGCGTTGAACACCGTCTCCCCCGTTTGCACATTCCATTCCCATGTGCCAACATGCGTACCCTCGATAATGCCCGCGAGGCGCTGGCGCTCGAGTTGAAGGGCGTCTTCTGCCCGTCGCTTCTCTGAGATATCGAGAATAAACCCATCCAGCCAGGCAACGTGACCCTCATGATCGGGAATCCCCTGTCCTTTCTCATGCACCCAGCGGATGCCGCCATCCTTGTGGCGTACACGGTATTCGATATCCCACGGCACCCCCGCGGCAAGCGCCGTATGAATACGTTCCGAGACAAACACGGAGTCTTCAGGGAGCATCACGCTTTCGAAGGTACGCACGGCGTTGTTGATGAAATCGCTTGCCGGGTAGCCACTGATCGGGACCACTGCATCGGTCATGAAAAGCATGGTCCAGTCTTTGTCGCATTTACAGTGGTAGGTAATGCCAGGGATATTCTCAACGAGCGATTGATACTGGTCACGGGCCTCCTCCACCTCGGCGGAAAGGGCTCGCAAACGGTCGCCGTCCGCACGTATCGTTTGGGTCAGCACCTTTTGCTTGCGCAACGCCCAGATAAGCAGCAAGACCACACCGCTTTGCGCCAGGAAAAACGCCCCAAGCGTCCAGAATAGTGCACGCGTGCGCCGTCCGAGGGCCAGCGTGCGCTGATCCAGAAGCTCCTCAATTCTGGCCCCTGCCTGAACGGCCTCTGTAATATCCTGCACGATAGAGAAGAGGACAGGTGAGCCGCTGATTTGAATCGGCCACGAACTCACGTCCACATGCCGTATCTGCCCATCCGCCAGCTTATGCTGGAAAGTAAAACGATTGGTCTCCTTTCGTCCTGCCGTCTGCATTTGCGCGGCCACCTCGTCGGGCGAGAGGGTGTTGATGTCGGAGATTCGCATCCCCAGCAGCACCGATTTGGGATGCCCATAAAACCGGACGGCCGCCTCGTTGGCATCAAGAATGCGCCCATCCCCCGGATTGATGATCATCATGACCGTACCATGCTGCTGAAAGATCCCGTACGGAAGCTGTGTATCACTCGCAAAGCCTTCCCGCCCCTGAGAAACCCATACTGGCGTCGCGTTCAAAACCGATGCATTGGATGGAACATCATTCGGCTTGAATCCATGCTTGATCAGCGCAGGAACATCAAACATGACGCGGTTCGGGCTGTCCTTGACAATCGGTAGCGCATTCGGAGAAGCCCCCCGATGATCGACCGGACCAGGTGCGCCGCAGCCTTTCCCTGATCCGACGCACTCGCCATTCGCCCCCCGACAACCCCCGTGCCGAGATAGAAATCCCAAAGGCCAAAGACTGGACTCGGAGTCGCCTCGGTAATCAGGCGGGCACTCTCCTCATACGTGAAATACTGCCCCGTCGCGTCGCGATTGAAAACCGTGAGCAACACCGCATCGCCTAGCGGATCAAGCGTGCCAAGCTGCCCGAGCAGAGCCTCCAGCGATAGGTTTTCCAGGTATTCAATCGCGACCCCATCCTTCTGATCACCGAGGGCTTGGTGGGCTGCGCGGGCCTCGGCCAGCCCCGTTGAGGTGCCATCCGCGACCACCACCACGCGCCCCAGATCAGGGCGCATCATCTTCATCAGAGCGAATGTGGCCCCTGGATCCGTAACCTCCATCACCCCCGTAAACAGCGTGGCGTCATCGATCATTTCCATGGTGAAGTAATTGATACCACAAAAGACAATGGGCGTCTCGGGCGCTAGGCGGTCGTGGTGACGGCGGATAAAATCCAACGCATCATTATCCGCAACCAGCACCGCCGCGTAGCGAACCGCTGCGTGGCGCTCCAGCAGGTAAGGTAAAAGAAAATGCTCGGTAGCCGACAAGGGCTGGCGCTTGGTATCAAGGTATTCGACAACCATCTCCGCATTCACGGCCGCCAATTCATGTTGCACCGAGGCGGTCAGCCGATCCGTCCATGACTGCCCATAATGGTAGGAATTGAGCATCAGAACGCGCGGCGAAGTCGCCTCAGTCCGACCGGCGGCCAAGACGGGAACCCATGCACCGCAAGATGCCAACACAAGGATACACCTCATCAGAGAAAACGTAACCGTTCACGGGGTA
>DIZZ01000100.1 GCA_002428045.1 Verrucomicrobia bacterium UBA6015
CGCAGTTAGTTTGTCAATTCACCCGCTATCGTCAACCGATCCTCTTTTACGAATCGGCGCTGGCCATCCCTACAGTAAACACATATACTTCAATTGCGAGGTGATGACGTTGGTGTTCCAGATACCGCTCGGAAAAGGAGCCCCCCGGAAAGGAGTGCCGTCGGATGAAATGCCTATGGATCATGCTGATCACGGCGACGCTACCGGTTTTGTCGGCAACGGCGGATACGGTGCCCCCGCTTCGCGTCCTGCAAACCGGTGGCGACACGTTTGACTATACGTTCACCACCTATACCCCGGCGGCGGACGGGCAGTGGACGCTGGCGTTCAACCACCGCCAAGGCCAGACTGTCTTTGCCCGCGTCGGGGAGTCTGTCGGATCGTACCGCATCACCGCGTTCGAGCCCGATGAGACGCAGCGGTTCAATCCCTCGCTCAACACCACCAGCAGGCAGAAATCGGGATGGGTCACACTGGAGGCACCGGACGGGACGCATTACCGCCTGACCGTGGATCAGGCGCTCAGCCTGCCGGGCCGCCGGGCAACCCTGGTCACCGTGCCCTCAGGCCAGACCTGGAGCGTGCGGACAGGCGACCGGCTGCAGGTTGCCGATACTGTACTGACAGTCACACAGATTGCGGACGATGTCCTAGTATCCAGCGGAACGGACCGCGACGCCTTCGCGGTTCCGATCCTTCAACCCGAGGAGGCCGAGCAACTGCGGGCGGAACGCGAGCGCCGGGAGCAGCTCGCCCGCCAGCCCCCCTCCCCGGGGTTCCCCGAGCCCGACGTCCCGTCCCCGACCGCGCGGGTAACGCCAGCCAGTCGCCCGCAGGATGCGTATCAGGAGGCGGTCCGGAACCTGCCCAATCAGCCGTCTTCCCGGGGCGACTCCAGTTTCGTGTTTTCGCGGGAATCGCGCTACCCGGTTGAATACGACGTGATCGTCCTGCGAGACCCGGACGGATCGTGGCAGCCCATGTATCTGCCGCGCCGCTTCGAGACGTTCTACGGCCGTGATCCCGGCAGCAGGCAATGCCCCTTCGGCAGCAGGCCATACGGCTACCGGCAAGACCGGTACGGCAGCAGACCGTCGGTTTTCAGTCCGCCACCGCCCTACCTGCGCATCCCGCACCCCGATACGCAGCGGCTTTACCACAGCAGCAACCGCCCGTGAGTCTGGGAGCATTTACATTGAAATCAGGGGCTTGGTAACCTAAAGTGCCCCTAAACCCGATTGAAAGGATTCGCGCATGAACGCACTGACCGCCCTGAGTCCGCTTGACGGACGCTATACCGATAAAACCTCTGCCCTGACCCCGGTCTTTTCCGAATTCGGCCTGATCCGTTACCGCGTACTGGTCGAGATCGAATGGCTGGCCGCCCTGTGCGCCGAACCGGGCATTCCCGAAGCGCGATCCCTGAACGCTGATGAACTGGCCCAGCTCCGTGCCATCGGGAGCCAGTTCTCGGAAGATGACGGACTGCGCGTCAAGGCCATCGAGGCGACCACCAATCACGATGTCAAGGCCGTGGAATACTTCCTCAAGGAAAAACTGACCGGAACAACGCTCGAACCGATGTCTGAATTCCTGCATTTCGCCTGCACCTCGGAGGACATCAACAATCTCGCCCATGCCCTGCAACTGCGCGATGGGCTGGCCATCCTCACCCAGGAACAGTCACGCATTACCGATCGCCTCAAGCAAATGGCCACCGAGTTCGCCGCCACCCCGATGCTGGCACGCACACACGGGCAGACCGCCTCGCCGACGACCGTCGGCAAGGAAATCGCGGTGTTTGCCAATCGCCTGCAACGCCAATCTGAGCGATTGACCGACATCCGCCTGACGGCCAAACTCAATGGTGCCGTCGGTAATTTCAATGCCCACCTGGCCGCGTATCCCGAGGTCGATTGGGAAGCCTTTTCCGCCCGGATCATCGAGGGGCATTTCGGGATGCAGCAGAACCGCTACACGACCCAGATCGAGCCGCACGATACCATGGCCGAACTCTTCCACACCCTGATCCGCTGGAACACGGTGCTGCTGGATCTGGACCGCGATATCTGGACTTATATCTCGATGGGATACTTCGGACAGAAAACGGTCAAGGGCGAGATCGGATCCTCGACGATGCCCCATAAGGTCAACCCGATTGACTTTGAAAACAGCGAGGGAAACCTGGGCCTTGCCAACGCCCTGCTCGGTCACCTGGCAGAAAAACTGCCGGTATCGCGGCTACAGCGCGACCTGACCGATTCCACCACCCTGCGCAACATGGGATGCGCCTTCGGCTACGCCCTGATCGCCTATCAATCAACACTCAAGGGCCTCGGCAAACTCAAGCTCAATCCGACTCGCCTGGCCGACGACCTTGATCACGCCTGGGAAGTGCTGGCGGAACCGATCCAGACCATCATGCGCAAGAACGGCATTGCCAACCCCTACGAGAAGCTCAAGGAACTGACCCGTGGGCAGGCCGTCACTCGCGAAACCCTGCAGGTTTTTATCCAGGGACTGGAGCTTGACACCGAAGACAAGGCGCGCCTGCTCACCATGACACCAGGCAGCTATACCGGCATCGCCACCAAGCTAGCCACCCAGGTATAGGCATCAAGACAGACGGGAAAACGAGATAATGGACGTCATGATCGGGAGCTATTGCGGGCAAGTCAATCCGGCGGTTGTCGGCAACCGGGCCATGCCCTGGCTGGCAGATATCGCCCAGCATATACAAGGCGACAAAGGCACCGTGCTGGCGGCTGGACGAAACCGGAACATCCTCGTCCCGATGCCGCTGGATGACGGCAATACCCTCGATGTGGTGGTCAAGGCCTTCGGGCGCAGCGGCGCATTCCAAGCCTGGCGGGCGCGCCGGGTGGGATCGAAGGCCCGCCGCACCTGGCGGGCATCCATGCATCTGGCCGCCGCTGGCGCAGGCACCCCCATGCCGGTGGCGTTTATGGAGCGTACAACCGCTGGAATGCCCCCGGAACAGTATGTCATCACCGTCTTCCAGGACCACGTCACCAGTTTTGCCCATGCCCTCGATGACCTTTACCGACGCGAGCCGGACTGCGAAACGCTGATGTCCCTGCTCAACACCGTCGCGGTGGGCATCCGCAAGATGCATGAATGCGGCTTTATGCATAACGACCTCGGCAACCAGAACATCCTGTTACGACGCACCGGCGCGATGTCCTGGGGGGATGTGCAAGTCATCGACCTAAACCGGGGGCGCATTCGTGCGGATGGACTGACCGACCGGGACCGGGGCCGGGATCTTTCACGAATCGCCCTGCCATCGGACTTTATGCGGATCTTTATCGAGATGTATTATGGCGGCACCCAGGTCCCGCCACCCGAGGTGCTACGCTGGGAATCGCATTACCGGCGGCGCTTTGCATGGCACACGCGCACCCGACGCTGGCGGCATCCGCTTCGCGAAGCCCGCCGCCATCCGGCACCGGGGGATCCACCCACCTACCCCGCCCCGAAGGATCTCTGGATCTGGGATGAGCGGTCAGGGCAGCCGATCATCACCATGCAGTCACGCGAACGCTCCACGCATTACCCCGTCTCGCGCAACGTGCGCATCCTGATCTCCTCGCTGAAGGCGCTTCCTCGAACCTGGCGCGACTATCGGCGATTCCAGCAACGGGCGTTCAAGGAGCCGATTCAAATGGCAGGACGGATTGGGGTGGCCGTCGAGTTCCAGCCGACCGGCATGGAACAACAGCTCGCCTTGCTGGAGCGGCTGGGAGCGCTTCCGGTGCTGGTCCGGTTCTATCATCATCGAGGTCAGGAAACTTCAGAATCTACCGCTGCTCTTGTGGAGACCCTGCGGCGACGGGGCCATCCGGTCAGCATAGCGATCATCCAGGATCGTCAAGCCGTGCTGGATTCGGTTTCGTGGGACGTCTTTGTGACGAGAATCCTGGATCGGATCGGCACAAGGGTTGACCTCGTCGAAGCGGGGCATGCCATCAACCGCGTTAAATGGGGCGTCTGGGATTTTGCCGAATACAGCCGACTGATGGCACCGTTTGCAGCCTGGCAGAAGAAGCATCCAGAAACGTGCATCGGCGGCCCGGCGATGATTGATTTTGAATATGCCTACATCCCGGCGGCCTTGGATTCGCTGCCCGATGGGTTGCGGTTCAACGCCTTGACGCATCACCTGTATGTCGACCGGCGCGGGGCTCCCGAAACGGCACAGGGAGCCTTTGCCGCCCTGGAGAAATTCGCACTGGCCCGCGCGCTGGCAGAACGAACCGGCGGACGGTTCATCGTTTCCGAGTTCAACTGGCCGCTTCGCGGTACGGGGGTATATTCGCCGGTCGGGGCTCCCTATGAATCTCCGGGCGAACGCCATAACGACCCCAGCGTCGGCGAACAGGAGGCCGCGGCTTACCTGCTGCGCTATATCCTGATCGCCATTTGCTCCGGCCTGGTAGAGCGTGTCTTCTGGTGGCGGCTGGCCGCCCTGGGCTATGGACTGGTGGATGACAACGACCACTGCCGCGAGCGTCCCGCCTTCAAGGTGCTGGAAGTGTTGCTATCGCGGCTGGAAAAGAGTACGTTCACCGGGCGTACGGAATCGACATGCGCATCGGGAGGAAAGGCCATCTGGTATCGCTTTGAAAGTGCCTCTGGCACGAATTGGTGGATGGGCTATACCGGGGGCGATCCTGCACGTGCGCCACGCCCGGGCAACGAGGGACGGGCCTACGATGCATTTGGATTGCCGATGGAGATAGAATCAGAGATACCGCTAGGAATGCTTCCGGTTTATGTTGTCAGCGAGGAAAAGGGAGAACAAACATGAGTGAAAAACAAGCCAAGGCCGATGCGCCTTCATTTGAGAAATCGATGGAACGACTGGAAACGATTGTCAGTGATATGGAGGGCGGCACGTTAAGCCTGGAGTCCATGATCAAGCAATTCGAGGAAGGTCAGTCGTTGATCCGATTCTGCACCGGAAAGCTCGATGAGGTCGAGCGCAAGATCGAGCGTCTGCTTTCCAAGGAGGGCCCTGTTGAAACCGAACCCTTCCCCGATGATACGGAGGATTCGGCGGATGACGCGGCACCGAAGCCCAAGGCGACCAAGGGGGTGCCCAAGGAGCCTAAACCGGATTACGGCAGGCAATTGTTCGGGGACTAAGGGCGTATGCTGGATATACTCAAATCCATTGAATGGCTCCATCTGCTGGGAACAACACCATGGGAGATTCTTGCCACGGTCAGCGGGATGACCGGTGTTATCCTGATTGCCCGCCAGAATATATTGGGCTGGCCTCTCGGGCTCGTCTGGGCCGCGATTTCCGCATGCCTGGCGTTTAGGTGGAACCTTGTCTCCGACAGTATACTCTACCTGAGCGCGATTCCAATGCAGGTCTATTGCTGGATCGTATGGTACCATAAAGGCAAGGAATCCATGATCTCGGACATCCCGTTCCGTCCGACTTGGATGCCGGTGCAGCGGCAACTCCTGCTCGTGGTGGCCGCCATGCTCTCGATTTTCCTTTGGGGCAAGGGGATTACGGCGGCTGCCGGACATTTCTCCTGGGTACCGGAACCCTCCCTGCTCTGGCGCGACTCGACCACGACAGTCCTCAATTATTATGCCCAGTTCCTGCAGGCTCGCAAGCGCATGGAAAACTGGCTCATATGGGTCATTGTCAATATCCTCGGCATCCACATCTACTGGGTGAAGGATGCGCCGATCTATAGCATCCAGTACGCATTCTTCCTGGTCCTTGGCGTCTATGGCTGGGTGCAATGGCACCGGAAGGCTATGCACAAACAGGTGGCACCATGAGCAAGGCTGTCATCTTGGCGAACGGAGCCTTCCCTACCCATCCTCTGCCACGCTCTATTCTGCACGAGGCATACCCGTTGGTGTGCTGCGATGGTGCCATCAACCGGCTGATGATAGAGAACCGAATCCCGGATGTGATCATCGGGGATCTGGACTCGATCAGTCCCGAACTACGCCAGCGGTTTGGCGCGATCCTGATCGAAGATCCTGACCAGGAAACCAACGACCTGACCAAGGCCGTCAACTGGTGCCTGCGGCAAGGGATCGAGACGGTTTCCATCCTGGGCGCTACGGGGGAACGCGAGGATCACACCCTGGCCAATATCGCCCTGCTGGCCCGCTACAACCGCGACATCCACGCCGAGATGGTTACCGACCACGGCACCTTCCGAGTGGTGTACACCACATGCTGCCTGCCGTCGATCCCCGGCCAGCAGGTTTCACTTTTTTCGATGACGCCTGAAACGGCCATCACCTCAACTGGTTTGAAATACTCGCTCAACCAAATGTGTCTATGGGAACTCTGGCAGGGATCGCTCAACGAGGCCACAGACCACACGTTTAAACTTGACTTCGCAAAGGGCTGCGTGGTCGTTTTCCAAACCCATCCGCCACACTGAAAAACACGACGAACACGCTGCACCACGGCAGCGGGGAAGGAACCATGGCAACATCATTTTCTGAAAGTCCACTGCTAATCTTCGACGGAGCCTGCGGCACCAATCTACAACTGATGGACATTCCGCCCGCCGCCTGGGAAGGCCGCGAGGGCTGCAACGAGCTGTTGAACGTCACGGCACCAGAGGTGATCACGGCGTTGCACCGCGCATTCATCGAGGCGGGAGCCATGGTGCTTGAGACCAATACCTTCGGGGCAACACGGGTGGTCCTGGGCGAATACGGACTTCAGGATCAGGTGCGAGACATCAACATGGCGGCCGTCGCCAACGCGAGGCGGGCGATTGGCAGCAAGCCGGGGTGTTTCGTTGCCGGGTCCCTGGGGCCGACCACGAAGCTGGTCTCGCTGGGACACATCACTCAGGACGATCTGGAAGCCAACTATCGGGAGCAGGCCGATGCCTTGATTGAGGCCGGGGTGGATGCCCTGATCATCGAAACCTGCCAGGACCTCCTCCAGGTAAAGACGGCGGTGCTTGCCGTACTGGACTCGTCCGCCGCTGCCCGTCGCGACATCCCGGTGATGGTCTCCGTCACGATTGAACAGACAGGCACCATGCTGGTGGGGTCGGATATCGGCGCGGTATGCGCCACCTTAGAACCCCTGCCCGTCTTTTCGCTGGGGCTGAATTGCGCCACCGGCCCGACGGCCATGGAGTCACATATTCGCTACTTGAGCCAGCAGTGGCCACGCCGCATCTCTTGCATCCCGAACCAGGGCCTGCCCGAAGTGGTGGATGGAAAGACGGTGTACCGGCTATCGCCAGCGGATTATGCCCGGCACATGAAAGCGTTTGTCGACACCTTCGGCGTCAGCATCGTCGGCGGATGCTGCGGCACTACGCCCGAGCATATCCGGGCGCTGGTCTCCGCATTGCAGTAAACATTTGGATCAAGGCAGATTCCGGGGAGCACGGGGAGTCAAACGTTTGACCGGTCAGCCCCATGATCCGCGAATATCCGCAGATATCCGAAAACATGATCGCCGCCAACCTCCGGTTTTTCGCATTCGCATTCATTTGAACGGACCTCCCTGAACCCGCCAATCAACCCCTCACTCAAAATCATTGCGTAAAATCGCATGTAAACCGCGTTTCGTCCAGCACATCCCGACAATCTCCATACGCGGGTTGAAATCTACCACAGCGGCCTGGTTCTGCCCGTATGTGATATCACGGACTTCAGCGGCGCATCAGGGACGGCCGGTGGTCGTGGATGGCAAGACTGTGTACCGGCTATCGCCAGCGGATTATGCCCGGCACATGAAACCTAAAGTCCTTTGGGTATGATAGCTAGGCGATCTCGGGTACTTTCAGTGAATCCTGCAAGGGGCGCTGCCTCTTGGACCTTCCGGGTTCAGGTGGGGATTTCCTGTTGATATCGTAACTGATACTTGAGGTCCGCCGGACTCCAGCCACTACCCAATTACCTCCCCATTTTGCGTTTTCCCTTGCCTTGCCAATAGTGATTCAACATAATGCAATCAATTTGACATCACAAAATGAAACCAAGAGGCTTATGAAAACATTGACACTTCGCGGAATTGATGATGAACTTTCCAGCCGGTTGGAACGGATCGCACAGCAGGGGCAGGAGAGCATGAACGGAGTCATCCTCCATCTGCTGCGCGACAAAATCGGCTTGTCCAAGCCACGGTTTAAAGAGGAATACAACGACCTCGATGATCTCGCAGGAACCTGGACACAGGAAGAGGCACGCGAATTTGATGCGGTTACGAGCGAGTTCTCGCGCATAGACGAGGAGTTGTGGCGATGAAGCGATTCGTGATCGACACCAACATCTACAGTGCCTTCAAGAGCAATCATCCGGCCGTTGTCGCACGCTTCCGCGAAGCCGAGGAAATCGTCGTGTGCTCGATCGTTCATGGCGAACTGCTCGCCGGCTTCAAATGCGGAAACCGAGAGCAAAACAACACGAGCGAACTTGAAGCGTTTCTCGACCGCCCACGCGTCAGTTACGTGACGACGGATGCGTCCACTGCCGAGTTTTACGCCGAGATATTCAAGCGGCTCCGAGCCAAGGGCAGCCCTATCCCCACCAACGACATATGGATCGCCGCGTCTGCCATGCAGCACGGACTTGCCGTGTACACTCGAGACAATCACTTCGACTGCATCAGTGGACTGATTGTCATCCCCTGCCAGAGGTAAGCCCGCCGTACGGGAGAGCCATTACATGCCAGCCCCCATCGTTCTGGCGTCTGAATTAACCTGAGGTTTTTCCTGGTAACGCTGTTCCGGTGTTTCAAACATACATTCACGAAGCTTGTTATAGCGGTGGAGCGTCTTCCACCATCGCACATAGTGCCGGTTTGTACAGAAGCCAAGTTGCTCGCCGTTATGCATCACGGTTATGCCCTCCGGCGTCACGCGACCGCAGATGCAACAGGTCGCCGGAACCGATACGGCAGGCTCATTCTTATCGTTCCAGGGGATCCGCACATAGCCCTCATAAAGACCGCTGGCGGTAATCCAGCCTCTCGGGATCTCCTGCGGGTTGCGTTCCTCGGGGCGTTTCCCGTAAACGAAATTCCTGCAATAGGTCCAGAACGGATTCGGCACGGCCACATCCCGCAGCGTACAAAAGGACAATTTCCAAAAAAGCTCGCGCTGTTCCGGATGCGGATGGGCCATCTCCTGGACAGCCCGGTTATGAGAACAATTGCCACAGCAGTCTGGACCTCCATTAGGCATGATTGGCTTCTTGCGGTTCAAAAGCAATGCAAGCAGTTCGACTGCAATTTCCACATCACGCTTACGTTTGAATTCCTCCTTGCGGCGCGGAGCTACCAGCAATTTATGAAAGGCAAAACAAGCAGGATGCAGCACGCCGACTGCAATATCTTCAAACTTTAGCGCTATCGGCTTCATAAGAGCCACATCCATATAACGCAGAGGTTGGGCATTTAGGCCAAGCTGCGGTAAATCATAAGGACGATTATCTTCGCGGCCATGCTGAGGAACAAGAAACTCCAGCATTACCTCCGGGTGAATGAGTTGCATATACCCCTCAGTCCCCTTGTAATCGATCAAAAAACCCAAATCCTTGAACAGTGCGGGAACATCAATCTTCTGCCTAATAGCCAGCGGAATGGTTACGAGGAAATCCATATCCCTTGTACGCAGGCCGGAAAACAGTTCATCACGCTCAAAATACTGGCGGTATAGCAGCAGGCACCAACTGCCGATTAACGTCAGGTGATTCAGCATCCCGTGTGCCTGCAACCGGCGTAACACTTCGCAACAAAGCTCAGACTGCGGATTTTGCACGAAGCGCCCTCCTGATGAATCGGATTTGCTCGCGGGCCTTTGCCCGAAGCCGTCGGTACTGTAACCGCTGCTCTTTGATCTGCTGATAGTGCGCAATCTCTTCCGGGGCAACAACGCCCTTATAGACAAGTTTCACCTTGCCCGCCTCGTCACGCATCACCAGATAATTATAAGGACGGCCTTTCACGATCTTCCGGACCAAGCTACCTTTTGGAAGTTTGGCCAGCGCTTCCGAATAGCGCTGCTCCATGCGCAGCGAATTCTGTAGCTCTTCTTCCAATACTTCCCGAATAGCCATATTCAACCCCGCAGTTACCATACATCCTTGATTGGTTTCGTGTTTGTATGATAATTCGGCATCACGTCAAGCCGTTATCATACAATTCAAGCTAAAATTAAATTTGTATGTTAACTAAACCTGCATCACCAGGCATCGCAATGTTCAGCCTGCTCTCGTGCCCAGTGAGCCCATAATGAGAATCGCTACCCCTTTTTAACTTTCAATCTTTCAGTATTCCCCAACCCCCACTGAAGGCAATTCTCCGCCACCTTCAGCACCGTGCGTTTATCGGGCAGCGCATCATAATCGAGGCCAGCAGAATCCGGCCGTATCTCTTTCAACACCTTATCCACACCCGCAAATGGATCCCGCAATATCTCGCATTCCCAGAGAACCAAAACAACATTCCATCCCGCCTTCTTCAAATCGCGCTGATTCCGCTTGTCGCGTGCCACATTCGCCTCGAACTTAGCCAGCCAGAAATCCTCGCGCGATTTCGGCAACGTCGCCACCTTGCAGCCCTTATGCCGATGCCAGAAACACCCATGCACAAAGATCACTGTTTTGTACTTAGGCAGCACGATATCCGGCTTGCCCGGCAGATCCCTGCGCTGCAGCGAGAACCGCAAACCCGACCGATGCAGCAGCGAGCGCACAATCAATTCCGGTTTCGTGTCCGCCCCCGAATCCGCCCCATCACCGCCGACCGCTTCTCTGGGCTCCAGATATCCATTACTGCATCAATTCCCGCCAGGTCCCGCGCCCGCCACCTGCTTGGCATCTGCTACCGGCGTTAAAGGTTGCGGTACGTGCCCCCGAAGAAATTATGGGAACGAATGCTGACACTGGGGATTGATGATCTAACGGCGCAAGAAAGTGCAAGACACCGGAAATACTCTCCTTGTCCCGTTTCCATGCGATTTTTCAATAAGGGCTGGTTACTTGTTATTTACAGCCTGACCCCGCTGATTCCGGTCACTGCTAGCCTTCGGCAAGCCAGTCTTCGCTTCGCTCCGGCTCCCGGCACTTCCCGTGCCGGGACCTCCCCGG
>DIZZ01000199.1:0-10038 GCA_002428045.1 Verrucomicrobia bacterium UBA6015
GTCAAAAGAGGTGGATAGAAACGGGTTAGGCGTTGAGCGTAATAGTGAGACGTGGTTCTTTGATACATTCGACGAGTTCTCCCTCGAACTCGATACACCATACGCCCGCATGCAGTGCGCATTGAAAACTAGGAATACCGACACCTACATGACTCTCGGCCTCCATTCCTTCGTGCAGGACAGTCCGAGTACCACGATTGATATATATTCTTCTTGTCGGGAAACGCTGGTGCGGCTTGCCAGTCTTGTCGATCAAGCAATGCGTGATCATGCAGTTGCGAAATCTCTTACTCCTGCGCCTGTCATTTTTATTGGGCATGGACGGTCCCTCGCCTGGCGCGACCTGAAGGATCACCTCGTTGAACATCATAAATATCGTGTTGAGAGTTTTGAAACTGGAGTGCGAGCTGGGCAAGCAGTTTCGCAGATCCTTGAACGGATGCTTTCGAATGCTTCTATTGCCTTCCTCGTGATGACTGCTGAAGATGAGATGGCCGATGGTGCGAATCGAGCAAGGCAAAACGTTATTCACGAGGTTGGGCTTTTTCAGGGGCGTTTAGGATTCGCACGTGCGATAGTCCTTAAAGAGAACGGCACAGAGGATTTCTCCAATATTGACGGCATACAACAAATCCGGTTCTCTGCCGACAATATTCGAGAAACATTCGGAGAAGTAGTTGCCGCCGTAAAGAGGGAATTTGACTCGGGTCTCTAAATGTTAGATAAGGATGGTGTTTGATGGCGCGAGTGAAGGGTGATGAGAAGAAGCGGGTGATTGAGGCTTATGATCATCGGGATAAGCAGCGGGGGGATATTCTGGTGGTCGGTTGTCGTATATCCTTTTGATAGCTTTAGAAGTATGATAGAAATGCCGGCAGTGAAATCGTGTGAGAGAGGACATGACGGATGAAACTTGAGTCTATCAGGCTGAAAAATTATAAGGCGTTCAAGGATGCCTCTATCGAGAATATACCGGCATTCTGCGTTGTGGTCGGCGCGAACGGCTCGGGGAAGTCCACGTTATTCGATGTCTTGGGATTCCTGCGCGACTGCCTGACCTATAACGTCACCCGTGCGCTGCAAAGCCGGGGTGGCTTCAATGAAGTCATTTCAAGAGGTTGCAAGGATGAGCGCATTACCATTGAAATCCAGTATCGAATGCCGATTACCGGCAAGGAACGACTCGTTACGTATGTCCTTCAGATAGCCATTCATGAAGGACGCCCGGTGGTTGAAGAAGAGCTTCTTCGCTACAAGCGGGGCGCATACGGTTCCCCTTATCACTTTCTCCGGTTTTCCAGGGGGAAGGGCTATGCCATCACGAACGAGGAGGATTTCGACAAGCAGGACGAGGAATTGACGCGTGAGGAGCAGGCGCTTGAGGGCATGGATATTCTGGCAATCAAGGGCCTCGGGCA
This sequence comes from Verrucomicrobia bacterium UBA6015, assembly GCA_002428045.1. Classification (GTDB taxonomy): domain Bacteria; phylum Verrucomicrobiota; class Kiritimatiellia; order UBA8416; family UBA8416; genus UBA8416. The sequence continues at coordinate 1,419 of DIZZ01000199.1, forward strand.
GTTCACGCGCTTCAAGGCGGCAAATGCATTCCGGCAGTTGCTGGAGAATTGGCATGTTTCTGACTTCCATATCGAGATGGCACGGGGCGGCAAGGACGCGGCGGGGTACGCCGACCACCTTTCTGTTACCGGTGACAACCTTCAACTGGTAGCCAATCACCTATACCAGAACCACCGTGACACGATTTTCGCGCGCATCGTCGATACGATGAAACGCCGCGTGCCGGGCATTTCCTCAATCAATCCAATTGAGAGTCCGGATGGGCCACTGCTTCTCGGTTTCCAGGATGGTTCGTTCAAGGATCCCTTCATAGACCGCTACGTGTCCGATGGTACGATGAAGATGTTCGCCTACCTTGTCCTTCTTCATGATCCGAATCCGCATCCATTGCTTTGTATCGAGGAGCCTGAGAATCAACTTTACCCATCGCTGCTGGTTGAACTGGCTGAGGAGTTCAGGGATTATGCTAATCGCGGGGGGCAGGTGTTTGTCTCCACCCACTCGCCGGACTTCCTGAATGCCTGTGGGGTGGACGAGGTCTTCTGGCTGGTGAAGGAAAAAGGCTACACAGGGGTCAAGCGTGCGGCGGATGACGCGCAGGTCGCGGCGTATATGCGGGAAGGTGACCAGATGGGCTATCTTTGGACACAGGGCTTTTTCGGGGGGGTAGATCCGCAGTGAGAGAGCTGGTGTTTTTTCTGGAAGAGCTCTCTGCTCGCGCCATGCTGGAGGGCCTGATCCATCGGCTTCTGCCAACTGACGTAACCGTCCGGTATGTTGTTTTTAAAGGCCGGCAGGACCTAGAGCGTCAGTTGGTCTTCCGCCTGCGAGGATATCAGGCACCCGATGCCAGGTTCATTGTGCTCCGCGACAAGGACTCCGCCAATTGTCATGCCGTCAAAGCCGGGCTTGTTGCTAAATGCCGGGAGGCAAATCGCCCCGATGCCCTTGTGCGCATCGCCTGTCACGAGCTGGAAAGCTGGTATCTTGCTGATCTGGCTGCGGTCGAGCAGGCGCTTGGCGTATCAGGGGTGGCCGCATCGCAGAACAAGAGAAAGTACCGTTCACCCGATGAATTGGCCAATGCGGCAGAGGAGCTGGTGAAGATAACCCGTCTCCGTTACCAGAAAGTGGGCGGTTCTCGGGCAATTGGCCCGCATCTGGATCTGGATAACCAACGCTCACGGAGCTTTGCGGTCTTTATTGCGGGTATCCGGAAACTGGCGGCCGACGCGGGAAGGAATGCGTAATGCCCACATTGCAATGGTTGAATCGGGAGGGGGCGCTGGGGAGGGGCGGATGCCGCGCCTTACCGGCTTTTGGAGGAGGAGGCGGGTCTGTCGGCGGGGGCGGCGGATGCGGGCAATATGCTGGTGGGGGTGATAACCTGCTGGCTTGAACGTGGCCGCTTCTGGTGGTACTGTTCGAAAAGAATTACAGGGAATTCTCGATAATTTCCTGTACAAGGGTTTGGTTTTTCAGCTTCTCAGGATTTCCGGCTTTATTAGGATTATAATTATGTCCCATGCCAGCGTACGAATGCACGAAGTCGAGTTTTGCGGTGACGTGAAGTCATTGTGTGATGCGCTCTTCGCTTCACGGCCTGACTGGCCGTTCAGCGGTGCCAAGATTGAGCAATATGGCGTGGGGAACTACCGGCGCAGCGATCTGCGATTCTTTCGCAAGGGTAGCGAGACGCCCTTTCTTTGCGGCGAGGTCAAGATGCCGGGCACCCCTGAGGGCCGCTCTCCCTATGACGACGCTCTTATGCGTGACGCCTTCCAGAAGGCCGACAACATCCAATGCCCCTACTTCTTCACATGGAATGTAAATCGCTTTGTGCTGTTTGATCGGAGCAAATGGCAGGTTCCCATGATTGAGCGGCGGATGCGAGACTGGGACCTTGGATTGCAGCTTCGATCCTCTACAGACTGCCGCCGGCCAGAGGTCATGGCCGCCATTCGTGATCGTTTCCTGCCTGATGTTTTTGACTTGCTGGCAGACATCCTGGCCGAGAAAGTCGTCGATTGGGGCTTGCCGCCGGATCTGCTCTTCATTCGTTCGCTGGAAACGCATCTCGAATGGCCAGTGGATGGAACGACGGATTATTTCGCTGATCAATGTGCGAATGACAACGCTTTCGCGACCAAATTGAAACGATGGATGACGGAGGACATGGGTTGGACGTTTGATCCGGAGAACATGGACGACTGGCGCGGTGTGCTTGATCGGGCCTCCCGGACGCTTTGCTACGTATTCTGTAATCGCTCCATCTTCTATGAGGCAATCCGTATCCGGTATCCTGGCCGTCTCGAACCGCTTGTCATGCCGCAGAACAGCCGGTCGGGGCATGAGGGTATCTACCAGTATTTCCGGGCGCAGTTCCATAGGGCGTCAATTGAAAGTGGTGATTACGAACCGATATTCTATCCGGATGTCGAGGACAAGGTCGGTGCCCTGATCTTTGCCTCGCCGATTGCCCGCCAGGGCTGGCTCGGTGTGTTCACGAACCTTGGCCACTATAACTTCAGGGAAATCCCGTACGATGTCATCGGCGGGATTTTCCAACGGTTGATCGCCCCCGAGGAGCGCCAGAAGTTCGGGCAGTTCTTCACGGGCGAGGATATCGTGGACATCATCAATGCCTTCTGCATTCGACGAGCCGGGGACAAGGTGATTGATCCGTCTTGCGGTTCGGGTAGCTTCCTTATCCGCGCTTACCTGCGCAAGGCATGGCTTTCCGAACATAGCCACGGCCGGCAACGGACTGCCGATAGCCACCTGAGCCACCAGCGGCTGCTGGGCGACATCTACGGTTGCGACATTGCGCTTTTCGCTGCCCATCTGGCCACGCTGAATCTCGCCGCACGCCAGATTACAGACGAGGAGAACTACCCATTCATCGCCAGGGGCAATTTCTTTGAGGTTGCAGCAAGGCGGGAGCGTTTCTGTCGTATACCAGCCGGTTTGCGTAATCCCGACGGAACCCGCGACCGCCTGGATATACCCCTCCCGGATCTTGATGCCGTGGTTGGCAATCCGCCTTACATCCGGCAGGAAACGCTCGCGCGGCGCTCTGAGATCAAGAAGCGAAGCGGAGAAAAACAGGACGCCTTTATCTCCCGGCAGAAGAATACCAAGGATCATTTCCGGGAGTTGGCCGCTTCTCTCTGGCCTGGGCTGAAATTGTCCGGGCGGAGTGACCTGCATTGCTACTTCTGGCCGGTAGCGGCCAGTCTGCTCAAGGAAGGGGGCCATTTCGGCTTCCTGACCTCGTCAAGCTGGTTCGACGTTGAGTACGGTTTTGCCTTGCAGCGCTGGATCCTGCTCAACTTCAAGATTGTCGCTATCCTGGAAAGTCTCGACGAGCCTTGGTTTACGGACGCTCGCGTGAAGACCGCGATCACCATTCTCCAGCGCTGTGAGAACGAGCAGGACCGAGCCGCCAATCCGGTCCGTTTTGTCCGACTGAATAAACCGGTGCGGGTGATTCTGGGCGAGGGGCGAGGGATCGGCGAACAGGAGCGTCAAGGTGCGGTCGAGCACCTGCGCAAGGAAATCCTCAAGACGGCGGCTCCGAAACCAGGTGATCCGCTGGCGATCCGGTCAACGCCGGACTACCGTATCATTACCCTCCGACAGTCGGATCTCTGGAAAGAGGGGGTGCATGCCTGGGATCTGCTCAAGCGGCAGACGCATACGGATACCGATCAGGAAACAGACGACGAAACGACCGTGGACCAGGTCGAGGCGGAACCCGCCACGTTCACTTTATCGAACGACACCCCGGACTATGCGGCTGGAAAATGGGGGCGCTACCTGCGTGCGCCTGATCTATACTTTCGGTTGATCCGTGAACACGGGACAAAATTTGTCCGCCTCGGGGAGGTGGCGGAGGTAAAACGAGGAATCACGAGCGGCTGCGACGCCTTTTTCATGCCGCGGGATGTGACCGGAACGGTGCTGGAGGATCTTGCAAAAGGGCTTCCGTGGCAGGATGTAGGCCTGATGGCAGACTGCAAGCGCAAGGAAATCGAACAGGGAAAGGTGCGGATTATCAGGGCCGGAGACAATACACTCCACCCCATCGAGCGGGCCTTCATCCGCCCGGAAGTCCACAGCCTCATGCAGGTGGAGCGACCTGTCATCCGCGAGGAAGACTGCGACCGGGTTGTGCTCTGGGTGAGTGCGGACCTTAAAGACATTGCCGGCACCTATGCCGCCAAGTATATCCGTTGGGGGGCGCGCCAGACATTCGCCTCAAAGAAATCGAAACCGGTTCCCGTTCCTGAGCGATCGACCTGCGCCGCCCGTACCCGATGGTATGATCTGACCACTGATGCAATAGGAATCTGTTTTTGGCCAAAAGCACAGAAGTACCGTCATATCATTCCTGCAAATCCAGAAGAATTAGTTTGCAACTGCAATTTGTACACACTGGTTCCTATGACTGGTTCCGAAATTGCGGACACCGTTCTCCCTGCAGTTCTCAACAGCACGCTTGTTGCGTTGATGAAGTGCTTCTATGGTCGCTACGCCGGTACAGAAGGCACGCTGAAAACAGAGGTTGTTGACACCGTGCTGCTGGACATTCCTGATCCCCGTGGTGTCTCTGCCCGTGTTGCTGCCCGGATTCAGGCTGCTCTTGCGGCCATGTCGGGGCGGACTGTTACCCATATGGTCCAGGAGTCGATGCTGGCTTGCCATGACGAGGCCCACATGCGCACGATCCTCGCCCGGCCTGCAGAGCTGGCGCAAGAGTTGCAGCAGTCCGACCGTCGTGAACTGGACGATGCCGTGCTGGAGATGATCGGCATCCAGAATGAGACCGATCGTCGGCATCTGCTTGATGAGCTGTACGCGGTCACGGCTGAGTACTACCGGTTCCAGCGCACGCAGGACATCCAGGCGTCACTGAACCGTGCCGGCAATAATCAGGCGCAGACCGGGCCGCGTGAACTGGCCGCCAGCATCTGGGATTCGCTTGCCGACGCGGAGCGCGGCCAGCCGGTCTTGGAATGGATCCGGCAGTCGTGGGCTGGAGGTGTTGTTGTGGAGATTCCCGACGGTCGGGCCTCCGCCGTTGGCGCTGCCGACATGTTTGACCCGGCGGCGGTCATCTTCAGGCAGGGAGGGAACAGCATTAAACGCTCGTATGCCGACTCCGAGCAGGCGGCGCTGGTTGCCATCCTGGCCAATCTAGAAATCCGAGGGGATGTGTATCTTCCCGCCAGCGCGAAAGCGTGTCGCGAGTGCCGTGGCGCATTAGCGTCACGACTGGCTGCCGCCAAGTCCCGATTCAACGAACTCGCTGCCGCACGAACCGGTCAGGTGGCTATGCAGGAGAAGGTTGTCTACATCCTCACGCAGTGGCATTCCCACGGGCATCCATCTGATTCTTCTGGAGGAAACCCATCATGATCAGCGATTCATTATAAAACGCTTGCATCATTATTGCGTATGGTCATTATGCTTTGGTGGAGGTTGATGATATGACAATCAGTGGCATTAAAATTGATAATTTCACGGTGTTCAAGCGTGCGGAAATAGCTTTCTGCCCCGGCGTGAATGTCATTATCGGTGCGAATGGCACTGGGAAGTCACATCTGCTGAAGCTGCTTTATGCGATGACGCAGTGGGCAAGCGGGAGACCGTCAAATGAGGGCAACAGGCAAATGATCAGGCCTGTGGAGCCGCTGCTACAAGGGTTGTTTAAGCCGGAGGGTGGTGATCTCTCCTTGCTGATACGAGAACAATCGGGCAATGCCACGGCAGATGTTGACCTTCACGCCGATGGCAGGGACTACTGTAGCAGGATTTATCGGGATGAACAGTTGCGGAGCGTAATAGACTCATCTGTCATCGCCCAAAGGCCGAATGCCAAGGGGGTTTTTATTCCACCGAACGAAGTGCTGGCTATTTATCCGGGGTTCACTGCTTCATACGAAAAACGGGAACTGGCGTTCGACCAGACCTATTACGATATCTGCAAGGCTCTGTCGGCCGCTCCGCTGAAAAACAAGAACGTCGTTTTGTCCCGACTTGTACTCGGACTGGAAGATATTCTTGATGGCTCGGTTGTCCAAAAGGGCGAACGTTTCTATGTAAAAAGCAAGAATGGGGAGCGATCGCTTGAGGCGCACCTGCTCGCCGAAGGCCACCGCAAGATTGCGACGCTGGTGCATCTCATCAACAACGGGAGTATCGACAAAGGCACTGTTCTTCTCTGGGATGAGCCGGAATCGAATCTCAACCCCCGCCTGATCCGTCATATCGCGCTTTTCCTGCGCGAGCTGGCGAATCTCGGCATCCAGGTGTTTGTCACCACCCACGACTACCTGCTCATCGGTGAGTTGTCCATGGCCGCCGAGTACAAGACCGGACCAGAAGTTCCTATCCGCTTTCTGGCGATGAGTCGGCAGGGCGACGGACCTGTCCGGATTCAGTCTGGTGATACCTTGACCGACCTACAGGACAATCCGATTCTGGATGAGTTCGCGGCTCATTATCAGCGCGAGCAGGAAGCCTCACTGAAGTTCGTGGCGGAAAAGAGGCCGAGCTATGCGGGAAGGTAATCTGGACTTCGATTTCGGCCGGTCGTGGAAGGTCTTGAAATACGATGAGAACGGCGGGTTCTACAAGACGAAGATGGCGAGGAATGTCAGCCCCACGAAGGCCGTGGATTTCCTTTGTATTCCGCAAGGCAAACAGCCATTGCTCCTTATGGAAGTCAAGGACTTCAGTTTAGGGGTGCGCTGCCAAGAGAAGTTAAATAACGTGCCAATGGCGGTTGCCATCAAGGCTCGGGACACCCTGGCCGGGATCGTTGGCGGTTCGCACTGCGCCTCCGATGCTGGGGATCGGGCGTTTTTCACGGATTCCCGGCAGAAGTTGGATTCTCCGCCGCGTGTCGTGTTTTTCTTTTCAGACCTGGGCACTCGTTTGCGACGAGAACCTCGCCGCGCAATGCAGCAACGGGATGTGATCATGAAGCAACTTAAACGTCATCTTTCGTGGTTGACGAGAGACGTTGCCGTCGTCGGGCTGGATGACTATGGCTCGTTTGTATCCGACCTGACCATTCGTACCGTGTAAAAGGAAGCGTAATGCCCACATTGCAATGGTTGAATCGGGAGGGGGCGCTGGGGGGCTGTTGTGTTCGGTAAGGGATGGGTCGATTGAATATGACAAAGAAAATCCTGGTGGTTGAGGATGAACCGGCGATTGCTGAGAATATCCAGTATGCGCTGTCGACCGAGGGGTTCGAGGTTTTCTGGTGCGCGACCGCTGGCGAGGCTTTGGCCATTCACGAAAAGCAGGCCCCCGATCTGGTGGTGCTGGATGTCGGCCTGCCCGATCGCAGCGGCTTTGAGCTTTGCAAGGAATTGCGCCGGACTTCGGACGTACCGGTGATTTTCCTGACGGCGCGGGACTCCGAGGTGGATAAAGTGGTCGGCCTGGAGATCGGTGGCGACGATTATATGGTCAAGCCCTTCAGCCCCCGCGAACTGGCGGCCCGTGTCAAGGCGGTTTTGCGCCGGGGCCCGGCCTGTGCGGATCCCGCTACAGTGCCGTCGGCGCCAGCGCTGTTCCAGGTGGACCGGAATCGCCTGCTGATCACCTATGGAGGAAAACCGCTGTCGCTCTCCCGCTATGAATTCCGTATCCTGGACGTGCTGGTCGCCCGGCCCGGCTGGGTATTTTCGCGCGAGCAGTTGATGGCCATGGCCTGGGAGGAACCCGAAGCCAGCATGGACCGGACCGTGGATACGCACATCAAGACGATTCGCGTGAAGTTGAAAGAAATAACCCCGGACGCCGATCCGATCCGCACGCACCGCGGGCTCGGCTATTCCCTGAGGGATTCCGCATGAGAATCCGGACGCGCCTCTGTATCATGCTTCTGCTGGTGACGGGACTGGGCTTCTATTGGCTCGTCGACTGGATGATCGATGATTTGCGGCCGCGCTATCTTGAGACCATGGAAGAGTCGATGAACGATATGGCTGTCTTGCTGGCATCCTTCGTCGAGGGGCAGATCGAGGAGAATTCGATAGGAACGGACAGTCTCGCGAACGCCTTTCACCGGGCGATGAGCAGGACGCTATCGGCCAGGATCTACGATCTCTCCAAGAAGCGGATCAATGTCATGGTGTACGTGACTGACAAGGAGGGCATCGTCATCTTTGATTCCAATCGCGGGAAGGCGGAGGGACAGGACTATTCCCTGTGGAATGATGTGTACAATACATTGCGGGGACGCTACGGGGCGCGCTCGACCAGGAACAATCCGGATGACGACACTTCGTCGGTGCTCTATGTGGCGGCACCGATCCGGATCAACGAGGACATTGCAGGGGTGCTGACCGTGGCCAAGCCGGCGGCCAGCATTACGCATTTCTGGAATCTGGCGCGCCGCAAGCTGATCCTGGCCGGGGTGCTGGCCGCCGCCGCGGTGGCCGGCCTGGGGATGCTCTTCTCCGCATGGATTACCTGGCCAATCCAGAAGCTGACCGCCTATGCCCATGCCGTGCGCGACGGCCGGCGGACGTCCCTGCCGGTGCTTGGAAAAAGTGAGATCGGTGAGCTTGGCGCGGCTTTCGAGCAGATGCGCGATGC
>DIZZ01000199.1:10088-10327 GCA_002428045.1 Verrucomicrobia bacterium UBA6015
ATTGCCGGCGCGGCGGAACTGCTGAAAGAGGAAAATGTGCCTGCGGACCGCCGTCGCCGTTTTCTGGATAATATCTGCACGGAGTCCGCCCGTATCCGGGATCTGGTGGATCGCCTGTTGCAGTTGGCCGCACTGGAAAAGAAGAAGGAACTGAGTGATGTGGAGGAGATCCGCCTGGCGGCACTGCTGGCGGACATCATCGCGGCGCTGCACCCAACGTGTTCGGCCAAAGGCATTGG
>DIZZ01000199.1:10394-37300 GCA_002428045.1 Verrucomicrobia bacterium UBA6015
CAGAATGCGATCGAGTTCAGTCCGCCCGCTGGCACGGTTCGGCTGTCGGCACGGGAACAAGACGGGGAGGTCGAGATTGCCGTGCTGGACGATGGCCCCGGTATTCCGCCCTATGCCCTTGACAAGGTGTTTGAGCGGTTCTATTCACTGATCCGGCCGGATACCGGCCGCAAGAGCTCGGGTATCGGACTGACATTTACGCACGAGGTCGCTGTGCTCCACGGCGGCCAGGTGACGGCGGAGAACCGGGAAGAGGGCGGTGCCAGGGTCGTTCTGGCCATTCCCGCCATCCCTCCGCCCGGCCGGGGTTGAAGCAGGCTTGCCTCCGCTTCTTTTCACCTCCTTTTCACGTTCACTTCAAACTGTTTTCACATGCAGGCCCCATTGTACATCTTCGTTCAAGCTGAGATTGGGGTTGGGGTGCTGCGAATGAAAGGAGTGAACATGAGAACGGCAACGGTGGTAGTGGTCTTGATGATGTCCGCAAGCGGACTTTACGCGGAGGGAATGGCGTCGGTGCCGTGGTCGGAATTCAAGCAGTTTTATCGCGAAAGCATTGAGCGGGAAATCATGGAAACCCGATCCGGCAAGGATACCGCCGAGCCGCCATTTACCTGTCATCTGGCAGCAGGCGATTACCAGCTTCAAATCGGTCGCGACCGTGTCGAGGGGACGGCCCGCATCGCCGGCCGCGTGTTGGCGGGCAAGCCGGTGCCAGTGCCGCTGTTCGGCCGGGATATCGTTATCTCCGGGATCGGCGGCACCACGGGAGGCACCTTGCTTTCGGGGCGGGATGAAGCGGGCGGTATTCAGTTCCTGCCGGATGGCGGGACAAATGCGTTTGAGGTGCTGTTGTCGTTTTTCGTACCTGTGCAGGAGGATGACCGGTCGCGGCTGCTGACCTTCTCTATCCCAACTGCGCTACAGAATGCCCTCACGGTAAAACTGACGGACGACTTGCAGTTGATCGAAATGCCGGGAATCGCCGATGCGGCTGGTGTCTACCACTTTGCTGCGGCGCGGAATCTGGGCGTCCGGTTCGCCGCGAAAAGCGTCGCCAGCACGAACGCGCTGGATGTCGGCGGCCTGGCCGTGGTGGAGGCCTCCCCGGTGGTGCTTGATGTGCAGGACTTCTTCACGTCCTTTGACGAGAACGGGAGTGTGCTCTCGGTGCTGGTGATGGAGGTTCCGGCCGCGGCCGGGCCGCACCTCCGGATCAACGCGATTCCGGATGTTGAAATCTGGTCGCTGACGGTCAACGCCCGGCCCCGAAAAGTGTATATGGCCGGGGACACGTGGATCATTCCGATTGCGGAGGACGGGATGTCCCGTGTTCAGCTCGCGCTGTTGCGCAAATCCGGAAAGCTCGGGCTCCAGGGCAGCCTGGAAGCTTCATTACCCGCCACGGGGTTGCCATCGCGTACCCTGCGGGTCGGGATTGCCCTGCCACCGCGCGTCCAATTGTTGTCACTGGAGGGACCGGTCAGTCCCGCGACACAGACCGATATCGAGCCCCCGGACGATTTTGTTGGCAAGCCGTACTTCTTCACCCGCTCCTTCTACAAGGGCGAAGGCATGAAGCTGTCGGTGGTGTATAAAGAAACGGTAGAATAGACGAACAAGAGAAGGAGGCGTGACATGAGTGTAAGACGTATTCTGGCGGTGGGGTTGATTTTCATGCTGGCGTGTGCGGGGTGGATGATTCTGGGAACGGCCACCACCGTCCGTTCAACCGATTTGTTTGCCCGGCTGTCGTCGAGGGTGGAAAATCTCTGGGGGCAGCCGCTGGTTCAGAAGGCCCCGTCGTTTGCGATCGAGATTCCCGGCACGGATCAGGTGCGCTGGCGGATGCCAGCGGAAAACAAGATCATGGTGCAACTGGAAGCCGATTACCGGCAGAAGGGCCTGATGTGGTATTCCACTTACATCTGCGCATTTGACGGCAGCTACACGATTGTCAACGATGAGCCGGTGGCCCAGAAGATACGGATGCATTTTGACTTCCCGGCCGCGGGCGGCACTTACGATAATTTCGCGGTGACGGTGGACGGCACGCCCTTCCTGCTGCCAGTGGACACCAGAGCGGGGATCGGTGAAATCGTTGAACTGGCACCGGGGGCGAGCAAGACGTTTCGCTTTACCTACCGGACCCGTGGCATCCGCGACTGGCGCTACCAGGCGGACTCCAATATCGGACGGGTGCAGAATCTGGATCTCACGATACAGACATCGTTCGCCGATATCGATTACACCGAAGGCAGCCTCTCGCCGATGCAGGTAACGGCATCCGACAAGGGAATGATTCTGAACTGGAAGGCGACGGATCTGATCACCAGCGAGGATATCGGCGTGATCATTCCCGAGAAATTGAATCCGGGACCGCTAACGTCGCGCATCACGTTCTTCGCGCCGGTATGCCTCCTTTTCTTCTTTGTCATGATCGGCGCGATCAACATCCTGTACAAGGTCAACATTCATCCCATGCATTACTTGTTTGTCGCGGCCGGATTTTTCGCCTTCCACCTGCTGCTGTCGTACATGGTCGGCATCATCAACATCCATGTCTCCTTCGCGGTGTCGGCGGTGGTTTCCGTGACGTTGGTGACGATGTACTTGACGGCGGCACTGAAAGGCCGGTTCCCGTGGAAAATCGCGGTGGCCGCCCAGTTGTTCTTCCTGGTGCTGTTCTCATACAGCTTCTTCCTGAAGGGGACCACCGGGCTGACCGTCGCGATCGGATCGGTCGTGACGCTGGGCATCCTGATGAAAGTCACCTCGCATATTGACTGGAACATCGTCTTCCGGCCAGCGGGTGATCCGCAAAGTCCGCCTCCAGCACCGGCCCCGACTCGCGTCGACGCGGCATGACGAATGCGTCTATAGACAAGAAAGTTTGACGCTGGGCGATTGTTCCGGCATGATCCTGACGATCATGAGCAAGGAACTGAGTCGGTGTTGAATACGTGATGGGCCAGCAACTGAGAACGGTTTGGAAGCGTTTGGAATTATGATGTCCGATCAGCCAGCTAACGCGATTCGAGATGACAAGGAATTTTCCGATCAGGCAAGCGCGTTTCTGGAGGAAGGAAGTCCCAAAACACTGCCTGGCCGGTGTGGACAACTTCTACTCCAGGCCCAGAACCCGAACCTCGGGCAACTGCTCAGTGCAGAAAGGGCCGAGCTCTACCTGAACATTCTTTATGCCCTGGTGCTGCTTCGCCGCAACCATGAGTTGGAACCGCTTCATGAAGACGTTTTTGACTTTGTAAGCGCCGTGCAACAGGTGTCTGCCGGTGGCGACTATGACATTAATACCTTCAGCAATGATGCACGGACACTGGAACGTTGGGCCCTGATATCCAAGCGCATTGAACGCGAACGGCTGCGCGGCTACAAGGACACACGCCGCCGGAAATTCCGCTATCGAATCTCCGATCAGGCCCTCGCCTTTATCCAATGGCTGGAAGACCAACTGCGCGACGCGCAGGATCCTCAAGGCTCGGATACCCGCGATTTGCTCGTTGAGGTTGTTGGCGGCCTCCGCGAACTGCAGCGGGTTCTCAATAAAGTTCAAAAGAACGAGCCCGATCCGGAACAAGCCCGTTCGGCAACCTACCGGCTTGTCCGCCTAGGCCACCTAACGCTTGAAATCAATCAATCGCTGTCCGATTTCAATGCCCGGTTGATTTCCTTTACACTCGACCGCTACGACGTTGCAACCGCACAGTCGATTTTACGCGAGCTGGAGTATTTTATTGAAAATTATCTCAACCGTATTCTGCTGCTGCGGCGTGACATCGTACCTGAACTCCAAAAACTGGGATCACCCCGCTTCGCTGCCCGGTGGGAATTATGCAGCAGCATCCTGGCCGAAGAGATCAAGCACACGTCGATACTTATACGTACCCGCCAGATTCCTGACGCAGGCAAGGAACTGAGCCGACTCATTCGTTTCTATGCTATCGACGGCCAACTGGATCAACTTTGCAGCCGGGTCCGCACCTCGGCTCTGAACGTCTGGCGCAAACTCTCCACCCATCTGCGCGAGCTTGAGCGCAAGAGCCACCGTATGGAGGACTTGAAAGACCGAATTCTGGAACTGGCGAATACACCTGCAGATCAATCCCGGTCTGCATTTATCAATGAACTGCTGTCGCCGGCTCGAATGATTGCCGACATGAACTACTGGGATGCCGTGGAACATGCCGAACCGCCACAGCCACGGCAGGATCAGCACGCCGTCAAGCAGGCTACGGTCAACTATCTGGCTCCGAAGCCGAAAGGCGACCGTCGCCCCGTCCGTTCGATCAACGAAGCGCGCCTGCAGCAGTTGCGCCAGTGGGTTGAGCTAACACATACCGCGCTGCCCACAGCCCTATCCCAGGGACGCTTTTCCGAATTCACCGATCTCGCCTCGATCATTGAACTTGCAAAGAACGGGTTGTTTAGCGGGGGACGCAGCCTGGCCAAGGTCGATTTGCGCTTGGAACCGGTCGGGACACCCGCTTCGGTTGAGGTGGACGAGCGCCTGCTGGCGTTTGAAGAACTGATGATTCTCAAAGCACGGAGGGATGATCAAAATGACGGATGAATTTCAGCGCCCACACGCCATGAACGATCTGCTGGAACGGCACAAGGACCGGGTGCAGGAGGTTCTCAACATACTGCTCGAAAGCCCCTATTTCTATCCGCAGGACAACGATAATGCATTCCGCTTCCTAAGCCGCTATCAGCAGGAGTTTGCCCGTTTTTTTGCAGACCACTTCGGCTGGGAGCTGTTTGTCGATGTCAAATGCGCACGCGTCTATAAGCCCACATGGTACAACGCGTCCATATCCCCCTCAAACCGCGAACTGTTCAACTTTTCCCGGCGCGACGAATGCATTGCCTTCATGCTGCTGCTCGAGTTCTTCGAACACAAGCTTGAAGTGGAATCGATCACGGTCGATGACAAGGATAATCTCCGGTTTAAATTCGGGGAATTGCTCGAATACACCGTCCAGCGGTTCCACGAACTCTACCCCGGCAATGCAACCGACTATGCCGAGGAATCCGTACGCGCAAAAATCGTCCGGCCCATCATGCCGCAACTCGAGAAGTACCGCTTTCTTAAAAAGATCCTGCCGCCCAAAGATGAACGTGTCGAGGAGGAAGATACCATCTACGAAGCCCTGCCCGCCTTGTACCACTATAACGTCAGCCGCCTAAGCCGTCCGGTTGAAGCCGTCACCGTCAAGGAGGAGCCCGACCATGGAACAGACTAAGAACAACTACCGGATTCATAAAATCCGGATGATCAACTTCCATAATTTCACGAACGAGACCATTACGATTAACAACGGAGGCCACCTGTTTCTGCTCGGCGACAACGGTTCCGGAAAGACAACCGTCCTCGATGCCGTGCACTATGTGCTGACAGCCGGCAACTCGATGGAATTCAACTCCGCGGCACGCGTGGCAGGCAACCGCAAAGACAGCGGACGGCGCGTACAGGCTGTTGTCATGCGCCACAACACCGGACCGGGCAACCTGAATCCGGCCGGCGGCGTGAGCTACGCGGCCATTGAACTGGCCGACACGCACGGGAGACCGCTGACGCTGGCCATGGGACTCTCATGCAGCAGTATGGAAGAAAGCATCCAGCGCTGGGGAATCATCCGCTCCTGCCCCCTGGATGAGGTTCCCTTTCTGATTGAAGAACTTGGCGGGGAACGCCCGCGCAACCGGCGCGAAATGAGCGCCGCACTCGACGGTAAAGGCTACTATGGACAGATCGGCGGATACTGCCGCGAACTGGCTGGTAGGCTGTTCGGCGACGAGAACACCTATGCTGAAGTCTGCAAGTTTCTCTCCACCGGAAAGGCTTATCGTGAGATTGTTTCCCGAACAGCGGATTATCACCAGCTTTTCCGCGAACTGCTTCAGGAACCCGACCCGGACGTGTTTGAGAAAGTCATCACCCACCTCAAAACGCTGGATAACAGTCGGCAGGATCTGGAGAACATGCAGAACCGCCTGGTCTTTCTTACCGAACTGAACGGGTTGCGCGAGACCATCGACCACCTGCGCCAGCAGCAGGCAGCGCTCAAATGGATCGTTTATACGCTACAGCTCAAGAAACTCTGGGGCCAGCACCGTGAGATCAGCGAACGCTGCGCCGCCGAAAAGGGCCGTCTCACCGATCTGGAAAGCATTCTGGAAGGCACTGAGCACCAGATTGAAGAGCTGCGCCAACGGATTCATGAATTCCAGAACAAGGATCAGGAAGGCCTTGTGGCCCGTGAGCAGGAACTCGAGCGGCAGGTGAAAGAGGTTGCCAATCGACTCCAGATTCTGAACCGTGAATGGGAAAGCCTGCGTCGGCAACAATCCGAAAAAGAGCATCAGGTCAGCAAACAGCGGCAACTCCTGATCAAGGAGATTCGGCAGCGTTTCACCACCGTGCACCGGGCGGCTGAAGGGTTGCCCGTATCGGTGCTGCCTGTACTCAACGCACTGGACACCGCCGCCGCCGCCGATCACCCGGAACAAATGCTTCTGGCTCTGAATGAATATGACGTCCAGGAGGAGGCTAACGCGCTTTTGCTTGAAGCGCAGCGCGAAAAACAGGAATTGCAAAGCTCGGTGGATCAGTTTGAAGCCGCGATCCAAGCCCTGGATGCCCAGCTCGCCGATAAGCGCAAACAGGACGAATCGGAGCCCTTGATCGACGGGTTTTCATCCGCCAAACGGCTATTGGCGGAAAAGATGTACAGTGCCGTCCCGCTCTACGCCGGACTGGAGCCCAACCCGGCCATCAGCCGCAAAGAGTTGGTCGTTCTTGAACAGTTGATTGGTGAAGACATCCTCGGCACCTGGCTGACGTCCGCCGCCGATGAGAATCCCGTGCGGCGTCTGCTCTTTACACAGTTCCCTGCGCAAACGCTGGCCATGGTTGAGCCGGATGCCAACGATAAACTCGCCGACTGGATTCGACACTATTTCGATGTATCCAAGTCGGATCCCCTTGCACTGATAGCCCTGCACCGGGAGATGATGTCGGCGTCCGGCCCCGTCACGGAGAAAAGCGGTGACGTTGAGTTTATCCGCTTCCGTGCCCGGCAGCAGAAGCTGGGCAACCGCCCGGTCCGCCTGCTTGGAGGCGAAGCACGACGCAAGCAGTTGGAGCAGGAAATCAAAGCACTCGACGCCGAGCGCAAGATCCAGTCCGCCGAACAGAAAAAAGTGCTCGCTGCGCAAAAGAAGACGACGGAGCGAATGGATCTGCTGAACGCGTTGAAATCCGCGCTCGGCTTCCAGGCCTTGCGCCGCTTGATGCAGGAAACCAACGAAAGCGCACAGGCGCACCACCTGCTTGAGACAAAGGCAAACGCCACGCAGGAACAATGCATCATCACGGAAGAAGACCATGCCCGCGCGAATGACAAGCGCGAGGACGTCCGGCTTAAGATCGAAAGTGCCGGCCTGCACGATCTGGAATCCCGCATCGCCGCCTTGAAAACAAAACAGGTCCGACTCGAGAAGGATCAGCGCGATCGACAGCAGGAGGTCGGTGCACTTAAACAAAAAATGGCGCAGGCCGAAAAATTCATCGACGGATTGATGACCACGATTCAAACCGCACTCAATAACCAGACCGCCGCAGAAGCGGCGCTCAAGGCCTTCGGTGATTTCGATAGCCCCATCATCCGGGCAGGACAGCTTATTGATACCGAGGCCTTCACGGAGGCCGAACAGGCGGAAGCGCAACTGACGGTTTTGGAAAAAGAATCGCTGGAGAATGAGATTCTGCTCCGCGAGAAAGCCGCCGGCACCCAGGGCATCGCCTTTGCGTTTGTGTACGACAGGAACACCAACACACTCATGGACCGTCGTAGCATGACCGCCTCGCAGGTCCTTGAAGAACTGACCCGGAACTATAACGAGCAACAGCAAATCATTACCGAGAAAACCCGGACACTGTTCGAGCAGCTCATCATGCACGATCTGCTCAGTGCCCTGCGCGACCGCGTGAGTCGGCTAATGGATATGAGCCGGAAAATAAACCGGATGCTCAAAGACCGAGAGTTCGGCAGCAATCGCTACACCTTTCACGCTAAACCGCTCGACCTGTACAAGCGGCTTTACAATCTAATCCGCAACTACAGCGAACTGGCCTCAACCGACCCCGCGCTGGAGCTCAAGACCTTTATCGAAGATCATCAGGCCGAGATTCTCGGCACCGAGCCCGGCGACATACCGGCGTTGCTCGATCACCGCAACTGGTTCCACTTCGAGCTTCAGGTCAAAACCGGATCGGTAGACGGCATTGTGATGGACCGCAAAACCAAGAGCATCGGTTCCGGCGGCGAGCAGGCGGTTCCCAACTACCTCCTCGTCCTGACCATTGCCCATTTCCTCTATGATGTGCCCTCTGTCAAACTGCCGCTTCTACTGTTCGACGAGGCCTTTTACGGCATCGACAGCCAGCGTCGCGACCAGTTGCTTGCCTTTGCCTCCGACCTCAACCTGCAACTGTTTGTGGCGTCGCCCGATCAGGACGGGGTAAAGAAGGAAATACCCTACTCCACATCGCTTTTCGTGATCAAGGATGACGAGTACAACATCCATCTTCACGACTTCCATTACAAGAATCCGCGCGCAGGCATACAGCAGGACCTGCTCAATCCGGAAGCAAACGCTCCGCAACCACTCGGATTCGGCGAGGAGCTGTAAATGGAATCGAGCGACAACCCGTTGATAAGGCTCCTGGATCAGGTGCCCGGGCTGGAGATCTATCTGCAACGAATCGCCATTAAATGGGCGAAGGGGCTTCCCTTGCCGGCACGTATGGCACTGGGCCCCGAGCCGAAGGAACCATCCGTACGGAAGGCTCTCGATCGGATTTTCGGGGGACGCCTGTTTTATAGCCGCGGCAAACTGACGGCCGACATTCCAGAGGCGTTGCGCAATGATGCGATTCTGGCACCGCTAGCCGATGTACTGGGCATAAAAAGAACGGTTGAAAAATCGAGCGCTACGGATCTGCCTGTCATTTTGCAGCGTCAGCGCCTGATGTATCCGGCACTTCATGCCGTACATGCATGGTTACGAACCTCACCGGAGATCGAACGACTTCTCAAAGACCGGCCTAATCAGGAACAGCACCTTCAGGCGTTAATCGAAACCGCAACCTTCTTGCGTACCTGCGAACGACCAATCACGCTATCCAGCCTCGGCTCAACCTTTTTCAACGACAGCAAGGTGCTTCGCAGCGGAACCCCGCGAAAACTGCTGGGCGGCATCATGAGCGTGCTGGCCGGCTCCGAAGACACGCCTGAAAACCGGGACATCGCCCTGCAACAGTTCAACGTCATTGATAATCCCGTGACAACTCAAATCACGTTATCCGGACCTGTCAGCCTGCTCCGCAACAAGACAAAAGAGACATGGATTGCAGACCGGTTTGCCCGGGGCGAACCCGTCACATTGAACAGTTGTAATCTGCAGGGGGTGGATGGGGTAGAGCTTCCGGCAACGCACAAGACCGTCATCACGTCCGAGAATGCAGCCCCTTTTCATGGGCTGGTTAGCGAATCCCATGCCGCTATCATTGTCTATACCGCAGGATATCCCAATCCAGAAGTGCGCCGCATGCTGCGCTACCTCGCCCGGGCAGGGGCAACATGCCACCACTGGGGCGACACGGATCCAGACGGTCTGCGTATCGCGGCCATCATCAGTGCAATCATTCCGACCACACTCTACCGGTGCGCCGTGGCGGACATGAAACACCACGCGAAAAGGCTGAAGCACCTCGACACCGCACAAAAAGCAAGAGCCATGCAAATGCTAGCGGGGCGTCCCGATTTCCCATTCCGAGCAGAACTTGAATTTTCCCTGACCAACGGCTGGCTTGAGCAGGAAAGCACCATGCATTGACACCGGCGGACAAACGCCACACACCGGGTGACGGCACCTACCGAGCCAAAACCAGCGCGATAACCGAGGATGGGCTGGCCAAGGGGGTACGGCACGGCACCCAGAATGCAATGTGTCGCCGAAAGAGAAGCGGTGTTTGAGAAAGTGCTGAGAGATGCGTTTTCTTGATGCCATCTTTACCTATGACTTCGTCCATGAATCCGAACACTTGCCATTACAATTCCTGGCCCAAAGCCATTGACAAGGCAAGTGCTTTTGTTTGATAGTGGTCCGGCATCGTTTGTGGGCGGCAAGGACACCACGACCAGAGTGACAGGGGATTTTTCATGAAAACACTAGCAACCGGGCGCGAACAGATGGCATCCAAGGAGCGGGTCAAGGATCGGCAAGTGAATCCCATTTATGGATGGCGTACCCGCTGGGTAGAGCATGAGAGCGGGGGGTACTGGGATTATTGCGACTTTCCGCTCGTGATTGCGACGGTGGATGACGTCGACGCCTGGCCGTTTGCAAATCCGGAGGATCACAGCGATTCACATATCGAGTCAATCATTGATGCCCATCCCGATATGTCTTTCCACTGCGGCTGTGCGGGCACGGCCTGCATTATGAATACGATCGGGTTTTTACGCAGCATGGAAACCTTTGGCGGACGGCTGGTCTTCCACGGCTGCATCTCATCGACCGGAGCGCTCAGCTTCGGGACCCCCGATGACGTTGAGCAGGATTGTCAACAGACGCTGGAGACCATGATGCCCGGCGGCGGCTATGCCTTCAGCCCCACTCACTGCCTGCAGGACAACACCCCCCTTGAGAACGTGATCCGCATGTACGAGACCGTGCATCGCCATGGCTGGTATTGAACAGGGAGATGACACATGCTGAATATGGTGATCCTGCTTTTCGGGGTCTTCTGCTGTTCCACGGCGGTGATCTTCATCAAGATGGGCTCAGTGGACACGGTGGTGCTGGCCGCCCTGCGTGTGCTGCTGGCCGCCACGATCTTATCGCCGCTATTCGTGCGTGACCTCCGGCGGCAGCCGGGCATGACACTAGGACGCTGCCTGCGCCGCGCACTGGTTCCGGGTGCCTTGCTCTCGATCCACTTCATCAGTTGGATCGCGGCCTCGCGCATGACGCCAGCGGCGAATGCCTCGCTGATCGTGAACCTCGTGCCGGTCGCCCTGCCCTTGATGCTGTTTCTCCTGCTTCGCGAACGACTGACGCGTCGCGAGGTCTACGGAACGTTCCTGGCAATAGGCGGGATGGTACTCCTGACGGGGGCTGATTTCCAGATGAACCGCGAGTATTTCCTGGGCGACATGCTCTGCCTGGGGTCGATGCTGTTCTTCGCGCTTTATCTCGCCTGGGCACGGCGTCACCAGGGGCCCGATGGCCTTTGGCTTTACGTGGTTCCCCTGTATGCCGTGGCAGGAGCGGTCTCGCTGACGATTCTGCCGGTTGCCGTCGCCCTGGGACTGGCCGATCCGTTCAAGGCCACCTCATGGAACGATCTGCTGATGGTCATCGGCCTCACGGTCGTTCCCACGGTTTTCGGACATTCCATCCTGAATGTCTCGATGAAGCGGATGCGTGGCCAGGTGGTCAGTATCGTCAACATGGCCCAGTTCGTGTTCGCCGCCATACTGGCCTACTTCCTACTCGGCGAGAGGCCCGAACCCACGTTCATTCCGGCCAGCCTGCTGGTCGTCATGGGTGCCGTCACCGCCATCGTCGTTCCACGGGAATCCCCATCCAAAACGCAGTAACGTTATTGCGCGTTCATAGGACTTCCGTAATATACTTCTTCTTCAACAATCGCCAGAATACGACAGCAAAGGCAGTTAAAGGAATCGCCAGCATCATCCCGAGGATGCCCCCGAGTGCAACGCCCCAGAAGAAGACCGCGAAGATGATGAGGGCAGGATGCAGCCCCGTTCGATTGCCCATGATCCTGGGCGTAAGGAGGTAGCCTTCGATGATCTGCACCACACCGAACACCACCAGCGCGAGCGCCACCCGCAAGAGGCCTCCATGATCAAGGAAATACGCCAGCGGCAGTGTAACACCGAGCCCCACGATGCTTCCAAGGTAGGGAATGATGTTGAGCAGCCCCAGCGTCATGCCGATCACGATACTGTAGGGAAATCCAATCAGGGCAAAACCCACCGAGAAGAGTACGCCCTGCGCCAAGGCGATGATGATCTGGGCACGGAAGAACGTCAAGAGGATGCTGATGAACTGATCGAACAGATAGATAACGTCTCCTCGGGTTTCCTTCTTCAGGAACGGAAGAAACTCACCAAGCTGCCTGGGGTCAAAGGGCTTCGCCATAAGAAAGAAGGCTAGATAGACAGGAAGGACCGCCCAGGCGAACAATCCCGCCACGGACTGAAACATCCGGGCAACGGGCGGCGACATGCGCTCCCAAAGCGCCCGGAGCACGTTGGACACGATGGACACGGGATCCTCCAGCAGGTTGTCAATCTCGGACAGCAGACCGTACTTCTTGAGCAGGGCGGAAACTTGCGGCCAGAGAGAGCGCCCCTCCTCAAGCACGGCATTAAGCAGCGTCGGCAAGTCCGAGAACAGCCTGAGCAATTGATTGACGGCAAAGACGCCGACGAACCAGATGAAGACGCCCATCGGAATAATCGCGAAAAGAAAGAACAGGACCAGCCCTCCGGGCTTGGAACCGCGGCAGACCTTGACCAGCCAGAGGTAATGCGGTCGCAACAACATCGCCAGGATCCCCGCCACGATGGGCGGCATCAATACATTCTGAAAAGCGCCGACAAAACGCGCCAACCCCCACACGCTCGCAGTGAAAACCGCCAGCAATACAAATACGGCTCCCAGCGTTGTGGCAGAGGCAACAGCCGCCCGCTGTCTTGGCCCCAGTTCTAATTCTTTAAGCATCATGCCCCACGGTTGTTTGTTATCTTCATTACCATACGGTCTTTTATCCTGCGATTATCACGCGAAAAACCGTAACGATCAACCTAATTCCATGCCTTGATTTAACGGTAAATCCGTTAGGTGAATAGCCAAAAAGACTTTAGATTGCGCCCGATTGACTGTTGGGATTAACTTGCTATTTTGATCCGGCAACATTACGATCTAAAAATATGAAAACACCAATTATTTATGTAGTTGCCTTGGCTGCCTCGGTGCTTACGGCCAGCCAGGCTCATTCGCAGCAGCATGCCCTGACACTGGGGGGACGCTATCACGCCCGCCACACGAGTTACACCGAGTTACCGTATGACAAGGGGGATCTGAGTGCCGTCGTGGGTTATGAATACCATGAGGCCATGGCCTTCTGGCAGCTTCTTGTCGGCTACACCCCGGAAGTGAGCGAGGGGGATGACGGGCGGGGCCTGGGCGTCGACGACGTCATCACCCCGCAGATCAACCTGCTGTTCAAGGAGAACAATTGGGCCGCTGGCGTCGGTGCCCTGGCCAGTTATATCGAGTACGAGGACAAGGAACTCGACGACTGGACTGACGTGTACTGGCAAGTCATGTTCGGCTACCAGATTCCTTTACCCGCCTTCCGTGTTGAATTAATGCTTTATTATCCGTTCGAGAAGTGGAAGAATTTCAGCGACTTCGACGCGCGTGATCTCGAATTCGGATTAATGCTCCGTCGCATGTTCTAACGCCGAAACAGGGTACGCAGACGACGCCACACCAGCCAAACGGAAAACTGGAAGGTGCGCCAGCTTGGCACCTGCATACCACGGCGGCGGGTCGGCTTGCGCGTGGTTGCCCCGCGTCTCCGCATATAGTCTCGCTCATTGATACCCACTGAACCCACCCTCCTTCCATGCATTTTTTTCGTGCATTGAATTCCTATTTACGGCAATATCCTGCGCTTATGCAAGAAACAAACATGAACAATCGGATCTGGGCGCAGGGGCTACTGATTGCCCTCCTCTGGACGGGGACCAGTTGCCGTATGCTTCCGTCCGTTCGTCCCTGCCCGCCAAGCGGCAGCCTCTCGGGAGACGTCCTTCTATCAACGGTTAAGATTCACACGACCACGCAGGCGGATGATTTCAGCAATCCCTGGCGAGCCTCCCGGCCATCGCAGGGAAATGGGACCGGGTTTGTCATCCATGGCAAGCGGATCCTGACAAACGCCCATGTCATTTCAAATAGCCGGTTCCTTGAAGTACAGAAAAATGGGGATCCTAAGCGGTATATTGCGCATGTCCGCTTTGCCGGGCACGACTGCGACCTGGCCCTGCTGGATGTCGACGATCCCAACTTCTTCGAGGGTACGCAGCCGGTAAGCTTCGCCGACACCATTCCTGGCCTGGGCGATACCGTGACCGCGATTGGCTTCCCGCTCGGGGGAGACCGCGTCTCGCTGACCCGTGGTGTTGTCTCCCGGATTGACCAAAGTGGCTATTCTCACAGCGCCATCGACCAGCATATGGTGCTGCAGGTTGATGCGGCAATCAACCCCGGGAACAGTGGTGGCCCGATCTTCTACAACGGCAAGGTTGTCGGGGTGGCCTTCCAGGGGCTTTCCATCGGCGACAATATCGGGTATGCCATCCCCATACCGGTGATCAAGCATTTCCTGGACGATGTCGAGGACGGGCACTATGATGGGTATCCCGAACTCGGCATGGATTATCTGGAGCTACGCAATCCGGCCATGCGTAAAAGCTTGGGCGTCCCCCCTTCGGAGAGCGGCGTGGTCGTCACCTGGCTGGACCCGTTTGGCAGTGCCTACCCCCATCTGAAGGCTGGCGATGTACTCCTTTCCATCGACAACTGCAATATCGGCGAGGACGGTACGATTGTCCTCGATGGAAATCCTGTACAATTCACCGAGATTCTCGAGCGTCGGCAGGTTGGCGACAGCATCACGGTGAACGTATTCCGAGATAGCGGCATCCTAACCTTGGCCATTCCGTTATTGAATTCGGAGGATCCCTTCATCTTCCGCAACCTTTACGACGTACAGCCGGAATACGCCATCCTGGGCGGCCTTGTCTTTGCGCCGCTGAACAGGGAAATCCTCAAGACCATTCGCAGCGGCTTCAGTACCCCCAACGATCAGAGCCTGCTGTATCTTTCCCGTTATGCCAAGCTCGATGGTTTTTATCGCGACCACGATCAGTTCGTGATCCTTATCCGGCGCCTTCCACACCCCGTCAACACCTATACCGACGATTTCATGAATGGCCACGTCGTCGAGGTCAACGGGGTAGCCATCCGGTGCATGCAGGATCTTCTGACGGCCTTCTCAGCCCCCGTGAACGGATTCCACCGCATCCGGTTTGCCGGCACCGAGGAGCCCCTGATCCTTGATGCGGAAGCGGTCAAGGCCACGCAGGACAGCATTCTAGGACAGTATGGCGTACCTGCGCCTTTCTGCATCCATCGCCCGGGAGACTTGGCCCATGAATAAGCACCTGACCGTACTACTCGTCATCACCCTGTTCCGGCTGGCCTGTGCCAGCATGGCCGCCTCGACCGCCACCGAACCCCCGGTAGTCGAAGTCCTGGTCAGTTATCA
Source organism: Verrucomicrobia bacterium UBA6015 (assembly GCA_002428045.1). Taxonomy (GTDB): domain Bacteria; phylum Verrucomicrobiota; class Kiritimatiellia; order UBA8416; family UBA8416; genus UBA8416. Next base: position 25,852 of record DIZZ01000199.1, read on the forward strand.
GGAGTATGACGCAGGCGCCCCTTGGCAAAGCAACCCCACGCAAAGCCGGCGCGGATTCGGACTGCTGATGGATCCATCCTATATCGTCACCACGGAAGTCATGGTCCGGAACCAGACCTTGATCGAGATCCGCCGACCTCGGGCCGGACGCAAGGAAACCGCAACGCTGATCCTGGCCGATCCACAGATCAACCTAGCGCTCCTGCGAATGGCGAATAGCACGAACGAACCGTCGGCTATTGCCGTTCCGGAACCCAGCATTGACACCGAGACGGTCGCTGCCGAGATTGTGCAAATCGGCGCAAACGGGGAACTGCAGATCGGGCGCGGACGAATCGCGCAATGGAAAGTCAGCCCGTTTGCGGAATCGCCATATAGCGCATTGCTGGCCTTGATCCTGACCGACCTGAATATCGATGGCAGCGGTGCGCCGGTCTTCAGCAAGGGGGAACTTGCCGGGCTGGTCGTCAGTTACGACGCCAGCACTCGATCAGCCAGCATGCTGCCTGTTCAAACGATCACTCGTTTCATCCGCGATGTGCAGCAACCGCCTTATCTCGGCTTTGCTTCGGGGGGATTCGCATGGAAGCCGATGGTCGACCAAACCAAGCGCCGTTTCTTCGGGCTATTATCCGATACAACGGGCGGAATCCAGGTGACCGGCGTCCTACAGACGAAAACCGGTCGCAACCCGCTGTTGCCGAATGATATCGTTCTTGAACTCGGTGGCGTAGCCATTGATGAACAAGGATACTACGAGGATCCGAACTGGGGACGCCTGTATTTCTCACACCTCATCCACAAGCGCTATTCGCCAGGCGACACGATCACGGTCAAGTTCATACGGGATCGCCAAATGATGACCGAGGACATGGTACTCAGCCGTCACGATGACACCGCCCTACTAATCCCCGAGAATGCCGAGGGATCTCCCGAAGGGTATCTTGTTGACGGTGGTTTTGTCATCCGGGAATTAACCGGCCAAATGCTCAAATCCGGCGGGGCACAATGGACGACTCGGACCGAGCCCCGACTGGCCCACCTCTACTTGACGCGGCAGAACACCCCTGAAAAACCAGGCGAACGGGTCGTGATCCTTTCCGCCGTGCTGCCCGATCCGATCAACATCGGATACCAGCACTTACGATCCATCGTGGTCGACTCGGTGAACGGCACCCCCGTGCTCAACCTGAAGGAAGTTTTCGCCGCCGTGGACCGCGAAAGAGGCATTCACCGACTCGGCCTTGCCGGCATCGAGGTGGACATCGCGCTTGACGCGGCGGCGTTGCCTACCGCCAACCAACGCATCGCCAACCAATACCGGATACCCTCCCTACGCCGCCCAGCATTCTGAAATAAGTGCTTTCAAAACGTACGATTCTAGCTAACATAAAAACCTTTGATAAATGAGGGAATTGCCCGATGATGAAAGAAATCTTCCATGTCATACAGAATGCAACCCTGGAGCTGCCCGCAACAGAAGTGGTGCTGCTCATCGGCCTTGTCACGCTGGCACTGGTCTCTCGCTACAACCGTTGCGGGATGACGGTTGCCTACATATTTTCTTACCGATGGGGCTGGATGGTCGCTAAAGATCTTCCCGCCGAGGCCCAATTTGGATATGTGGCCTTCGGTGTGTTTGTCGGAGCCCTGGCCACGATCGGGATGCTCACTGAACGAAATCACTAACCTAGGATGATTTGACGATGTCAGCACAAATACCCCGTTACATCAAACGATTCCTGATCACCGCCGTCATCGAAGCAATCCTTGTGCTCTGCCTGATCTCAGCGGCCCGTCTCCTGTATGTTCGCAAAGCTGTTGAAAACGCACGGAAATTGACCGCAGAATCCCAATACGACCGGGTGATCAAGGAACTTCGCCTCGCCCAGGCATGGGCACCTGCCTATCCGGCGTTCGCGGAGACGACACGGGGTTTACTTGCCGAAGCGCATACCCGGGCGGGGAACCAACCGGATAGCCCCGCAAACGAACCGAGATCATTCACATCGGGCATCAGTCCGCTTGAAAAATCACTAATTATCCCTGATAGGGTCGTGAACTGGCTGTTTGGCATGATCAATAAACAAGCCAACGAGCTACCGCCCCAGATCGCCCAGCCAACAACGCCATCCTACAGCCCGGATCCTGCGGAAACCGCATCGCGTCCGTCGATTACCGTCAGTGATCCACCCTACCGGGGAGCATCCGGCAACTCTTTTTCCGATACGCAACACGCCCCCCAAAATGACTCGCCATCGAATCCAACCGAAAGCAGTCCGGCCTCAGACCCCACTCAAGAACCCGCCGCTGTCGCTGCGCGGCCACGGAATCCGAATGCGATGTGGGGAGCCAGCATCCGCACTGAAACCGATATTTTCGGGCAGGATGGCAAGAAGCTGCGCTCGGTACCGGCAGGCAGCTTGGTCAGTGTACACAGCACGAAACAGACGCCGAAAGGCGAAGTCGTACTCTGCACGGTAGGTTCCAGCCAGGGAAGATTCGATAATGTGTATATCCGCCGCCATGATCTTGAACTCTACGAGGGGCAAGCCATCGTGGAGAGTACCAAGGAACAGCGCGAGCTGGTTTCAAAACGTGCACGCCTGCTGGCGCAAATCGAGACACGAACCAAAGCGATGGAGACGGCAGCCAAGGGCAAGAATCCATATCAGGAGCAATATCGCAGCGTTCTGGTTGAATACAAAGGCATCAACGATCAATCCGTGGCACTAAACAAGGAATGGGGCAGCAGCACCGGGTCCAAACGGGTTGATCTCGGCAACAAACTGCGGCTGCTGAAAAATGAGCAAGCCAACCTGATGCCGCGCTACCAGGATATCAAGCAGAAAAAAGAAGCATGGGAACAAAACAATAGTGCGACGAAGCCGGACCCCGACACCGATCCCCAGATCCAGAACCTTAAAGAACAACTTCGAGCTGTCGATGCTCAATTGCGGAATAGTTAACGTACATAAAACAGGAAATACCATGGCTGATATTGAATACCGGTGCTCCAAATGCCACGCAACCCGCGTCGCCTCTGAATTTGCCGATGTGTCGAGACTGAAATGCAATGCATGCGGGGAAACGCTCAACAAGTCAAGCCATCTGCCGCCAGCGCCGACGCAGACGACGGGAAGCAATGCGCCAGCAGCAGCCCCCGCCCAGATGCCTCCCGCCGCAACGGAAGCGAGCGCCGGAACATCCCGCCTCAAACTGGCCAAGGCCCAGCGGGAAGCACTGGATGCCACTGCCACGCCCGCACAGGCAGTTGCCGACAAGGGCCGTCCGGTTGTGGAATCTGCACCGAAGGTCGTCAAGGCGGATGCTCCGCCTGTACCGCTGGATCTGCATCCCAAGGTGAAACGGAAAACCAAGGGGAAGAACGTCGTCCTGCTGGCGCTGTTACTCTTTGTTACGCTCGGTTGCCTGACCGGGTTTCTCCGGTATGGGCTTGAGTTTGAGCTTCCCGGCAGCGAATACCTGGAACCGGCCGAAAAAATCATCGATATGGTCCTGGGCTTCGCCTGGGCTGGCATTCTGGCCTTGAATATCCTCGTCGTCGTCAAGGCCATGGCCGATAACATGTTCCAGGGCGTTCTATGCCTGATCGTCCCCGGCTGGTCCGTGTTCTACCTGCTGTTCATCTCCGACAACTTCTACCTGCGAGCGATCGTCTTCGGCTGCTTGATCGGCGTCGGTCAGGACGGCAGTATTCAGATTTATGAGCAAGCAGAAAAAGCCATGGTCAGAATCAATGATTTCATTAATACCGGCGGCGGCGATCTCAAGCGGCGTTAAACGCTAACGTCCCCGTACCGAGCGGAAGCGTTCAATCCATTGCACGATCCGCTCGGCAACGTCAGCCTTTGGCATTAGTGGCAGTTCTTCAACCCCCTGCGAATCGACAAGACATACGACGTTGGTATCGACCTCAAAACCGGCATCCAACCGGCTGACATCATTGGCCACAACCATGTCGAGCCCCTTGGCGAGGCATTTTTCGCGGGCCGACTCAATCACCCGCTCTGTCTCTGCGGCAAACCCAATCACGGTCTGCTCCGTCCGCCGCCGTTCCCGCAGGGCTCGCAGGATATCCACCGTACGCTCCAGCTCCAATGTACCGCTCATCGTGTTCTTCTTGAGCTTCTGGACGGCTCTGTTTTTAGGACGCCAGTCGGCCACCGCTGCCGACATCACCAGCGCATCACACGTATCAAACGACGCAAACACCGCCTCCAGCATATCCGCCGCACTCACCACGCGAAGGGTCGAGACACCCACTGGCGGCGGTAGGGATACCGGCCCGCTGACCAGCACCACCTCGTGCCCGCGCGCTACGCCTGCCGCCGCCACGGCATATCCCATTTTGCCTGTCGACCGATTACTCAAGAACCGTACCGGATCCAGAAACTCACGCGTGGGACCCGCTGTTACCAATAGTTTCATCGTTCCCCCATCCCTAGACATAGAAAAGGCGGGTGACAAAATAGCCAACGATCAGGATCATCAGGAAGGCCGCAATGACCGCCTTGCGCGTGGCATAGCCCACGCCGACGGCTCCCTGGGTTGTGGCAAAGCCTTGGTGACAGGCGACAATCGTAATAATAATACCAAACAAAACGGCTTTGAACATACCGACACCCAGATCCTTAAGGTCCGCATACCGCGTTGCATTTTCAATATAGGCGGACCAGGCGACACCTAACTGGGTTTCACCCACAATGCCACCGCCGATCACCCCCATCATACAGGTATAGAAAGCCAGCAGCGGCGTCATCACCGCCATGGCGACCAACCGTGGCATCACGAGAAAGCGCACGGGGTCGATCGACATGATTTCGAGGGCGGCAATTTCTTCCGAAACAACCATCGTACCGATCTGGGCGGCAATGGCCGACCCCACACAGGCAGCCAGGATCAATCCAGTCATAAACGGTCCCATCTCGCGCAACATCGACACCATGACCGCCGTCCCGATGTTGACCTCCTGGTTGAATTTGCGCAACTCGATCCCCGTTTGCAGGGCGAGGATCATGCCTGTGAAAAGCGCCACCACGGTAATAACCCCCAGGCTTTTGATGCCGAATACAAACATCTGGGTCACGATTTCACGACGAGCACGCTTCTTGAAGATAGTGCGCATCGCCGCGACCGCCGACAAAAAAAGCAATACCGCACGCCCCGTTTCGCGCAACGCCAACACTGACGAACGCCCAAAGCGTCCGACAAAATTCCTTGACTCAGGGAAAAATTCCGGCTCACGTGTTATCATAGTTGTCTCGTAAACTTCAGGACATATAATAGCCTATAGGTTTTCTGCAATCCTTCCTGATTGACGCCAGCCAGCCCGTACAAGATCGACCAGGACTGGCGTTGGTGCTCCGCATCGATCTCGCGTTGCAGGAGCGGAAAGACCGACCACCGACGGAATTTCTCCGCGCGATGGTGACGAAAGAGCCCCCACAACAGCTCGGTATGGCGGCGCTCCCCTTCCCGCTCGAACGTATACAAACTCCAGATCGGTGCCCAGTTTCGCTCAACGGCGGGAGTATGCTTCAAGGGCCACAAGTCAAGTACCCGGCACAGCGCCGACTGTGCCTCCCGGCGATAGGATACCAAGGGCCATAATTTGAAATAACGCGAGGTCGCCGCAGTCTCGGTTTGCCCCTCGACGTCGCCAGCAGGACGGTTGGACACTGCATAGGTTGACTCGTAATGAATGAACGGCAATGCACGAAATCGGTGAATGGACGTCGCGACGGATTCAATGCGACTTCCGGAAATGATCGGCCAGAGCGCGAACCATTGTTTTTCAGCCCCGCTATGCTTGTACCCGCCCAACGGCCAGATGTATAACTTATCGACAAGCCCGCGACGATACTGGACAAAAGGCCAGGGGGCGTTCACCGCTAGATGCTCCCCTTGATCCGTCCATTCCCACTTGAACAACGGCGGCAACAGTAGCCGGGTATGTCGCTCGGCAAGGTTCGCGTACCCATAGAACGGAAAAAATACAAAACCGCCGCCCATCTGATCGGGATAGGTATACTTGACGGAGGTCCATAGTGGCCATAGAACAAAGCGCTTCGTCCATCGCCCCTGATTCACGGCAATGCCATAGAACGGCCAGATGCGCAACCGGTAGACGTCATCCCCCTTGGTCCGTGAAAAAATCGGCCACAATACACTGTGCGTCTGGTTATCAGACTGTTCCGTGTAGGCATAAATCGGAAACAATACAAAGACGATGCGATCACGGCCAAGAAACTCATACAGGGTCCCGCCAAAAGGAAAAAACGCAAAATACGGCTGCCCATGACGAGAACGTCCTCCGTACAACAAAGGGAATACGCTCCAACGGTGCCTTGACAGCGGATCCGACACATCAAAATCGTGACCGAGGGCAGGAAAGATTCGCCAGTCGCGTTCAATCCCCCGCTGCTTGATCATCCCGATGGGCCATAGGATATCGTTTACAACCCGCGTCTCATCGTCATTCCCAACCCTGCTCCAGAACGGACGCACGGCACTAAAGGAATGCCCATCTTGGTCTTTACGAGTCTCCACCAAGGGCCCCATCACCTGGGTTCCCGGAACATCATGCACATCGGTGGCGGCGGAATATAGAGGACCGGCATCGCGGGGTTGCATGGCTCCAGACATACAGCCAGCGCACAAAACCCACATGCAGCAGGCAGGAAGGCTATGCAAAAACACACGACGAATGTGCCTAGGCAATTTCATGTTGGGCGAAATAATCACGAATCTCCGTATCTTTCGTAAACAGCGTGGCAATCAAGGCGGCACGGATCCACATGCCATTACGCATCTGCCGCCAGTACACAGCGTGCGGGGAATGATCAACGACGGAGGCAATCTCCTCGCGACGCGGCAGCGGATGCATGATAACGGCGTGAGGCGTTAACAGGCCAAGCTCGTATTCCCCGAAACAAAAGCGCGAAATATCAATCCGGGCACTCTCCCCATGCGAGGCATCCCATTCGTTCTGCACCCGCGTCATATACACGGCATCCGCCGACGGGATCTCACCTCGCAGGTCGTCGCTTAACCTGAACCGAACGCCCCGCTCACGCAGAATCGCCTGGATATCCTCGCCGATCTGCAAGGCATCCGGCGCGACAAAACATTGTTCGACATCGCGGTATTGCGTCAGCAAAACCGACAATGAGCGGACCGTACGCCCTCTCAAGAGGTCGCCCACGAAGATGATCCGCTTACCATCGATCCCTCCATGTTCCTCGAAGCTACGCTGCAGCGTATAAATGTCCAGCAGAGCCTGCGTGGGGTGCTGGTCCTTGCCACTGCCGGCATTGATGACCGGGATCGGCCGCTCGGAATTGGAGAGCAGCCAGGCCACCCGTTCGGCCAGCCCGCCAATCTGGCTGCGCATGATGATAAGGTCGAAATAGGAACTGAAGGTACGGACGGAATCGTCCTGCGATTCGCCCTTGAACTCACTGGACGTTGACGTATCGCGCACCTCGCCCAGCTTGAGCCCCAGGATCTCGCAGGCGGCACAGAAGGACAGGAACGTGCGCGTACTGGGCTGCGAAAAATAAAGCATGGCCCGCTTGTGCGAAAGCACCGACTGCAGGTAGTCCAGCCCGGCATGGGTCTTGGCGATGCGGCGGATCTGCGTCGCCAGGATGCCCAGCGCATCCAGCCGTGCGCGATCAAACTGCTGGGCAACGATGACATGCCGTTCACGCTCAGCATCCCGGAAATACGGGGCTTTCTGCTCGGCCGTCAGTTCATGAAACGCACCCCACCCGATGTCGGACAAAGAGGCCATAGGATTCTCCCTTGAAATTATTGATGATCAATCAGCCACAGGCCATGTCAGAGACGTCGCTCATGGTGGCGACAAACAGGGCCTTCATGGAGTGCATCTTATTCTCGGCCTGGTCAAAGACGAGGGAGCATGGCGATGCGAACACGTCGTCGGTCACCTCCATGGCTCCGCATGTTTTCGAAACCTCGGTCTTTTCATCATGGAAGGCAGGCAGGCAATGCAGGAAAATGACGTTGCCAGCCGCATAGTTCCCCGTCGCCCGCATCAGCGCCATGTTGACCTGGTAAGGTTGCAGGAGCTCGCGGCGCTGCGCACTCTGGTCCTCCTCACCCATCGAGACCCAGACATCGGTATAGATCACGTGGGCACCAGCGACGGCCTTTAGAGGATCACTTTCAAGACAAACCGAGCCCTGATTGAAATGGGCGCGCTCCCTGCATCGTTGGATCAGGTTTTCGTCAGGCATCAGCGATGGGGGGGTGCAGTTCACGAAATGCATCCCGGCCTTGGCACAGCCTAGCATGAGTGAATTGGCAACATTATTCCGACCATCCCCGAGATAGACCACCTTCAGTCCTCGCAAGTGCCCGAAACGCTCACGGATCGTCATCAGATCCGCCAAGGCCTGCGTGGGGTGGTTGGTATCCGTCAGTCCATTCCAGACCGGCACCCCGGAATATTTAGCCAGTGTATCGACGGTTTCCTGCTTGTACCCCCGGAACAGGATGCCATCAAACATCCGCCCCAGTACACGCGCCGTGTCCGCGACCGACTCTTTCTTGCCGAGGTGGATATCGTGGGTCGTCAAGTATTCCGTCCGCCCCCCCTCATCGGCGGCGGCCACGGCACAGGCACAGCGCGTACGCGTCGAGCTTTTCTCAAAGATCAGCGCGATGTTCTTGCGATCAAGAAGCGTACCTCGTGTTCCTGCCTTCTTCTTGGCTTTCAATGCAACCGACGCATCCAGCAGTTTAAGCATCTCACCATCGGTGAGATCCGTCAGCGTCAGCAGCGAACGGCCTCTAAACGGTTTGGTAACCATCACTCTCCTTTCCGGTCTCGCACGCTATGCCTGCGACACCGCTATCATTCGTTCCAGCGCCTGCATGGCAGCCCCGCTGTCAATCGCAGCCTGGGCGATTTCCCACCCATCAACTATCGAGCCTGCCTTGCCACCGGCGGCGATGGCCGCTGCTGCATTAAGACAAACCACATCACGAGTCGGCCCCTTGAGGCCGGAAAGCACGGCTCTGGTAATCTCGGCGTTGGCCTGCGGAGTTCCGCCAGACAACGCCTGCGGATCAGCAAATTCGCCAATAAAACGCAAGGGATCGAACTCATAGGTCTTGACCTGTCCACCATTGAGCTCGCTGATGCGTGTCGTGGTGGTGACCGTGATCTCATCCATGCCATCATGGCCATGGACAATGAAGGCGCGCCGACTGCCTAGCCGATTCAAGACCTGCGCAAACGGCTCGGTCAGCGACGGATCAAACACACCGATGATCTGCCCCTTGGCACCCGCCGGATTGGTCAGCGGCCCCAGCATGTTGAAGATTGTACGAAAACCCAGCTCCTTGCGCGGCCCCATGGCATATTTCATGGCCGGGTGCAGCCTCGGTGCAAACATGAAGCCGATCCCGGCCTCGCGTACACATTCCTCAACGGTTTCAGGAGCGGCCTCCAGGTTGACACCGAGCGCCATCAGGACATCGGCCGATCCACAGGCGCTCGTGATCGCCCGGTTGCCATGCTTGGCAACCGGGACCCCTGCCCCCGCCACCACGAAGGCGGCCGTTGTCGAGATATTGAACGTGTTGCGGCCATCCCCCCCCGTGCCGCAGGTATCAACCACCGGGAGTCCTGCACAGTCGATGAAGACCGCATGGCGGCGCATGGATTCAGCGCCGCCCGCGATCTCGTCCACGGTCTCGCCTTTCATGCGCAACCCGGTGATCAGGCTGCCAACCTGCGCCGCCGTGGCTGCGCCGGTCATGATCAGGTCAAACGCGGCCGCCATTTCCGACTGGGTCAGATCCTGGCGGTTGACGACTTTCTGCAGATACTCCTTCATGTTGATCCCCTATACTCCTGACGCGAGTCCTCAGACGATGTACGTCGAGGCCGCCGTCGAGCCGCCACGGCCCGTCCAGTTGGTATGCGAGAACTCACCGCGCGGACGATCCACCCGTTCGTACGTATGGGCACCAAAGTAATCGCGCTGCGCCTGGAGCAGGTTCGCCGGCAACCGTGCCGAACGGTACCCGTCATAATACGCCAGTGCGGCACTGATGGCTGGCATGGGGATGCCGATCTGGGCCGCTGTCGAAACCACACGACGCCAAGCCTCCTGTGCCTTTGCCACCGCCGTCTTGAAGAACGGATCGATCAGCAGGTTGGTCAGTTCCGGATTCTTGTCAAAAGCATCCTTGATCTTCCCAAGGAAGACAGAGCGGATGATGCAACCACCCCGCCACATCAGCGCGATACCGCCATAGTTCAGGTTCCACTTGTGGGTCGCGGCAGCTGCCCGCATGAGCTGGTATCCCTGCGCATACGAGACGATCTTCGAGGCGTACAGCGCCTGCTCCAAGTCGCTCACCATCGCGGCCACATCGCCCTCGAACGTGGTTGCTGGCCCCTTGAGCTTGCGGGAGGCTTCGACACGCTCCTCCTTGATCGCCGACAGGCAACGGGCAAAGACGGCCTCGCCGATCAGTGTCAGCGGCATCCCTTCGTCCAAGGCCGCAATCGCGGTCCACTTACCGGTCCCCTTCTGGCCGGCTGCATCCAGGATCAGGTCCACCGTCGCGGTGCCATCGGCTTCGCGATAGCCAAGAATGTCACGGGTGATCTCGATCAGGTAGGAATCCAGCTTGCCACGGTTCCAGCGGGTAAAGACCTTGTGCATCTGGTCATTATCCATCCCCAGGCCGTCCTTCATCATCTGATAGACTTCACAGATCATCTGCATATCGCCATACTCAATGCCGTTATGCACCATCTTGACAAAATGCCCGGCACCGTTCTCGCCAACCCACTCGCAGCACGGCTCGCCCGCATCGGTCTGCGCCGAGATCTTCTGGAAAATCTTCTTCACCGCACTCCAGGCCTTGGGTGAACCACCAGGCATGATCGATGGACCCTTCAGCGCACCCTCTTCGCCACCGGAAACCCCCGTGCCGATATAGAGCAGCCCCTTGCTCTCGCAATATTCCGTGCGGCGGATCGTATCCGGGAAATGGGAATTACCCCCATCGATGATGATGTCACCCTTTTCCAGATGCGGCAGGACTTCCTCGATAAAGGCATCCACGGCGCCACCGGCCTTGACCATCAGCATCACCTTGCGCGGCGTCGCCAGGCCCGCCACCAATTCCTTGACGCTGTGCGCCCCCACAATCTTCTTGCCGGCGGCACGGCCATTGACGAAGTCATCCACCTTGCTGACGGTGCGGTTGTAGCACGCCACGGTGAACCCCTTGCTTTCCATATTGAGGATCAGGTTCTCGCCCATGACCGCCAACCCTACCACACCAATATCCGCCAACTTAGCCTTCTTTTCCTTTTTCGGTTCTGCCTTCTTAGTCATTTTCATCATCTCCTTTAGGATTACGATTACGATTAGGA
>DIZZ01000259.1:0-2488 GCA_002428045.1 Verrucomicrobia bacterium UBA6015
GGGATATTCGGAATCGAAGTTCAAGATTATATAGTTTTGCTTTTCACCTCCACATAACCTATAACGCTGTCCTCATGAAGACACCCTTGATTTTGATTACGGCCCTGCTTGTGCTGCTGATTGCCGCCCTGGCGGGCGGTGTCTTGCTGGTCCTGCGTCAGACGCACGACCGCGCGGCCAGCGAGACCGCTGCGGAAACGGTGATCCGCCGTGGCACAGCCATGGCATCGCACCTGATCAATCAGACCCCGCCGAAATCCCCCGATGGAGACCTGGACTGGTCTGGGTTCTCGACATTTGTGCGCAACCTGTATGCCGTGGAAAAGGGGTTGCAGTATGTTTCCGTCACCCGCGACGGCATCGTCGTCTTCCATGAACAAACCACACTGCCTGACGGTACGTCTGATCCATCGGAGCGTCCACCGGACGCCTCCATCACCATGCATCGCGAACTCCTCCAGACAGGCACCCAGCAGATCCCGGTGGTCGTGTTTGCGGCGACCTCGTCCGCCGAACCGGCACTGAATGTCGAGGTGGCCCTGCGCAAGGAAATCGTCCTGCGCGAGGTCCTGCCCGCTGGCACGGCGATTTCTTCCATGTTCCGGCTATCGCTGCTGACGGTATCGATTGCCTTCGGTGCCTGCACATTGCTGGTCGTGCTGATGATGCGCCGCGAAATCCGGCATGAAGCACTGCGCACCGAACAGGAGCATCTGGCGTTTTCCGGCATGGTGGCCAACGGGATTGTGCATGATTTCCGAAACCCGATGTCCTCTCTCAAGCTGGATATCCAGATGCTGCACCGCGAGGTTGGCGAATCCGGACGCGGCCGCCCCGAGCGCATCACCGCCTTGACAGAGCGGGTCCGCCAGACCCTGGACCGGATGGATGAAGTCTTCAAGGCATTCCTGTTCGCCTCCCGCCCGGACCAGACAGAACGGACAACCTTGGATATCACCACCTGTGTCCGTGAATCCGTCGCCACGCTGGCATCCCGTTTTGAACGCAGCAAGCTTTGCGTCAATATCCAACCGCCTGAAGCACCCCTGACAGCATCCCTTTTCGCTGCCTCCTTTAGACGGGCATTGATTAACATCCTTACCAATGCCATCGAATTCTCCCCGGTGGAGGGAGGCTCGGTGGATATCCATATCCGCGGGGCGGCGGGCAATATCACCATCGATATCGCCGATCAAGGCCCCGGTATCCCGGTCAAGGATCGCAAGCGGGTGTTCGAGATGTTCGTCACCACACGTCCGGAGGGAACGGGACTGGGGCTTTTCCTCGCCAATGCCGCCGTTGAGCGCTCCGGCGGAACGATCGCGATGGTAGATCCCCCAGCCGGCAAGGGCACCTGTGTACGCATTATGATTCCATCGGCTTGAGGAGATGACATGACAACGCTAATTTTCCTGATCACCTATGGTGGCATCGCCATGGGGCGGTATCCACGCCTGACGCTCGATCGGACGGGAATGGCCATGCTCGGGGCGCTCGCCATGGTGCTCTGCGGATCCATCAGCGCCGAGACCGCCATGACATCCATCCACGTCCCCACCCTGCTGCTGCTTTACGGGCTGATGATTATTTCCGCACAGCTCCGGCTGGGTGGATTCTATACCTGGCTGGCCATGCGGGTAACCCAGTGGATCGATCAGCCGGCCCGTTTCCTGTTTATCCTGATGATAGTCAGCGGCCTGCTGGCCGCCGTGCTGGCCAATGACATTATCTGCCTGGCCTTTACCCCGGTATTGGCCGTCGCCCTGCGCCGTCGGCGGCTGAATCCCCTGCCCTTCCTGCTTGGCCTTGCCATGGCCACCAACCTTGGATCGGCCGCCTCGATGATCGGCAACCCGCAAAGTATGTTGATCGGCCAGATCGGCAATCTCTCGTTCCGCGATTTCCTCTTCTGGTGTGCGCCCCCCTCGTTGGCCTGCCTCGCAATAACATTTGTCCTGATCTTGCTGATATTCAGGAACCGGCTGGAGATGAAACCGACCCAGACGGTGCCGTTTACCGAACCCGACTGGCCGGTCTTCAACGGTTGGCAATCCGCCAAGGGGCTGGCCGCATCCGCCATGGCGGTCATCCTGCTGCTCAGCGGACTACCCCGCGAATTATCCGTGCTGGCACTGGCGGGGGTGCTGCTCCTGAGCCGCCGGATGCACACCCGTACCATGCTGGGGTTGATCGACTGGCATCTGATCACCCTGTTCTGCGGATTGTTCATTGTCGTTCGCGCCTTCAACCAGACCGGCTTGCCTGCGCAAGGGCTGGAATGGCTGACGGCGCAAGGCCTGCCGATCTCAAATCCATACTGGCTGAGCCTAGCGTCGATCCTGCTCAGCAACATGGTCAGCAATGTGCCAGCTACGGTACTCATCGCCCCGCATCTACCCGTCGATCAACCAGAGGTCTGGTATGTCCTATCCCTGGCCACGACCTACGCTGGCAACCTGCTCACCATCGGGAGCATGGCCAACCTGAT
>DIZZ01000259.1:2505-6303 GCA_002428045.1 Verrucomicrobia bacterium UBA6015
CCGCATCTCCTTCCGGGACTACGCCCGCGTCGGGGGTGTGGTCACAGCCGCCAACCTGGCCGTGCTGCTTGGCTGGATCTTCCTGCGGTCGCGTTAACCAAAGCGTAGCATCGACAGACTCGAAGTTAACCGTCGCCTCGGTTTCAGGCAGGACATCCAACATCTGCGCACGTAGACGGCCGGTATACCCGTCGCCTTTGGGTTCGATAATCCTGACGGCATGCGGATGGCCGGCCCAACGCCGATACGTGTGCGAATTGGAGCGGGCATAGGCCAGCAGCCCCAGGCCACCCGCCAGCAGCAGCCTGCCATGCACCCCATGAGCAGCGGCTCCAGCAGGCCGGAACGACCGTAGCCCAAGAAATTCACACTGAATGTGAGCAACAGCAACGCCACCAGGCCCATCGCGGGACCAATGTCGCGCCGCACCAGCAGATAAAGGAAGCCAAGTGCCAGCATTGATGCCACCACAAGGTGTCCGGTTCCTTGCTACGAGTCCTCGATGGTGACTTGGACGCTGCTCTCGATGATACCCGAAGAGATGGCGTAGCGAGTGAGTCCGGCGGTATCGTGGATGTCAAGCTTCTGCATGAGATTGTCGCGGTGCTTTTCCACGGTCTTCACGCTGATTGAGAGGTCCGACGCGATCTGCTTGTTCGCACCACCTTCGGCGATCTGCTGCAGAACCTCCATCTCGCGTGCAGTGAGCGTTATGTTTTTTACTTTCAGACCGCCTTTACGATCCATTGCTTTACGATGCTGCTTGGCATAACGACTGGAAACCGTAGGACTGTAGAACGTCTTCCCCTGCTTGACGGCCCGTATGGCATCGGTCAGGAATCTTGCCGATGTCTGCTTGATCAGGTAACCCGCCGCTCCCACCTCCATCCCCCGTTGCACGTAGGCGTCGTCGCTGTGCGCGGAAAGGATGAGCACCTTGGAGGACGGGGCGTCGCTTCGAATCTGGCGAGTGGCTTCCAGTCCGTTAAGCTTCGGCATGGCCATATCCATCACGACGACATCCGGACGCAGCGTCCGCGCCATATCCACCGCCTCGCTGCCGGAGCAGGCTTCGCCAACGATGCGGATATCGGCCTCTCGCTGCAGGAGCACCTTCAACCCCTCCCGCACAATGAGGTGGTCTTCAGCGAGCAATACAGTTATAGGTTCAATGGGGTTCATTGGCGGTGTCCTTTTCTTTGATTATTATCGAACGGAACCAGAGCCTTGACGGTGGTGCCCTGTCCCGGCGCGGACTCCACCGTGAACGTGCCTCCGACCATCTCAATCCGTTCGCGCATCCCGAGCATACCGAGATGCCGACTTTTCCGCATCTTCCACATTTTCTCCACATCATAGGATTTGCCGTCATCCTTGATCTCCATCAGGATCCCGCCAGCGAGCTTCCGCAGGGTCACGTCGACCCGGCTCGCCTGCGCATGGCGGGCGACATTCGTCATCGCCTCCTGCGAGATTTGGTAGAGCGCGGTGCGCTTTGCTGCAGTCAATTGTTCATCCCCCTTGAACGCCGTCAGATTAACACGGAGTCCGGTTTCCACACTGAACTCCTTAAGGTAGGAATGCACAGCAGGAATGAGCCCCAGATCATCCAGCAACGCCGGCCTCAGCTCCCGTGCAAAGTTGTGTACGAGATCCACCGACTTCTCAACCAGACGTTGGGCCTTTGAAATTTTCTGACTAAGCCCCCTCGTGCTGGCGGCCGACTCCGATATAAGGATGGCCAGTTGGACGTTGATTCCCGTCAGCATCTGGGCAATGACATCGTGCAATTCGCGACTGATCCGCTTACGCTCTTCCTCCTGCGCCGACAGCGCACGGCGGGACAGCATCCGCAACTGTTCTTGCTGCAGCCGCGACTGTTCCAGCAGGAGGACGGTATGCGCCTCGCTTTTACGCAGGGATTCCTGCGCAGCTTCGCGCCGTGTCACTTCCCGTGCAAGCTTGCGGTTGGATGCCAGTAGATCCCGTGTACGGCAGCTCAGCGCGTGATTGAGTTCGCGTAGACGGTTGTTGGCCTCCAGCACTGTCCGATGCGTCGCCTCCATCGGCAGAATGGCTTCAGCAAAGAAGGTTCCCGCCCGTTGGACGATGCGGTCCCGGAAGGCGGCTATATCCACCGGCATCGCGTCGACGGCAGACACCAACGCCTGATCGTGGATCTGGGCCAGCTCCAGCGTTTCCATCCCCAGTGCCAGCGCCTTCCTCCCCATCTGCTGCGCCGGCCGCAAGCTGGCTTCGCTCCCCAGCCGGAGGTACTGCCGCAGTGCCGTCTCATAGGGCACCCGCAAGGTAATGCTATTATGCGTCATGGTGACAACCTTTGGCTACAGGCTCAATCGGTGAATTGTTGCCAGCGATTGTTTCACGATCCGCTGCGTTTCAGCAATCTCTTTTTTAAGATCTGCCGTATTGATCTGAATCGCCCCGTTCAACGCGAGCAGGCGGATCTCGATCGCCAGCAGCATCTGGGCGATGTCGTCGCGCAGATGCTGACCGGTGACGTTCCGGTCATGCTCCTGCGCCGACAGGATTCGGAGCGTCAGCTTCTGTAGATGCAGGCGCAGGCGCTCGGCCTCCGCCAACAGCTCGGCGCGGTTCCGCACGCTTTTCTTGAGGGCTGTTTCTGCCGTCTGCCGCTGGGCGACCCCTTTTTCCAGCAGCCGGGTCGAATCCGTCACCTCTTTTGTACGCCGCAACAACGACTGCGTCAGCCTCGTCACTTTCGCATCTACCGTCCGTGCGGGGCCGTGCGTCTGCTCGATCGGGACAATCACCTCCGCAAAGAAGCTGCTGGCGCGTTTGTCCGGTTCGTGAGAGATACCTAGAGACCCATCGCCAGCAATCAGCGCCGCGAGGGCCAGTTCATGAACCCGGGCGACATCCAGTGTCTCCATGCCAAGACTCACCGCTCCCCGCCCCAATTGCGGAGCTGCCTTCAGGGATGCCGTCGTCTCCGTCTGTAAGTACCGGCGCAACGCCACCTGGTAGCGCCGAGACCATCCAGATGCATTGTCCTCGATATTTACAGCGGTTTTCATGCGGATTAGCCCCATGTCATTTCAGCTCGCGCGACGACCGATACCGGGCAGCAGCAACAGCACAATCCCGCCGACAAGCGCAACGGCACCGGCGACCGGTGGAATGAAGTGACGGCGGGTCGTGGCGATATGCACAGGGCCGAGATCCAACGGCTTGCCTGGCGTTCGGAAAACAATGCCCGAGTAGGCCAGAACCACCACACCGACAGCGATCAGCACAACAGCTACAACTTTCTGCGTAAACATCCTAACCCTCCGTTTTTTCATCGTTTTGTCACTGAGTACAGTCTAAACGACGGTTGAGATGAATTGCAGTGGGGAATAACCCTACCTGTCAGGCTTCTTTTGGCGAACCCCAGGTTTTGCCAGGATCTCGATATAAAACGATGACAATTCTTGTTTCTCGGCTTCATCAACACATTTATTCAACGCCGTCAGATGCACGGTCTGCGCGACGTCCGCAGTCGATCCGAACTTGCAGTCGAAATCCCAGAAATCGACGCCATCCGGAAGGTCCTTACGACGCTCCCGTTTGACGTATTTGCGGATATCGCTCTTAACGGCATCGACCAGCCGTGGCACTTTGATTTTCGGGTGGGTCAAGGTGAATGTTTTTCTCATAATAAGCCTCGCTGGCGATTTTGTCCCTCTATTTTTTGTCTCGGCTTGCATTCTACCCCTTTTCCCGATCAAACATCAATCGAATACGGCCCGCTTCTTCGATTCCGAATATCCCTCC
>DIZZ01000289.1:0-2138 GCA_002428045.1 Verrucomicrobia bacterium UBA6015
ACAGGGTCTATCTACAAACAGAAACCGTGTTAAGAGTAAAAACAGAGGAATCTTATGCCATGATAAGCGTTGTGCTGCAAGGATAAACAACCGTTTCCGGCATCAGGTGCCGAAATATCGGTCCCCGAAATCGCCGAGACCGGGGACGATGTATTTGCGGTTATCCAAGTGACTGTCGATGCTGGCGGTAAATAGCGTCACATCAGGGAAGGCCCGGGTCACCCGGTCAATGCCTTCCGGCGCGGCGACAATGCAGACGAGCGTGATATCCCGGCCACCGCGAGCGCGCACGGCAGATATCGTATCCTGCAGTGACCCACCGGTTGCCAGCATTGGATCCAGGATCAGAACCGAGCTCTCGGAAAGCGCCCCCGGGAATTTCTGGTAGTATTCGCGCGCAACGGCGGTTTTCTCGTCGCGCTCCAGTCCCAGGAATCCGACCGGCGCATCGGCCAGCAGTTCATGCGCTGCCGTCAGCATTGCCAGTCCGGCACGCAGCACCGGGACAACCACCAGCTTTCCGGTTAATCGGTGGCCCTGGGTCAACGCCAGCGGCGTTTGAATCGCTGTGCTTACCAATCCGAGATGGCGTGTTGCTTCCATCAGCATGATCGTCGATACAATCCCCGCGTGGCGTCGAAACTCGGCGGTCCCCGTGTCACGGTCACGCAAATAGGTCAGCGAATGCTCAACTAACGGATGCTTTACGGCACGAACCCGTTCATTCATGGGACCCCTCTGCTGGCATTGTTTCAACCTGGCAAAGGTGCCCGTTGATATCCAGGGGCTCACTGGTTGAAAGGTTTTCCTCGTAGGTAAACGCAACCGCAAGGACTTCGCGGCAGATTTCCTCACGATGCAAATCCAAGGCCGGTTTCAACGAATCAGGAACCCGGCACCGGATGGCAATCCGCTGCGTGACCTCGTAATCGCGGGTCTTTCGGAGATTCTGGATCTTGCTGATGAACTCTCGCGCATGCCCTTCATTGATGAGTTCTTCGGTAAGTCCCGTCTCCAGCGCGACAACCAATTCGCCTTCCGCCGATACAACCAGCCCCGACTTCGGCGACCGCTCAATTAGAAGATCGTCCATAGATAATGCAACCGTTGAACCATCCTCAAGCATGACATTCTTGCCGCCGGTCTTTTCCAACTCGACAATCGACGCATGCGTCAATCCGCTAATCACCTTGGCTACCGCCTTCATCTTGGCACCATATTTCGGTCCCAACCGTTTGAAATCTGCCTTGGCGTTCAAGTTGGCCAGATCGGTATCGTTTCGTCCGAAGATCAATTCCTTGACATTCAGCTCGTCCTTGATGACATCAACCGCTTGCCCCGCCTGTTCAATCAGTGCCGCATTCTTAGACACCACGTGGAGTACCGAAAGCGGTTGCCGCACTTTAAGGTTGTGATCCGCCCGCAATTGCCGCCCCATCTGAACGATGGCCATGACGGTCTGCATTTCAGCTTCGAGCTCAGGATTGGAAAACCCTGGATTAGATGTCGGGAAATCGCACAAATGCACCGACTCCGGCATTCCTTCTGTCCGCAGATTGCGGTAGATAGCGTCACTCATGAACGGGATAAAGGGTGCCGCGATCTTTGAAAGTTGTAGCAAGACGGTATGCAGCGTCTTGTAAGCATCCGCCTTGTCCTGATCATCCTGAGCCTTCCAGAATCGCCGACGGCTACGCCGTATATACCAGTTTGTAAGGTCTTCAATGAATTGTACGAACGGGCGGACGGCCCGCTGCAGNNATAGGCATCCATGGCGTCGGTCACGCCAGCAATCAGCGTTTCGAGCGAGCTGCGGATCCACAGGTCGAGCCGGTTGCTGCTGGGCTTGCCCCCCGCTGCTGCCGATGGGCACCACCCGTCGATATTGGCATACGTCACAAAGAAGCTGTAGGAATTCCATAATGGGATCAGCAGATGCCGCATGGCGTGCTTGACCCCCTCCTCCGAGAAGCGCAGGCTTTCGGCCTTCACCACCGGCGAGTTGATCATGTAGAGTCGCAGCGCATCGGCACCATACGCATTGACGATATGCAGTGGATCCGGATAGTTCTTAAGGCGTTTGCTCATTTTGAGCCCGTTCTCGGCCAGCACCAATCCGTTCACCACCACATTGCGGA
>DIZZ01000289.1:2192-18465 GCA_002428045.1 Verrucomicrobia bacterium UBA6015
CCCTCGGCAATGAAATGCGCCGGGAAGTTGGCTTCGAAATGGGCTTTGTTCTCAAAGGGATAATGCTGCTGTGCGTACGGCATGGCTCCGGATTCAAACCAGCAGTCCAATACCTCAGGGGTCCGACGGTAGACCTTCCCGTCTTTTTTGATCAGGATGCCGTCCAGCACATGCTTGTGCAGATCGGTAACACGCTGGCCGGACAAGGATTCAAGCTGTTCGACAGATCCGATGCAGATCGTATCCTGCGGATCAATTTCATTGATCCAGACTGGAATGCAGGAACCCCAGAACCGGTTGCGGCTGATGTTCCAATCCTTGGCCTCGGCCAGCCAATTGGCAAAGCGTTTCTCACCGACGTGCCCCGGCATCCAATGCACGGAGGCGTTGTTGGCGAGCATCTCGTCCCGCAGATCCTCAACCCGTACATACCAGGCATCGATGGCCCGGTAGATCAGGGGCGTGTCTGTCCGCTCGCAGAACGGATAACTATGCTGGATCGTTGACTGGTGGATCAGCTTGCCTTCATCCTTCAGACGCTTGATGATGAGCTTGTCTGCATCCTTGCAGAACATCCCCTGGTAGTCTGGGACCTGCGCAGTGAACTTGCAGTCGACATCCAGAGGCTCTACCAAGGCGATCCCTGCGGCGGTGCAGATCCGGTAGTCATCCTCGCCGTAGGCCGGGGCCATGTGTACGATACCGGAACCATCCTCAGTACTGACAAAGGCATCCGCAAGCACCCTGAACGACAGAGGATTCCCGCTGAAATAGTCAAACAACGGCTCATAACTCAACCCTGCCAGCGCTGTACCCTTGATCGTCCTGAGCAGCTCATACTGCTCAGGCTTCGGGTAGTAGGTACTCAGGCGTGACTGGGCCAACACGTACACAACGCCACTCTCGATATCGCGCACGATAGCGTAATCAATCTCCGGACCAACGCACACCGCGAGGTTCGATGGCAATGTCCAAGGGGTTGTCGTCCAGACCAGTGCATAAGCATTCTCGATATCGAAACCGACGAGCTTCACACGCACGGTAATCGACGGGTCCTGCACATTCTGGTAATTACGTCCGGCCTCGAAATTGGACAGTGGCGTGTTGAGTTTCCAACTGTAAGGCATGATCCGGTGCGCCCGGTAAATCCGGCCCTGTTTCCAGAGTTCTGAAAAAACCCACCAGATGGTCTCCATGAAATCCTTGTCCATGGTTTTGTAGTCATCATCGAAATCAACCCAGCGGCCCGTACGAGTCACCGTCTTGCGCCATTCCTCGACATAGGTGGAGACCATCGATCGGCATTTTTCGTTGAAGACGTCAACGCCAGCCTCCGCAATAGCCGGTGCCCCGGCCAGTCCAAGCGCTTCCTGCGCCAGCGCCTCGATCGGGAGTCCGTGACAATCCCATCCGAACCGGCGCTTGACATAGAAGCCGCGCATGGTCTGGTAGCGAGGGACAATGTCCTTGATCGTTCCGGCCAGTAGATGGCCATAATGCGGCAATCCGGTGGCAAAGGGAGGCCCGTCGTAGAAGACATATTCAGGAGCCCCCTGACGCTGGGTCAGGCTTTTTTTAAATGTGTCTTCGCGGGTCCACGAGGCAAGGATCTCCTCCTCCATGGATGGAAAATCAATTCGGTTTGAAACTGGCTTGTACATGCTATCCCCTACCCTATTATTTTTGTCCGCACAATCCCTTGAAGCGGGAATAGGCATTATCCCAAGCACCGGTTGCCTGGGGTTTATAATCGCGAATCGGGAAGGCCTGCCGTATGATCGGCAGCGCATCCTGCATCGTACGGATGAGTCCCAGGCCGACGGCCTGGACCATCAGGTTCCCAACCGCCGTTGCCTCTTCGGGGCCGGCTACGACGGGGACGCCTAAGGCATCCGCTGTAAACTGGTTGAGCATGACATTCTTGCTGCCGCCGCCGACAATATGAACGACGTTGGTTTTCGTTCCGGACGTTTTGCAAATCTGTTCATTGACAAGCCGGTACTTCAAGGCCAGGCTTTCATAGACGAGCCGCATGAATCCGCCGCGTCCCGCAGGGATTGGCTGGCCTGTAGACTTGCAGAAACCGACAATCGCCGCTTCCATGTTTTCCGGATTGTAAAAGACGGGCGCATCCGGATCAATCAACGCCGTGAATGCCGGTGCCTGATGGGTCATGGAATCCATCTCGGCCCATCCCATTTCCTTGCCATCGGCAATGCGCCAGCCTCGGCGCAGTTCCTGCACGAGCCAACCGCCCATGCAATTTTTCAGGAGACGTGTATTTCCAATGCCGCCCTCATTACTCAGATTGGCATTGAGTGCCTCACTCCCGGTCAACGGCTCGGGGACCAGCTTGCCGACGAGGCACCACGTACCCGCACTGATGATTAGCGCCTCCGCTGGATTGGCAATCGGTGCCGCCGCGTAGGCGCTGGCGGTATCATGCGAGGCCACAGCAATCAGGCTGGCCTGATTAAGGCGCAGCATATCCGCCAGCGGTTTGCTGACGGAGCCGATCGTCGTCCCCGGATCAACAATTCCGGGCATGATCCGCATCGGAATCCCCAGCGCATCCAGAACCTCATCGCTCCACTCCCGCGTATGCGCATCCATCAGTTGCGTGACGCTGGCCCAGGAGGAATCCACTTTCTTGACACCCCCTAGGTAGAAATTGAAGAGGGATGAAATCGGAAGATAGGTATCCGCCAGTGCCAGCAGTTCTGGCCGGTGTTGAACAAGCCATAGCAACTGGTTACTCAGGTTGAAGGGTTGGAAGTGAATGCCGGTGATCTGATAGAGCCGCGCGGCATCAATCCGGGCTTTTACCTCGTCGATCATGCCGTCCAGCCGGTGGTCCCGGTAGCAGTAGACCTTACCGGGAATGTCCCCGTTGGCCGTCACGAGCATGCCGTCCGCGCCCCAGGTGTCGATCCCGATGGCATCCAGATGATCGCCTACATCACGCCGATAGGTATGCAAGCCATCAAGGATCTGGCGATAGATGTAGGTGTCGTCCCACACGGTTCGGTCTGTCATCACGCCATGCCGATCCTGTGCAAAGAAGGTTGTCCCTTCATGGGCGAAGCGATGAATCTCCTGCATCGAGAAGCCATGATCGCCAAACGATCCAACAAAGCATTTGCCGCCGGAAGCCCCCATATCCACCGCTAGAAGTTTTTTTGCCACCATTAATATCCTCGCTTCAGTTCCCTATTTTCTTGCAATTCCAAATTTTGTTCAGCACATAACCATGGCCTTGACCACCCCGTCGGCATAGCGCGCCACGGTATCGAACGCCTGGCGCGACGCGGCCAGTGAAAACCGGTGCGTGATCAATGGGCTCACGTCAATCGCACCACGGGAAATCATTTCGATAGCCGGTTCCACGCACTGGTTCTGCCGCCTCACATTGTAGATGTTTAGTTCATTACGACGCATGAGGTCGATGTTCATCGTGATGCGGCTACCTTCGGGAATGCCGGTAATGACCAGTTTCCCGCGCGGCTTCAGCAAGCGGATCCCCTGATCAATGGCATCCTGCTGGCCGCAGCACTCGAATACCACGGGAATGCCCAGGGATTCCTTGACCAGAATATCGGCGACAATGTCTATCTTATCCGGATTGCCCGTCCAGCATGCGCCGAGCGTAGCGGCCATCGCCAGACGTTCCGGAATACGGTCGGTTACGTAGATCCGTTGCGCACCGGCGTGCTTGGCGGCCAGTAGCGTGGAAAGTCCGATGGGCCCAGCCCCGAGAATGACCACCGGGGTCTCGGCAGACAACGGGATCGACTGCTGCACGGAATAAATCGCGATCGACAGCGGTTCGGCGAAGGCGGCGGCCTCGAACGAAACCGAATCCGGAATACGGAAGCAATTATGGGCAGGCACGACGACCTGCTCGCACATGCACCCCTGCAGTTCGCCTGCTGAGCTTAGGAACTGGATCCGGCGACAGGTGTTGAAGTGGCCGTCAACGCACTGGTCGCAGTGCCCGCAATGCATCGCCGGCTCAATCATGACCCGCGTCCCCTGCCCCATTCCCTTGACAGCACGACCAACAGCCAGGACTTCACCAGATGCCTCGTGTCCAGGAATAAACGGGTATACCACCTTGCGGGCACCGATTCCCCCATGCACATAATTATGGACATCCGAGCCGCAGATACCAACGGCACGGACGCGAACAAGAACAGAATCACTCGTGTTTAGGATGGGCGCGGGGACATCCGCGACAGTCAATTGTCCGGGTGCCGTCAATTGTGCAGCAATCATCAATAACCTCCAGGGTAAAAGGCTTGGGTTCAGGCAGAACTCAAGCTTTATCGGCGTTATCGGCATACAGCGATTCGACTCTTGCCGATACATCACGGTAGCTGATATCAGACTGATAGATTTGCATGAAGGCATCGGATGCCTTTGCCTTGTCGTTCATCAACAGTGCCAATTCGCCAAGCTCGTACAGCACCTTCTTCTTGTTGGCATCCATGATCGGAAGCTCCTTGATGGCGGTTTCCAACTGGCGACAGGCGATCTCGAATTGATTCTTCGAGCGGAAACAGACACCCAGGTAATAGAGCGACATAACCCGGTTCTTGGCACTGCGCTGGGCAATCTGCAACTGCTGGATGGCTTCGTTGATGTAGTCGTTCTCGAACAGCATCACACCCCATTCAAAGCGAAGCTGCAGATCGTTCGGATAGCGCTCGACCTTGGCTTGGAGGTCATCAAAACGGAACTGTAGCCGTTCATGTTCGAGCGCAACCGCGCCGTCCTCATCGCCCGCATTGCGCTTGACCTCGATCTGACTGTCGAAATACTGCAACTGAGCAGAGGTGACGGCACGCTCCAGCTCTGGATCCCCGGGGTTCATCTCAACGGCTTCCTGCAGCGCCGCAATTCCCGCCTCAAATTCCTGCTTCTGTAGATATAGCTTGGCTAGCGCGCGCCGGTAGTTGATGTTCTTGGGCTCGGCGGCGATCTTGGCCATCATATCGGCAATCAAGGTATCCGAGCCAGCATCGCTCTTGGTTGACTTGGCCTGTTGCTCCAGCATCGCCGCTTCCTCTTCATCCTTGAGCATATCCCGGAAGGATCCGCCTTGCTCGACCGTCCGTTGCCATCCATCGTTCGACATGCTATCCAGAGCCATGGCATCCTTGAGCTGCTTCAAGGCCGCCGGATCATTCGGATTCAATTCGCACAGATGCTCGAAACATTCGCGAGCCGAACGCATGCGCCCGGACTTCTGGTAAAAGGCACCCAGCCAGCTTAGCACGGTGATATCATCCGGATTTGCTTCGCGGCAGGTCTCCAGCGTGAGGATGGCGACCTCTGGAATTTCGCATGCCACGGCGGCCTGGGCGAAGAGGACGCAATACTTGGTATTTTCCGGATCTTCCCGCAGCAGTTTAGCGGCCATCATCAGCGCCGCTTGTGATTTCCCAGACTTCAACAATCCAGATGCGCTCAGATAGGTCGGCATCTTCATCACCGTTTCAATGCCGGCACTCAGGCTACTGGCGGCTTTTTTCTTGCGAAACCGCTTGACCTCGGCCGCACGCAGGAATTTCCAAGCCCGGACAAACCGAGGCGCTTCCGCCACACAGGCAGACAGCATCTCAATGGCATAATCGATATTTCCCCTCTCGATCGCCGTAAATCCCCGATTGAAGAAATCCTTGGCCGACTTGGGTAAACTCTCCAGTGTTACTTCCTCCATAAGCCCCCCCTCGACTAACTGCTTTTGTAAACAGTTTGTACCATGCATCCAAAGGTGGCGTCAAGCAATTGAACCCGCTTGACAGGATTTGACGGGATCTCCATAGTTCCGTCCATGATATGGTTCTTGCTTAAACGTTTTCTAGCGATGATTCCGGTGTTGTGGGCGACGATTACGCTGACATTCCTGTTGGTCCGCCTTGCACCGGGAGGCCCTTTCACCGACGAGAAGCAATATCCTCCACAGGCGATTGAGCAGATCAATCGCCATTACGGCCTGGATCAGCCCATGTACATTCAATACCTCCGCTATCTGGGCAAGCTGCTGCGCGGGGATCTCGGTCCCGCCTTGAAGTATTCCGGACGCTCCGTGAATTCGATCATTGCCGAGACGTTCCCTGTTTCCCTGGAACTGGGACTCTGGGCGCTTCTGGTTGCCCTGCTGATCGGGATTGGTGCAGGCGTTGTTGCGGCCCTTCGCCCGAATTCGGCACTGGACTGGGTATCCATGATGCTGTCCATGGGAGGCATCTGTATTCCTGCGTTTGTGCTCGGGCCCTTGCTGGTTCTCATCTTTGCCCTGGGTGCCGGATGGTTTAATGCATCCGGCTGGGTGACTGCATCGGACCGAATTCTGCCATCCATCACTCTGGGGGCTGCGTATGCCGCCTACATTGCCCGATTGACCCGTTCTGGAATGCTTGACGTACTCCCCCAAGATTTCATTCGTACAGCCAGGGCCAAGGGAATCAGCGAATGGCGGGTCATCGCAGTCCATGCCCTTAAGCCCGGCATCTTCCCGGTCGTCTCGTTTCTCGGCCCCGCCATCGCCGGGATCATCTCCGGCTCGTTTGTGACCGAAACCATTTTCCATATCCCCGGACTGGGTAAGATGTTTGTCGCCGGGGCCTTCAACCGCGACTACACCTTGGTGCTGGGGCTGGTGGTGTTCTACTCGGTGCTGGTTATCCTGTTCAACACCCTGGTTGACGTTGTCCTCGCCATTCTTAACCCGCGACTGAAGCTCTCGACATGACAGAAAACCAACACTCAACCACGAACGCATCCCCCGGTCGACTCGCATGGCGTCGGTTCCGTCGGCACCGCCCGGCCATGGTCGCCCTCGTTCTGCTTAGCCTGCTCTGTGCTGCGGCCCTGCTGGCACCGGTCATTAGCCCCTACCCCTTTGAACAGCAGGATCTGGACCTAGGCGCAACCGCTCCATCCTCGCAACACTGGCTTGGTACCGATGACCTTGGACGCGACATGCTGTCCAGATTGCTTCATGGCGGGCGCATTTCTCTGGCCGTCGGCGTCTGTGCCACCCTCGCCTCGCTCTGTATCGGCGTCGTCTACGGTGCGATCTCAGGGTACGCCGGGGGACGGACTGACAATGTCATGATGCGCCTGGTGGACATCCTCTACGCCCTGCCCTTCACTGTGTTTGTCATCATTCTGATGGTCGTCTTCAAGCGTAATCTTCTATTGCTTTTCATTGCTATCGGAGCCGTCGAATGGCTGACGATGGCACGTATCGTGCGAGGACAGGTGCTCGCCTTGAAGGAGCAGACCTTTATCCGCGCGGCCCGAGCCCTGGGCTATTCCCACGGGCGCATTCTCATGCGCCACATCATCCCGAACGTGATCGGCCCGATTATCGTCTATACGACACTGACCGTTCCACGCGTCATCCTGCTTGAATCATTCCTGAGCTTCCTCGGGCTTGGCGTTCAACCGCCAATGAGCTCGTGGGGGTTGCTGATCCGCGACGGGGCACGCATGATGGAAAGCTATCCATGGATGCTGATCTATCCCAGCCTTACCCTTTCCGCCGCTCTGCTTTCGCTCAACCTGACGGGCGACGCCCTGCGCGACGCCCTGGATCCGCGTGCCCTGCGCTAAGCGATCCCCGCCGATTCGTCGGGGGAAACGGCGGCGGCCAAGGTCATGGACTCCGGATCTGGGCGCTTCTCGATCAGCATGTGCAAGTTGGCCTTCTTAGCGCCTAGTTTCGCCAGAAACCGGCGAATGATGCCGTCGACAAGCTTCTGAATGGTGTCCAAATCTTCCGTACGCAATGGAACCTGCCCGCCCGCTATAGAGACATGTCCACCCCCGGTGCCGATCTTCCCCACGAGATGATGCATCACCTTGCCCGCATCCATCGTTAAATCCGATGAACGCAGCGAGAGCAGTAGTTCCCCCCGGTGCATCCCGATAGCGAGTGCCCAGTTACTCTCCTCGTCCCGCAGCAGCAGATCGGCAACCTCAGAAACAATGTCCGGGTTATCCACCGCACCCAATACCGAGAACACGCAATTATCCGACGATCGGGCTCCCGTGAGCGCAGCGGCAATGGTCCGGAAATAGGCACGGGGCACGCGCGCCATGGCAATCCGCCCGATCATCTTCTTGTTGGAAGATGGGTAAAGCGCCAAGAATGCATGAATATCGGCCTGGATTGCCTCGCGACCGAAGTCCGCCGTATCGGAACGGATACCATAAAGCAATGCCGTGGCTAGCGGGACGGAAATCTCAAGGTCACAGCAGTTTAGATACTCATGAAAAATAGTCGAAGTCGCCCCGTAGCGTTTGCGGACATCAAAAAAGGCAGACTTACGCGTCTGTGCCCTGATCGGATGATGATCAACAACAATATCGGGAACGATCTCCGGATCCAGCGCGTTGTTACCCGCACCGGGCTGAGTATCCACGAGCGCAACGCAGTCATAGTTGGCCGGAGGGGTGTTCTCCAGCGACTGGATATTCAAGCCGAGATACTTCAGCAGCGCCCGGTTCTCGGCGCGTCCCACAAACCCACCGCAGGTCAGGGTTGTCGTCACCTCACCCTGACTGCGGGCCAGTTCTCGTAGCGCCGCAGCCGCCGCAATCGCATCCGGGTCAGGAAAATCCTGCATTACGATGAGCAACGTCCGCCGGTCTTTGAGCACCGCCATCAGGCGTCCGCATTTCTTGCCTGAAGCCAGCTTTGCATGGCATGTTTCCGCCATCATGAATATGCCTTGGGGTTCACCATTTAGAGCCCTATCGCCCGCCGATACGGGACGGACAGACCATACTCTCTCCCCGTTTGCTGAATCGACTTCAGCAGGTCGGCATCACGCATCCGTGCGTATTGGCTGAGCAAGTAGTAGATCTTCTGCTGCGCCCACATCTCGCGGATTGCGGGATCTCCGAATTGACGCTCACCGTCGGCGAGGGTGGCCTTGAGCGGCAGGTCGAAAATCATGTCACAGCGCATCGCCCCCGCCTGGCCGACCGCTTGCACGACCAATACCGGCACATCCAGAGGATAGCGACCATAGACCACCATCGGTCGATCAAGGTAAAGGTTCCCGACATGGGTCGGATAGACCTCAATGGTTGAGTCGGCACCAAACCGCAGCGAGAGGTCGGAAAGCACCGGGCGCTGGATGCTACGCATGACCTCCTCGATGGCAGGCGGAATATCCCATCGTCCGCTTTCGATCAACTGGACTGCCCCGCCATTGCAATAACTCAACAGGTCGATCAGATAACGGTTGGCCTGCGACGAAACACCGGTAGTGAACACGGATATGGCTCCCTGGTTCTGACGCGTGAACGCACCGATGATGTCGGTGCTGTCCGTCATGCCCTTGTTGACCAGCCCATCGGTCACCAACAGGGCGATAATCGGGCGCCCGGGCAAGCGCGACACGTTCAGCAGGTCCTGCATCGAGGTAAACAAGTCCGTATTGCCTGTCGCCTTCATGGCATCGATGAAGGCTTCAGCCTGCGTCAGCGTTTCCGGCGTCTTCACAACCCAGTCCGGAAAACACAATGTGGTCCGGTCGGCAAACGAGGCAACATTGAATCGGTCGCCGATGCCGACCATGGACAAGGCGCGGCGAAGGGCCTCTCGACAGAAAAACATACGCTGCTCGGCCATGCTGGCGGATCCATCCTGCACAAGCAATACATCCTTGGGCCGTACCGGCAGCAGGTTTTCCCCAGTGCGCTCGACAATCAGACGGAAGTAGCCAAATGTCTGATCCCGCCGATCCAGGAAAACCTCCACCCTCGCCGCCAGTACCCGTTCCACCGGTTCAACATCGGTGATGTGCTCCGGGGTTTCCTCGAACAGTTCCCGCTGCGGTGGACGCTCCGCCATGACCGGTGCCTGCCGATCTAGCGCAGCCAAAGGCGGCGGTGCGATGCTGCGGTTAAGCAACGACGCCAACGACGGGGCGGCCACGGGGAACCGGTCCGTCGGGGATGTGCCTGCGGGCGCAGGGCTCGCTGGCAATACAATGTCAGGGGCTCTCGGGATTCGCTCGATCGCTGGAATCACGCGCCGTTCCAAACCGACTAGGACATCCCCTACCGCCACCGACTCGATCGCCAAGATATCCTGCCGAGGAACCCACTGGTCTGTCATCGGGGCGATTTCCGGATCCTGAATCGACGCTGCGGCGTCAACGGGTATATCGCCAACGGACTTCATCACTGGCGGCACCGTGACGCCGACTTCGGGTGCGACCTGCATCGCTTCGACCGACTGCGTAACGTCCGGTGCCGGCGCCTCGCCAAGTTCGCGCAAGGTCGCCAGCACTTCCGTCTGTACAGACTCCGAGATGTCGACCGACCCGAGTGTTAGGTCCGGGTATTGCCGTTCCGGCTGGACATGTGAGGCATTGGACGCAAACCGCAGGTCCACCCGCGTTGCCACGAATGCCAGCATGCCATGGCAGAGCACTGAAACCGCAGCGGCTAACGAGGCGGCCAGGACATGGCCGCCGCCGATCCCGGCTCGCTCACGATCCAACATTCCCCGGTATTCTACATTGGCCATTCCGACCTCGCTTTCTCATGCCACTCGCTGGCGGGATAGCGGATGCCCAATTCTTCAACGACCTTGATCCGTTCATCTTTACGGCCCAGCTTATCAAGCGAGCTTGCGGCCCGATAAAGGCTTTCCGGAACCACCTTGGGATCATCATACAAAATAGCCACACTCAGGAAACTGCGCGAGGCATCCTCGTTGCTGCCAGCCAGTTCAGACGCCTTGCCAAGCCCGAGAACCGCCCTCGCCTGCACCGCAAGCACACCATCGCCCGTCGCCCGTTCGGTGGCGATCCGGAAAAATCGCTCGGCTTCAGCCGCCGCTGACCGGGCCAGGGCCAGATCGCCCAACTGCAAGGCGGCCTCGCTGGCGTAGGGGGTTGGCGCGGCCACCGCCAGTGCCGTCTTGAACGAGGCGTCTGCCGCCTCCCGCATGCCTTTGGCAAGTTGCGCCCGTCCTCGCAATACAGCGCCAGCCTGCTGCCAAGTAGGCTCGGTAGACGCCCCCAGCAAAGAGGCCGCTACAAGCATTTTATCGAAATTGCCCTGTTCTCCCTGATACGACGCTAGCCACTCCAGCAATGCCGGAGGAAACTTGGAACTGACCGGGGTAGCCACCAGCGCTTGAAATATCTCAGCGGCATCAGCCGTTCGATCCAGCTTCTGCAGGACGAGCCCGAGCTGGAACATGGCTTCGCGTTGCAGCTCCTCGCGCACAGCGGTCTTGTGTGCCTCGCGCAACGCCGGCTCGGCTTCGGCATATTTGGCCTGTTCGAACAGCAACATCCCCTGCCAGTACCAGCTATCGGCCAGATAGCGCCCCTGCGGGAACCGTTGCCGCCATTCCAGCAGCGTGGAAGAGGCATCCGAGCGACGCGCAAGGCGGATCTCGCCCATGGCCTTCTGATATAGTGCATCCTCGATCAGCGCATGTCTGGGATAGTCCTTCACCAGCCGCCGCCAATCCCTTACCGATTCCTCGTGCGCCTCGGCCTGCGCTAGGCAGTAGGCGGATGCAAACAGGGATTGCGGAGCAAGTTCATCTTTTGGGAACGCATCGGCTAGTTCAACATAAAAGCGGGACGCTTCCTTGAAGATCCCCTGCTTTTGAAGCTGGTAGGCCAGTCGGTACAGGGCGTCGCGCGCCCGATCCGAGGCAGGCGTATCGCGTACGACGATGCGGTAATACTGCGTCGCCTCGGCAGACCGGTTCAGCGCCGCATACGATTCGGCCAGAAGCCAGCATACATCCGTCCGCATCTCGCTCGTCGTGCGGATCTTCTCCGCCTCCGCCACCGCCTGGTCATATTCGCCAGCCTTGAAATGTGCCACCGCCAGTTCATAACGGGCGGAATCGGCGAAACGACTGGCCGGGAAACGGGCCAGCAAGGCACGGTAGGATTCTGCCGCCTGATCATACTGCAGCAATTGGCGCTCGCTGTTGGCTTTTATGTAAAGCCATTCATCGTGGGTCTCTGTCCTTGCCTGATCCGCCAGCGCCTGCTGCGCGGTTGCCAGCGATTCGGCGAAAAGCCCGGCATGCAGGGCGGACCAGGCCGCCTGTGGCAATGCCAGGCTGGCACGTTCATCAGCCGGGAATCGGGTCAACAACCGACGGTAGGCGTCGGCACTCAGGTCATAGCGTTTCTGCCGGAAATAGATCTCTGCCATTTGAAAGAGTGCCTCGGCCTGCAGGCGGTCGTCGACGCCCAGGGGCAGGATCTCGCCGAACAAGGCCAAGGCCTGCTCGGCTTCCTTTTCCGATTCCTTTTGCTTCCCCTCCCCAATCAGCGCACCCCATCGGTCACGGCGGATTTCTGCCTGTTTCATCAGCGCGAAAACTACAAATTCAGAGGTCTTGAAGCGGGCAGGAACCTGTGCATACGCGGCAAGGGCATCCTCCGGCTTACCGTGCTTCTGAAGGGCCTCTCCAAGATAGAATGTTGTCGCTGCGGCCAGGTCATCCGGAGGATTTTCCGTGAGGATCACCTGGAAATGGGCTATCGCCGATTCCAGGTCGCCGTCATCCGCATAAATGCGAGCCCTCCGGTATGCCGCCCGCAAACGGAAGGGACTGGTCTTGAAGTTGGCGACCACATGCGAATAGAACCGGCTGGCCGTGGCACTATCGCCCTTGAGCCGTAGGCATTCGGCCAGGCGGAAGGCGGCGGCATCATTGCCCGATTCGCGAGGAAACGACTTCAGCAAGGCCGCATATTCCTTCAGCGCCAGATCATACATCTGTCTGGCATAAAGCCCGTCCGCAAAGAGCATCCGGTCGGCATAGCTCTCGGCGGCTTCCCCCACCCCGGACCAGCCAGCCAGGCCAAACAGCCCCGACACAATCAATAGTCGCCAACGCCCTGTCATCCGTTGCTACTCCTCTTCCGCACGGGTTGCGAACGAAATGTTCCATATATCCACCTTGCGGCACATGTCCAAGGTGCGGATAACATGCTCGTAGGGCGTCTGAAGATCGGCACGGATCAGGACCGGCTGGCCTGGATACAGCTCCACGATCCGCTTCAGCAAGGCGGCAAGCCCATCGCTATCCAGTTCACGCTGGTTGACAACGGTCACCCCATCCTGGCGGATGTTGATAATGATCTCGGATGGCAACCGGTCCGGGAGGTCGCCCGTCTTGGCCGTCGGCAAGGTGATGTCGATCTCGGTTTCCCACTGCGCATAGATCTGTGCGGAAATAAAGAAGCACAGCAGCAGGAACATGATATCGATCATCGGTGCCAGTTGAAATCCGACACTGACCGGTTTGGAACGACTGCGGAAATTCATTTTTTAGGCCTCCTGCTGAGCAGCACCATCATCAGTTCGGCAGACGCGGTTTCAAGCACCGAGACCAGCTTTGACGCCCGACTCCGGAAGAACGCATAGAACATCATCGCGGGGATGCCGACAAGCAGTCCGAACGCGGTGGTGATCATGGCCTGATTCACCCCCCCCACAAGAACGGTAGGACGAACCACCGCGATCTGGTCCGAGACGGCATTGAAGGCGATCAACATACCGAATACCGTCCCCAGCAGACCGACCATCGGTGCCACCACGGCGATATCCATCAGCAACTGCGGATGTCCCTCGATCGATGCCGCCTGCCGGGAACCTTCCGCCTCGACGACCTCCCGTAGCAACGTGGCATCCGCATCCGGGATCGTCCGCAAATGATCCAGTGCACACAGCATGACTGCGCTCAGCGCACTGCCGCGGAAACTGCACAAACGACGGGCATCCTCGTAATTGCCTTCCTGCAGTTTCTGCATCAGTTCGCGATGGAGCAGTGCCGGCGCGATGGAGCCGTTGCGCAACACCGTCAGGAAGTAGATGATCAGTGCCAACGCCAGCACCGACAACCCACCCAGCAGGACGTAAACGCCCGTCACGGCATAATTCACAGCCGTTTCAAAAGGAACCGCCACCGGTGCAGCACCGCTATCCTGCGCCACGGCTGCCATCGGCATCAACGCCGCTACACACCACACGATCCAGCCCCTACCCCATCCGATTGTCCTATGCATACTTTTCCTTCCTGTCATTTCCTCGAATAAAACCACGATATAATACCATTTTAAACTAAACATCAAGCGCAGGATAGGCAATACCGAGAAGCGCCGAAACCGCCGCATGATATTGTCCCAGACGATCTGCCGCAAAGCCAGACGCCGCCGCGACGCGTTGCTGAAGGCCCGGCAAGTCGAGTCCCGCCGTGGTGCCTTCATGTGTTTTGGCGGCAATGGCATCGGCGGCATCCATGGTTTCCAATGCCGAAAGACCTGACTTCACTGCATCATAAGCATCACGGAACGGCATCCCGCCTGCCACTAG
Organism: Verrucomicrobia bacterium UBA6015; assembly: GCA_002428045.1. Classification (GTDB taxonomy): domain Bacteria; phylum Verrucomicrobiota; class Kiritimatiellia; order UBA8416; family UBA8416; genus UBA8416. The sequence goes on from DIZZ01000289.1 coordinate 16,578, forward strand.
TGCCAAGGCTCGATCTGTAGCGAATACACCTGGCGAGAAGCCGCGGGACAGCGCGACCGGATCCACCTGAACCTGCGCCATCACCAGGGTCAGCACCCGCAAGGTCTCCTGCGTGATCCTCACCCCTTCCATAAAGGGTGCCTTGGTCTCCTGCAAGTCGCGCTGATACCCTCCAGGCAAGCCCTTGAGTACCCCGGTGATCCTCGCCGCACAAGACAACACCGAGGCGCTGCGTGCCCGGACCAGCTCGAACACATCCGGGTTCTGCTTCTGCGGCATGATGCTGCTGCCGGTGCAATACTGGGATGGCAAACGGAAATAGCCAAACTCAGGCATCATGAACAGCACCATGTCCTCCGCCAGTCTGGCACAGGACAGCATCACCTGGATGGCCGCATTGAGAATTACGCTTTCAACCTTTCCGCGGGCATTACTGGCATACATGACATTATGCACGGGGCGATCAAAGTCCAGCAGGCGCGACGCCAGCGCTCGGTCGATTGGCAGCGGGACACCGTACCCCGCCGCCGACCCCAGCGGACATCGGTTGTTTTGCACGTAGGCACCCTGCAGAAGCTCGATATCATCGAGCAGGCTCTCGGCATAGGCCGAGGCCCAGACACCCACGGAACTCGGCATCGCTGGCTGCAGATGGGTACGACCGACCATCGGCACCCGCTCATGCCGCTGCGCCAGATCGAGCAGCACCCCCGCCAATGTGGCGGCCTGGTTGATCATACCCAGGATTTCCGTCTTGGCATACAACCGCAAATCCAACGCGACCTGATCGTTCCTGCTGCGCGCCGTGTGCACCCGCTTGCCCAACTCGCCCACCGCCGAGGTCAAGGATCGTTCCACGGCCAGGTGGACATCCTGATCCGCCGCTGTGATTTCGAATTCGCCACGCCGGTGGCACTGCATGATCCGGACCAGCTCAGCGATCACCCGCTGGCGTTCATCCTCATTAAAGAGCGCCGGTTTCAGCGGCAACGCGGAGAGCATCGTCACGTGCGCTGCCGAACCGATACAATCCGCCTCCACCAGCACCCGATCCAGCACTGTATCGTCCCCGGCTGTAAATGCCAGCACATCTGGATGTATACTGCCTACCAGTGTTTTTTCTCCAGCCATTTTGGAAATCTCCTCGCTGAAAGCATCCTTTGCAAACCGATCCGCATCCATCCCTGACGTCCCATAGGTTCGCATTTATTCGAGAAAACGTACCACACCCTCGCCATGAAAGCAATACGTGTAATTATCGCATTGAATCTTTTAACCAAATAGATACAATCTGTCATGTTTGTTTAGGATACCGCGCGACCTGCGGAAATGGAGCGTAAGTCAAAATGAATACAGCCAGCAATAACGATCTACTTGAACGCCTGCAGCAGCATGAGGAGGCGGTTGCCGAGATTTACGCCACCTTCGGGGATCGCATTCCGTGCATGGCTGACTTCTGGTCGAATCTGGTGAATGAGGAGAAATCCCATGCCATGGTCATTAATATGATCCGTAAAGCCATTGGCAATGCGAACCTCAGTCTCGATACCCGTAAATTCAACATGACCGCCGTGCAGACGGCCATTGACTTCATCCGTCGACAAACAGAACAGATTCGCGTCCAGGGCACCACCACCGTAAAGGCGCTTTCCCTCGCCATCAATCTCGAACAAGCGATGATCGAGCGCGATTTTTTCTGCATCTTTGAAACCGATTCTCCAGATATGAAGAGGGAATTCAGCGCCCTGCGGGAGCATACCCTGAAACACCAGAGGATGCTGGAGCGAATGCTGGAGCGAGAGAAAGACAAACCCTCGAAATGAAACGAGAGCCGTTATGATCGATAAGGCGAAAATGATCGATGGACAATGCAGTAAAATCAGCAGCC
>DIZZ01000282.1 GCA_002428045.1 Verrucomicrobia bacterium UBA6015
AGGGGTTCTGCAAGTGCCTCAATGATGTTGAGCTTCTGCAAATCTTCATCAGAATTTTAGTTCCACACACATATTGCTGGTCGCTTTTACCCGCCTTAATTTTAAGCCCCGTTTTGGTTGCTCTTGCCGTAATCATGGTGCCGGGCGGGAAGTGACAAACGCAAATGTTCAATCCGGATTCATCCGCGAACTTCTGAAGTGATGTCTTCCATAGTCTATTTCGTGAACCGTTGCTGCCGCCACTGTCTGCGGTGATCATCAGCGAGTGGGCATGAGGATAGCGAGGCTGCCCCATTTCCGACCACCACCGACGGATACTATCGACAGCAAAATCAGCCGTGTCATGACTGGCCCCTACATTCACAAAGCCCTCGTTGGCAACGACATCATAAATACCATAGCTCAAGCACATTTCCCACTGTCACGTAACCGACAACGGGCACTAGGTCGCGAAGCTCATCCGATAGCTTGCGAAGGCTCTTGCTGGTCCAGAGCAGCGGCGACTCCGGATCGCCCCTCTCGTGCGGCATGACCAGCTTGCGTAAATCTTGCTCAAGTGTCCCACCCTTTACCGGATACCCTTACCCGAGTTCCTAATTCGTTGCAAGCGAGTCGATTAAGCGTACCCGAGAAAGGGTGGCGATGAAGTGTATCAATAACCCATTAGGTAGTTGGATTCAAGAGCGGTCTTAACCCTTCGCAACCGTTTTCCCGATTCCCGAAAAGAGAGACACCCGGCAGCGGTATGCTGCCGGGGCTCCCGGGGATTCTTCTACCCTGATCCGTTAGCCGAGGATGGCTTTCAGATCGTCCTCCGGTGCGCTGATCGGCATGATGTTGAAGTTATCCACCAGCACCTGCAGCACAGCGGGCGTGACGAACGCCGGCAGGCTCGGTCCGATCCGGATGTTGCGGATCCCTAGGTGCAACAGCGTCAGCAGGATGCACACGGCCTTTTGCTCGTACCACGATAGGATCAGCGACAACGGCAGGCTGTTGACGTCGGTACCAAACGCATTGGCCAGGGCCACCGCGATCTGAACCGCCGAATAGGCGTCGTTGCACTGCCCGACATCCAGCAGGCGCGGGATGCCGCCAATATCGCCGAACTCCAGTTTGTTGAACCTGAATTTGCCGCAAGCCAGCGTCAGGATCACACAATCCTGAGGCACCTGTTCGGCAAACTCGGTGTAGTAGTTGCGTCCCGACTTTGCCCCGTCGCATCCGCCGATCAAGAAGAAATGCTTGATCTTGCCGCCTTTGACTGCGTCGATGACCTTGTCTGCCACACTCAGCACCGCGTTATGGGCGAAGCCGACCAGGATTGTCTTGTCCGGTCCGTTCGCTGCGAATCCTTCGGCCTGCCTAGCGGCGGCAATCACCGGGGCGAAATCGCCGTTCTTGACATGTGTGACACCGGGCCAGGCGACCAGGCCGGTCGTGAAGATGCGGGCCTTGTACGTCTCGCGCGGCTTCTGGATGCAGTTGGTCGTCATCAGGATCGCGCCAGGGAATTCATCGAATTCCTTCTGCTGGTCCTGCCAGGCTCCGCCGTAGTTGCCAGCGAGGTGCTTGTACGTCTTCAACTCCGGATACCCGTGCGCCGGCAGCATCTCACCGTGCGTGTAGATGTTGATGCCGGTGCCTTCGGTCTGCTTGAGCAGATCGGCCAGATCCTTGAGGTCGTGCCCGGATACTAGGATCGCCTTGCCCTTGAGCGGGTGGATGCGAACAGCGGTAGGTACTGGGTTACCATACGCCGTCGTGTTCGCCTTGTCCAGCAGGCCCATGACCGTCAGGTTGACTTCCCCGGCCTTGAGATTGAGCGCCACCAAGGCCCCGACATCGTTGATCCCGGTGGCCAGCGTGGCTAGCGTCTCGATAAAGAACGCATACACATCCGCACTTTCCTCTCCAAGGACACGGGCATGGTCGGCATAGGCAGCCATTCCCTTGAGTCCATAGGTCAGCAATTCCTGAAGCGCCGTCACATCCGCGCCGAGGCTGATCATGCGCTGGGCGATGCTGATGGCCGCCCCCTGTGCCTCCATCTCGGCGCGGCTGGCGGGTTTCCATCCGGCGGCTCCGGTTTTGGATGCCGGTGTCGCCCCGACCTGGCGACAGAGCGCCTCGGCGCGCAACTTGATCACGCCCGCTTCCTGCAGCAATGCCTCCATGCGGGCAGCATCGAAGTTCACGTTGGTCACCGTTGTGAACAGTGCCTTCACGATAAAGCGACCGATGTCCGTTACATCGGCACCGGATTTGCGTGCCGGATCGGCAAACAACGCGATCCCCTTGCTGGCATAGACCAGCAGATCCTGCAGGGCTGCAACCTCGGGATCCTTGCCGCATACGCCGAATGCCGTACAGCCCTTACCACCGACTGTCTGTTCACATTGATAGCAGAACATACTCATCTTTTCTCTCCCCTTTTTGTGTTGCCTGCCGCACTATGCGACGGGCGCTAAACGCTTCATTACCGAATCATTGACACCAATCTACACGAGCACCTACGCACAATCCTTGACATAAGTCAAAAGACCCTGAAAATAATCAAAAATCCGTGATTGACTCCCATCGCAAATACGGCTACATTTTCGCCATTCGCTCAATGCGGGCGTAGTTCAATGGTAGAACTCCAGCCTTCCAAGCTGGCCACGTGGGTTCGATTCCCATCGCCCGCTCCAACTCCTCGCCTTCAGGATACCGGGGCGAGTTGCGCGTCCAGGATCTCATTGATCGGAGCAGGAAGTCCCCAGCAAGGCTTATTATGAGAAAAACATTCACATTGGTGCATCCTAAAATCAAAGTCCCGCGGCTTGTCGATGCCGTCAAGAGCGATGTTCGCAAGTACGTTAAACGGGAACGCAAAAAAGTGCTTCCGGAGGGTGTCGACTTCTGGGATTTCAACTGCAAGTTCGGTGCGACCGAGGAAGCGGCGCAGCCTGTTCACCTGGCAGAGATGAACAAGAGCATTGATGAAGCCGAGAAACAGCAACTGGCCTCGTTCTATATCGAGATCCTGGCAAAACCAGGGGTTCGCCAGAAAAAGGTCTGACAAAAAGGCTGCGCCTGTCTATAACTTCAATTCATTTCAAC
>DIZZ01000146.1 GCA_002428045.1 Verrucomicrobia bacterium UBA6015
GTGTCCGTTGCCGATCTGATGATCCAGGCTCACCTGCAAATGAAGATGGGTGTTGATGTTCTCTATTCCCTGAAGCCTGAAAACGTTCTCCCTGGGGTGTGCCGCCTTCTTCCGCTGCAGAAGGAGGACTATTACAGGGTGCTCCTCGCAAAAACCATGGAAGGTGTATTGGCACGCGCCGTTAAGCCCGTTCATGAAGACCAGGCACTGCATACCGGTGGCATTGATTATTTTCGTGACCGGCAGGATACGGCAAAAGACCTCATTGCACTTACAACAAGCGCTTGCGACGAATTGCGATTGACCGCTTTGCGGATTTGCGCGTATGGACTGATCCCACTCTCTCAGGACCGGATGCAAGCCCTGCTGGAGGACGAGAATCAGGACATTGCAGCCGAAGCGGCACGCCTGCACGGTCTTTTTATCAAAGAAATGCCCGTCGACGATATCGGCACCACGTATGCACGCTGGGTCAATGGGTGCGCGGACGCCCTGTCGCAGCAGGACGACCTGCTGGCGCAACTGGGTGCCTATAACGCCTTGACCGACCTCATCGATGGCAACGCCGACGCGTTATATGCTGCCTATTTGACAACTGCTGACGGCGTCGCCAAAGATGCGCTCGGTTACATCCTGTCTGGCAGCCTCATCGGCAGGCTGCTATTGCTGAGAGACGGCAAGCAGGCGAGTATCCGCCTACAACCACCGTCTTCACTGAGTCGCATCCTACTTTTATGGAGCTATGATGTGAAGCTTGAAGGACTGGCAGAGCTGATCAAGACGGACGGAGAGGCCGTGGCCCCGTTGGTCCGGAGAAACCTGTTTATTCTCGGCAGATCCGAACAGAAATGGTTTAGCCGAATTACCTGGTCAAAGGACGCCTGGTCCGCTGCCGTCCAACTTTCCATGCATGACTTATCACCCATATTGGAGCAACAGCTTTCCGTGCATGGCGCAAATGCTGAAATGGAGCAGCTTCTTCGAGCGTTATCAGAAACGAAAGGCGAAGCGTTCCCGTCCAATCCGGCAGCGGTCTGGTATGCGCTTTGTGCGGAGCATCTCGACGCTCCACCTTTAGACATTCGAACCGGGGCCGTGCGTTCGCTTCTGGCAAGCGGTAAAGCCGGAGCCCAGGCGTTGTTGGCACACCATCGAAAATCAGACTGGGAGGATCCTGATTTCGGCATGTACATAAAGAGTCTGGTCATGTTTCATCCCTATTCCAAGTTCCTTGTGGACGACACGGATGAGGGGCAACAACTGAAAGCTGATTTGGAGCAAAGTGCCCTGGCTTTCTCGGATCACGTAAAATCAGATCCAGAACGGGGGGCATCGCGTCAGATCTACGATGGCGGCACCCTTCGCATTCCTGTGGCACTTTGGGCATTCGCCAACAATAACGACGCCAACTGCCTGAACCCGATTGGCAATTACCTGGCCGTTAGCCTGAAGGAAATCCATGCGCCCTTGATTCTCTCCTGGCTGGATTACAATTCCAGAATGTCAATATTACTGATTGAAGTTGATGCCCGAAATGCCAGGGAAGCCGTTCTCCGCCGAATAGGACAACGTCGTCGCGATTGGGCGTATTGCTATGATCACGACCTGTTCCATTTTGTGGTTGTTTACGAATTGCTGGAAGCGCTGCCATTTCTCGAGCATTACGTGAAAACAAACGGCACGTGGCCCTACCGGGGTATCAAAACAATGGCCGGGATCGAAAGGGAACGTTACTGCTGGACCGCGCCAGTCAAAAGCGGACGGGTGAACCCGCTCGTGTTGCCGTCGTGCCGGGAATTGATGCGATACTACGGAAATAATACCCACGGTGAATCGTATGGGAAGCAAATACTGGCCGAGTTGAACCTGACTGGCGACACGGTGAATAATCATGATGAGAAGTAAGTTTCCCTTGTTAGTTTTGCTGCTGCTCTGTCTGGTGCCGGTGTGTCCGGTGCTGGCTACCGGTAACCCGGATGAGGCGGCGGCGATCCTTTCCGAAGCGTTGAGTGCCGGCAATGCCGACCTTGCGCAGCGGTTGACTGAGGTGCTCAAACCGCCCATGAATGACGGGCAGGCCACCATGCTGGCGTGGAGCTGGATGGTGAAGGGGCGGTCGGAAGAGGCGTTGACCGCGCTGGCGCAATGCGGCTCGGAGGTTAGCGAAGTCAGCACAATTCGCAGACAGATCATCGGCAAGGGCGGTGCCAGTTCCATGCTCTCTTCTTGCACCAATTTCAACAGCATCATAATCCCGGACAGCGTCACCAGTATCGAATGGAACGCATTTGCTTCTTGCCCCACCCTGACCAGCGTCAAATTCAAAGGAAACGGACCGATATCAACTGGCCCAAGTGTGTTTTTAGACTCAACGCCTACCATCTACCGGCTTAGCACCGCTACAGGCTGGGGCGACACGTTTGCCGGCCGCCCTGTGATGTTGTGGGATGAGTGAGAAAGCCGCGCCGTTGCGTTGTGGGGGCGGAGGGGACTAGGTATATAAAGAAACAAAAAGGGAGACAGGCAGAATGAAGTACAGGACAGGTATGGCTCTCGTTGCGGCGATGGCGCTGGTTAGCACGGTCTGGGCCAGTGCCGACAGCACTAATCAGGCACCGGCGCAAATCCGGCTTGAATTCGATTTGGTGGACGGCTCGCGCATTATCGGGGTTCCGGACATCGCGTCGGTGCCCGTGCAAACGGCTTATGCCAAGATGGATATTCCGTTGGGGCAGATAAGCACCATCGAAATTGGGGAAAAAAGCGATGCCGCGGTCCTTGAAATGCAGAACGGCGACAAAATATCCGTCGCGCTCAATCTAGCACCCATGGTTCTTGAGACGATATTCGGGCAGGTGGCCGTCGACGTTCAGCATGTGAGACGCATCCACGTGCGTGGGGGTGCTGTTGATATGCAAGGCGTTGTCCTGCATTATTCGTTTGATAGAGACGACGGCAAAAATGTGCCCGATAGGAGTGAGCAAGGGAACACAGGGACGGTATGCAATTCAAAATGGACACCCAATGGCCGATTTGGCGGTGCCTATGAATTTTCCGGGCCAGAGCAGTACATCGGGGTTGATGATCATCGAAGCATGGAACTTCCTGCGGAAATGTCGGTAGCGGCGTGGGTAAAGATAGATCGCACGGGCAATGGAGACGTGATCTGCGCAAAAGGCTTTGGCGGCGGGGAATCATGGTTGCTCGATGGGTACGGCGGCCGTTTCCGTTTTGTCAGAAGACAAAACGAGGGGGCATCCTATGTGGAAGCAACCTCTGCGCAGGCTGTTCAACCGGGTGTCTGGACGCATGTGGTCGGTGTTGCGGATGGTGAGCGGCTGCGGATATACGTCAACGCTGTGGAAACCATAGGTCAGTCTTATTCCGGCCCCTTTGACACCAACGACCATAAACTCAGCATCGGTTCAAGACAATCCAGGCAGGGAGGCTACGATTTGCATCTTGTCGGGACGATTGACGAGTTCAAGGTCTATAACCGCCCCTTGTCGGCAAGAGAAATCAAGACGATGTATGAATCCCCTAGCCAAGGGACGGGCCTTTGATCACGCGTTGTATGATTTTCACGATCCCACCGGCCTTGTGCCGGTGGTGAAGAAAGTTTGGTGATGTGGCGCAGTACCACCCATTCAACGTTTACCTCCACCGACACAAGGTCGGTGGGCGGCTGGAGGTGCAACAAATCGCAGATGCGCCCGCAGGTGTTTGAAAAATGGGTTGCATGAGATGGCAAACAGTATCATGAGCACCGAAGGATTAAGATGAATACGCTAAAAAAGAGGCAGGCAGAATGAAGCGCAGAACGGGTATGTCACTCGTGGCGGTAATGGCACTTGTCGGCACGGCCTGGGCCGGTGTCGACAGCACTAATCAGACGGCGGCACAACTTCGGCTTGATGTCGAGTTGGTGGATGGCTCGCGCATTATCGGGGTTCCGGACATCGCGTCGATGCCTGTGCAGACGGCTTACGCCAAGATGGATATTCCGTTGGCGCAGATTAGCACCATCGCGATCCAGCCCGGACAAACTAACGTCACCGTCAGGCTGGCCAACGGGGACAGCCTGACCGGGACGCTCGTACGACCTGACTTGCCCATCGACACGATCATGGGACCGCTGCAAGTGCCCGTCTCCATCATCACGAAGATCAGCATTTCCAACCGCGGCAACAAACCCTTATCCATGGGCGATGGACCGATCGCCTTCTGCGGCTTTAACTGGGTCGGCTGGCGAACGGGGTTTGAAGTCCGGGGCGATAAAGTGGTCACCCTCCCCCGGGCGGCCGATGGCTTCAACTATGGACATGGTGGTAACGGCCGCGGCGGCATGTTATATACCAATATTGGCAATCCCGACTGGAAGGACTACCGGGCCGAATTCACCTTCTGCATTCAGCCAGCCGATCCGGCTTTCAACCGCTACGGCATTGGTCCATCTGATCGCGCTGGATACATCCGGTTTCATGTGACCGACGCCCGACAAAGCTGGAATCAAAAAGGGCTTAGTTCCTACAGCCTATTCATTGGTCAAAAGGGCTCCTGGGGGCTTGGACGAGGAGTCAATGGTCGTACGCCCAACGCCGTCGGATATACAGACTGGGTTGCCGACGGAAAGGAAAGCCTAGCCAGCGGAGAAGGGTTTGTACCGGATCCGGTGAA
>DIZZ01000089.1 GCA_002428045.1 Verrucomicrobia bacterium UBA6015
GAACTGATCCGCAACATCACCACCGAGCATGGCGGACGGGCGGTCTTTGCCGGCGTCGGCGAGCGTACCCGCGAAGGCAACGACCTCTGGCAGGAGATGAAGGCCTCGGGCGTGCTGCGTGATACGGTGCTGGTCTTCGGCCAGATGAACGAACCGCCCGGCGCGCGCCTGCGCGTGGCGCTGGCTGGCCTGACGCACGCCGAGTATTTCCGCGACACCGTGCGGCAGGACGTGCTGCTGTTCATCGACAACATCTTCCGTTTCGTCCAGGCCGGTGCCGAGGTCTCCGCCCTGCTGGGCCGCATGCCCTCGGCGGTGGGCTACCAGCCGACGCTCGCCAGCGAGATGGGCAGCCTGCAGGAACGCATCACCTCCACCAAGCGCGGGGCCATCACCTCCGTCCAGGCGGTCTATATTCCAGCCGATGACATTACCGACCCTGCCCCCGCGACCACATTTGCACATCTGGATGCCACGATCGTGCTGAATCGCAAGATTGTCGAAATGGGTATCTATCCGGCGTTCGATCCGCTATCCTCACACTCGAATATCTTGTCGCCCGAAGCGGTCGGTGCGGACCACTACCAAACCGCCCAGGACGTTCGCCGGATCCTGCAGCGTTACGCCGAGTTGCAGGACATTATCACCATCCTCGGGCTGGAGGAACTACCCGAAGGCGACCGCGAGATCGTGCTGCGGGCACGGCGGATCCAGCGGTTCCTTTCACAACCGAATTTCGTGGCCGAACAATTCACCGGCATACCGGGACAATACGTCCCCGTGGCCGAGACCATCCATGCCTTCAAGGCCATCTGCGAGGGGCGGTACGATCATCTTCCTGAACAGGCCTTCATGATGGCAGGAGGCATCGATGATGTCATCGGAAAAGCCCATGCCATGGAATCCGCATGAAGGCGCCCCTACAGTTAACGATCTTGCTCCCCGAGGCGGCCATTCCCCCGCGCGCCATCCTGGCGATCGATGTTCCGGCAGCCGACGGCAGGCTCTGCGTCATGGCCCATCACCAGGCATCGATCATCGCCCTCACCGCCGGGCAGGTGACCATCACCACCCTTGATGGCGAACGCGAAGCCTGGCAGATCAGCGCCGGTGCCCTGCGCGTGGAACATAACACCGCCATCCTGCTGACCCCCCAGTGCCAGCGGATTGACAAAAGCACGTCCTAAACCTTCCGAACCGCTGCCAGGCGGGGACGATCTTCATTTAGAATTTGGCACGGGCGGTTGTCAGGGCATGATCCAGAGGATGATCGTCGCCAGACCAGATGCGCTGCGCCGTCCAGGCGACGGCGGGGGCGCTCCAGAATGGATCCTCCGGGGGAAGCCCTAGCGCAAGCAACCCCGTGGAGCATAAGTAGGTGCTGGTGGTCGTGATATAGGTTTCGCCGAGGCCGGGTTGGTTTCCCGCCAGACCAATCGTGAGCCAACCGTCTTCGGTAAAGGTTCCCGGGGCATCCATGGTGCGGTGGATAACGGCCGTCAGCGCCGAGCGAACCTGCGCAGCAGGCAGCTCGGCAGGCAATTCCCGTCTCAGCGCGATCTGACTGAGCAACTGGAAGGCCCCGCAGCGATACGCCAGCGAACGACCAATGGCCGGAAAAGAGCCATCCGGAGCAACCAAGCGCTCCTGGACAGCGGCATAGCGCTGGGCACGCTGGAGAATCGCTTCACGGAAGGAACTCCAGTCGTCCCGCTCCTGACTCATGACCTCGACGATATCGATCAGCATGGGTTGGATCACGAAGCTGTTGTAGTAGTCCCAGTGAAAGTCATTACCATCGCCGTAGATTCCATCGCCGAGATACCATTGCTCATGCTGACGGATCGCATAATCGATACGCATGGGATCGTAGTCCGCCCCCATCCTGAATAGCGCGGCCTCGATCATCGCACTGAACAGCAGCCAGTTGTTGAAGTAGGGTTTAAACTGCCGGATCTGCTTAAATACCCCGACCAGGTTCTGCCGGGTCTCTTGATCGAGCTGGCGATATAGACTACCGGGGGCGCGAACGAGGGCATGGGCAAGGAAGGCTCCATCCACGATATGATGGACCTCACTAGTGGCACTGAAGTAATCCGGAGACGCCGAATCTGCAGCGACCCGCAGAGCCTCCCTTGCCAACACGCTAAGCTTCGCCTTTCGGTCCATCTCGTCGGCACCCGTAGTCGGCTGTTCCAACCATGGCGCTATCCCTGCAAGCAGACGTCCGGTGATTTCCAATGCGGAATTCTTGCGGGTTCCGGTGCGTCCATCAAACGGCAGATTCTGCAGCAAGGTCCCCTTCGCCAGGTTCGTCAAGACAGGGATCGAAAGCCGCTCCACCATCTGAATCCAATACAATCGGTCTTTATTCATTGGCCACCCTATACATTTTCAAAGCCAAAAACGCAACACCTGAATCCGTCATTAGGGCGCTATGCACACAAATCCATTTCGCCGGCAATGAACCGATCTCGGCGTTTGAAATTAAGACATGCCATTAGCGTTGCCCGCAGCAGCGGGTCCGCAGCAGTTGGTCTTGCAACCCGCAGCAGTTCATTCTAGCATAACCCCATGGATTTTGTATTTATCGCCAACGCTTGGTCTGCCGCCGCAAAGAACCCGACAGGGAAACACCAGATTGCCCTGACCCTTGCGGCCATGGGACACCGTGTACTGTGGATCGAAGGGGCTGGCATGCGTCGCCCCCGCGCATCCAACACCCACGACCGATCACGTATCCGAACCAAATTGATGACCGCCATGCGCGGAATCCGGCGCGTTCATCCAGGAATCTGGCACGCCGCCCCCGTCATCATTCCGATTCCCGGCAATGCCTTCATTCGTGCGTTGAATGCACTGATTTACACGATAACCGGTTGGCTAGGCAAACGGATCCTCGGATTTCACAGCCCGGTACTGATTAACTTCCTGCCGGTGGTTCCCCTGGCTGAACGACTATGGCCATGGAAACGCATTTATTTCTGCGTCGACCGGTGGGATCAGTTCGACCTGTATGACAGCAACCTGATGTGCCGAGTGGATGCCGACTGCTGCCGGATGGCAGATCTTGTATTCACCACCTCCCAGGATCTGCAACACCGCTGCAGCGCCAACGCCAACGCGGTACACTACATCGGGCATGGCGTGGATTGGCTCCATTTCAGCCGGGCCTCGCATCCTTCACAATGTCCCCGCCCTGCAGATCTCCCGGCGGGTCGGATGGTCGGTTTCTTCGGACTGCTCTCGGAGTGGATCGATCAGGATCTGATCCTGCAGCTTGCCGACGCACTGAACGCATCGCACGCATCGCCGCCGATCAAGATCGTCCTGATCGGTCATGCCGATGTGGATATCACTAAACTGAAACAATCACCCCACATTGAGCATCTGCCATCCAAGCCGTTTGCCGATCTGCCATCCTATGCGGCATCTTTTGATGTGGCGATTATCCCCTTCTGCATCACCCCGCTGACCCTCGCTGTCAATCCTATCAAACTGAGGGAAATGCTCGCCGCAGGCTGCCCTGTCGTTTCCACCGCGCTGCCGGAAGTGGAGGCCGTCGCCCAAACCAATCGTTTCGTGAAAACCGCACAAAACCCTGCGGAATTCATTGCCGCCGTGCAATCCTGGCTTGCCATGCCCCTGCCGGAAATCGAGCGCAAGAAAATCAGCGACACCATGCAGGACGAAACCTGGGACGCGAAAGTCAACGCGATGCTGAATCTGATCGAATGAAAGCGAACCCACAAAAACCTAACGTGGCCCACCTCATCCTCTCCCCTGCCCTGGGAGGGCTGGAAACCTGCGCCGCCCTGTGGCACAACCTTCGTAACACGCAGCCCTCCTGCAAATCGACGTTCCTGGTCTGCCTTGAGGATGCACCGGCAAACGGGATGAGACTATCGGACGCACCGGATTTAATCCTGCATGCAAGGCGGCAACGCTTCCCCTGGGATCGGCGCGCCATCCAGAACCTGCGCCAGTTCATTGGCGACAACGACATTCGGATCCTGCATTCCCACAATACCGCAGCGCGCCAATATGCCAGTATCGCCCGTGCCGCCTGCCCCGGGCTGCGGCACATTTACACCGATCACGGAACGAACCTGCACCTTGAGGGACGGGTCAATCGGCTGCGGTTGGCATATATGCGGCGGCGCACGGACGCCTGGTGTGCAGTATCATCCGAAGCGGCCAGAAGACTGGCGGAGGCCGAGGGATTACCTGCCGATGCGGTCCATGTCATCCCCAATGGTATCCTCGTCCCGCCGCAGATGCCCAATATCAGCAAACGGCGACAGGAGCGGGAAAATGGGCACACGGAGTGGAACGTCCAGTCCCAATATGTGATCGGCTACGTCGGACGCCTGTCGACCGAAAAAGGGGTTGATCGACTGATACAAGCAGTCGCCTCGATGCACGTGCGGTGCGACCTCGTGATTATCGGCGAAGGCCCGCAACGCGATGCACTGGTAGCCCAGGCCAACTCGCTTGCCATGACGGAACGTGTCCATTTCCATGGGGGAATCCCGCAGGCTCGACACCTGATGAATGCCTTTGATTTGCTCGTCCTCCCATCGCGCAGCGAAGGGCTTCCCATGGTCCTGCTGGAGGCGATGGCGGAGGGGTGTCTTGTGGCCGCCACCGACACGGGGGAATGCCGGACCGTCCTGGACAACGGCAAGGCAGGTACGCTGCTGCCCGGACATGAAGAGGTGTGGCCTACGGTACTGGACGAGCTGCTCGGCACACGCGAGACAGCCCCTGTGCAACACATGGTGGCTAACGCGTTCAGCCGAGTCAGCGAATCGTATGATGTCAGCAAAACCCTGGCGCTTTACGAATCGGTCTACAAGACGGGTAGGGCTGACACCCAAGCCCGACCCGCCGGGCATAAGCGGTTTGCCAGTGAACGTTTGCCCGGCAGGACAGGCAAGGGTGCCGGTCCTACAATGATCACCATTTCCAACTTGTATCCCACCCCGGATAACCCCGTCCGCGGGATGTTCAATGCCCAGTTGTTCAGTGCGCTGGCGGCTCGGGCAACGGTCTGGAATCTGGCATTGTGCGCGGCCCCCCCCTGGCGATTCACCGCCATCCGAGAATGGAAATGCCCGACATCGGAGCCCCCCTCCACCCGCTATGTCCCCTATCTGCACATTCCGATTATGGGTCGCTTTTTCAGTGACCGCCTCGTTGCGCACGCCGTTCTCCCGGCGTGTGCGGAAACCCAGGAGCCCACGGCCGTATTGGCGTCTTGGCTTTATCCAGACGGCATCGCCGCAGCCGCCGTGTTCAGGAACCGTGGGGTACCCGTCTGGATCATGGTGCTGGGATCAGACCGTTTCCACCTGCTATCCCGTATCCGACGTCAACGCATCCTGGCCGCAACCCCGGCTGTTGCCGGATGGATCTGCGTGACACCGCACATTGCCGACGCCCTGACCGATGCCGGCATACCAGCTGACCGTGTGCATGTCATCCCAAACGGCGTCGATCCCCATCGTTTCTATCCGCAGGATAAGTTTGCTGCACGCCGAGAACTGGAACGTTCCGGAATTATCCATTTCAACGAACCGAGTTACTACCTACTGTGGATCGGCAACCTCGAACCGGTTAAAGACCCGCAAACGGCCATCGATGCAATCAGCGAATTGATGTCGCCACGTTCGGAGGAATCCACACCCGCCCCAATCCTCGTGATGATCGGCGACGGCTCGCTACGCCGCCGATTACACCAACGCCTGCAAGGAACCGCCATGGCCGAGCGTATTTTCCTTGTTGGGCGGCGTCCGCATGAGGAGATTCCGCAGTGGCTTAATGCCGTTGATGGACTGTTGCTGAGCAGCCGCTCCGAAGGCATGCCAAACGCCATCACCGAAGCCCTGGCCTGCGGCTGCCCCGTCACCGCGACCGATACCGGAGTCTGCCGCGAAATGCTGCAGGACCAGCCTTGCTGCCAGATTGCGCCTGTCGGCGATAGCAAGGCATTTGCACATGCCATCAACGCCATGCTGCAAGCCCGCCAGCAAACTGAGCAACGTCCCCGATTCACCCGTACGTGGCAAAGGATGGCCGACGAGATGCTTGAGTGCATCGCTTCTTGATGCCTTAAAGCAAGACATCAAATGCCAAGGTAACGTCTGTCGGAGGTTCCAACTGGTTACCACGGGTGCCCAGTTCCGCTTCCAGGAACCGCTGCAAAAGGTGAATGGTACGATGCCGGACCTCGCGGCTTTCAATCTGCAGGTGCACGGTGACTTCTGGCGATTCGCCGCTGTGCCGACGCCCAAAACGCCAGGGACGATCTTTCCAGCGCGACTGGGCGTAACGGGCGAGCTGCGCCATGTAAGGCCGTATCTGCAAAAACAGCGATGACGCCGCCGCATCAGCATCGGCAATCTCCACCGTGAACGCCACCGAGACCTCAAACGCGGGGATGCTCAAGCTGACCTCGCACCGATCCGCCAGTTCGCCAGACAACACCATCAGCACATCGGGAATCATCCCCTGCACCGGCGAAGCGGGAGGCGATGGAAGCACTGATTCGACAGGGGGAGCGACGACGCCCTCTAACAGTGCAGCGATCTGCGCTTCCTCACCCACCTGAGGGGGTGGTGCTACAGGCCCAGCAACAGAACCGATCTGAGCCTGCTCAACCAGGCGTGTTTCCATGGTGCGCATCTGCTCCTGCAATGCATCCTCGTACAACCGAAAAAAAGCGACATTGATCGCATCGCGGGCAGGCGCCGTCATTTGCGTATACGCCGTCGGGGCCTTGGACACGGCCTCGCTCCATCGTCCCTGGAACTGTAGGAACCAATCATTTTGCATGGCATGTTGCATCGCACCGGCAGCCATGTCACGTCGCAAGGTCTCCTGCTGCGAGGATTCAATATCCTTCACCAACTCAAGTTGACGGGTCAAGGCGGCTTGCGCCACGGAGATCAGGTTATGAATCCGCTGCAAAAGTAATAAAATGGCCTCGTCCAGCAAGTCGTCCGGAAAATCTGGAACAAGGATATCCCCCCTGTTCAAAAAAGTCAGCGCAGCGTCCACCGACGATGGCAACGCCCCTTGCGTGGAATGAATCTCCGAAAGCAATACATCCGGCAAAACCGTCAGGGATTCCAAGTGACCGAAATTCTCGGCATATTGGGATTGCGCAACGGCCCCCCGGATCTCAGGCAGCAAGGCATCGACCCGCTCGGCAAGACGACGGCGAATAATGTCGGTAAAGGTCGGATCCTTTTCAAGCAGCAGGTTTAGACGCTCCGTCTCCGCCGGGGTCAGATCGCCCGCATAGGAACCAACAAGGAATGATCGGCGATTAGCGCATAGGGCATCGAGCAGCAACTGACGACTCTTCGCGGACTGCCGATGCACAATAAGATCGGAGCGCAGGGTTTCGGTCAGCCAGGCCGGATCGACGGTAAGTAGCGGTGTTGAACGCAAGAACTCGGACAGCCGTTCGGTTTCCAACCGATGGGCCAGCGTACGGATGTAGCTTTTAACACATGAGAAAATCGTGACCGTGGAGGATAAAGAACCTTCTGGAACATCTTTCCCCGATTCAATAGCCGACATTAACGCGGCCAAAATCTGAGATTCAACCTGCACTGCCGCGACTGGAACGGCCCCCCCCAATCCCGCCACAACCTGGTCCACCGTTTTAATCTGCCATCCGTAATGATTTCGAATCAAATCGATCATGCCCGATGCTAATGCCTGCGAATATACATCAAGCTCCTCTAACCGATTCGATACCGGGCTGCTGACCTTCCCGATCAAGACCGCTTGCAGGCCATTGGTGACCGTTTCTGTCCAAGGCCACGCCAACAGGCCATTCTCACCCGCCAAACGAACAAGCAAGGCATCGATATCTTCAAATGATGGAATGGATTGGCTACGATCAATGTCCTTCTTTCCACGCTCAACCACGGATGATCTGACGTCTTCAAACAACGCATCGAAGCGGCGACGGCCAAACTCGTCGAGCGAGGAATTCAAAACGGCAGCACCATTTGCCTCAGCCCCTGAGCCACCAGTCAGATCGGAGGCCACAACACGCACCGTTGACTGCTCATTGGCCACCTTCAAGATAAGCTCAAGACGGTCCTCAAAGATTTGCTTCAACAAGAAACGAGCATTCTCGAGACAAATGCCGCGGCTAACATCGCGAAGACGATGTGCCACGAGATCACCCGCCATGGCATCGGTCAGCGCACTCTTGATCAGCGCCATCTGCTCGGCATCCGGGCTTATAACCTCTTCTGCGGCATCCTCCATGCGCCTTGTTGCCGTGTTCACGGCCAGCTTCCATGCCATTCTATCCTTGGGCGATACCCCCGCAAAGCGATCTCCGTCAGGTTCTTTCGCGGTTCCCACGAGAACCGCAGCAAGGGCCACCGCCATGACGCGAACCCAAGTTGAAAAGCATTTCATAAGGTTTACCCTCTCTTTAGTCAAAATTCTCACGAATGCTACTAAACAGAGGGTAATCTAACAAGGACTTAATTATATACGAGATTGCGCGCCTGTTCGCAGGCCGCCAATACAGCTTTGTCAACCGTATCGCGCCCTGCCAGCATGGGCTCGACAAGGATGGACTGCTGATCGGTCACGCCGATGAACCCCAGCAATCCGCTGAGCGTCTTGGTCTGCAGATCATAAGCCTCAGCTCCGGTTCCCGGTCCATAGGCACCTCCCCTGGCATACACAACAACCGCTTTCTTGCCCGTCACCAGCCCCGTGTAGCCTGTCGCCGGCGAAAAGCTGAAGGTCAGTCCAGGCTGTATGATGATGTCAAAATAATGTTTGACCTTGTAAGGAAGCGAGAAATTCCACATGGGAACCGATATCAGGTAGCGATCCGCCGACGCGAAGGTCGCCGCCATATCCGACACCGTCTTCCATGCCTCCGCCTGCTCCGTCGTGTGCGCCTGCCCGTGCAAAACGGCGTATTTCGCCTCAATCATCGCCCCGTCAAAGCTAGGCAGACTCACCTGCCAAAGATTCAGGGTTTCAACCACATCCTCAGGATGTGCAGCCTTGTATGCCTCCAGATAAGCTATTGCAACCACGCTCGATTTTGAACGCTCCCCACGGGGAGATCCCTCGATATATAATAATTTAGCCATGATAACCTCCTTTTGTTTAACATATAGCGCAACACTCCGCGACCTTACAACAAAAATCAAGATTGACTTGAATCGTGATTTCCCCTACAGTACTGCCCGTCGTCACCCTTGGCGGGATAGCTCAGTCGGCAGAGCGAAGGACTCATAAGCCTTAGGTCACCGGTTCGATCCCGGTTCCCGCTACCAATTCCCCATTTCCAAGCAGAACCAAGCGGGTTCAACACCGCACCCCGGTTCCTCGCTGGCTGTGCAACGCTCACTCCTGGCGGAACCCCAGCTTAGAGGCGGACACCGGCGGTGACGCCGATGTTGCGGCCGACGCTGTCGGTTCCGCTGCCAAGCTCACGGTAGGTCTTGTCGGTCAGATTCTCGACGAAGAGACCGAGATGACGGTTTCCGTCCTTGCTCCGCCAGCCCCCCATGATGTCCAGCACGGCATAGCCGGGCATGCTGCCGTCTGGATCGCCAGCCACGGTCATGCGGATGTCACCGGCATCGGCATCGCTCGGATGCCGTGCCACGTCATCATACGCCGCATGCCAGCGCGTCTGGAAAATTCCCCACCATTGGCGGCCCTGCTCCAGTTTAACACCCGCCCTTCCATACAAGCGATTGGCTCGCGAGATGTTATCCTCGATCGTGCCACCCTCCTCATCAGGAATATCGCGTGTGCCATCGACCAGCGATACCGCCCCCACAAGGGCCAGCCGCCGCCTGCCGAGGTCAAGGCCGAGGTCCCAGGCGGATTCCACGCCAGCGAGGTCAGCCCCTTCGACATTCGTGAATTCGCCAGCACCGCTGAAGTCGCGCTGGATCAGGTCCTCGATATCGGTCTTGAACACGGTGACGGCCAATTCGTTACGCTGCTGCTGCCACTTCCAGCCGGTCTCGTAGGTGTAGCTGACCTCGGGATCGAGGTCGGGATTTCCCTGTGCCGGATTGCCGCTGGAACCGCGGTCACTGAGGCCATCCAGGTTGGTCAGGTTGGGCGCACGGAAGCCTTTGGATACACCGGCAAAAAGCCAATGGTGCGGCGTCAATGCCAGCACTCCGCGCAGGCTGGCGGTGACGTCGTCGGTATTGCCGTCCACATCGCCGAAGGCCCATTCATAACGGCTGTAGCGGGTGCCAGCCAGCAGGCTTATGCGTTCGGTGAGACGCCAGTCATCCTGGAGGAATAACCCCAAGGTGGTGTAGCTGCTGTCATCGGAAACCGTCGTGTTGTTGGGCCAGTCCTGTGGTTTGCTCGGGCGCAGCAGTGCCAGATCCGTCGATCCCGCCGGGGTGCGCAAGTCCCGGTACTGGTTGTCGGTCGTCTCGTGGATGAAGGTTCCTCCCCAGGTGAGCTCATGCTGCGCATCGGCTCCCAGCAAAGTGGTCAGTTGCAGATCCATGCCGAGCGCATCCAGCGTGTCGTCATATTCACGGCGGCGGATGCTTTCCAGAGGGGTTCCGCGATCACGCCGCTCCGTTCGGAACTGTTCCTCGGCGAACTGATGCCACCATAGCGTGGTCTGAACACGATCAACAACGGGATGGCCGATGTCCCAGCGGTCGCGCAGGTGAACATAGCTCAGCGTCTGGGGGTCGATATAACGATTGATCAGGCTGGCATTTCCGGTGTTCTCGGCGTATCCGTCCGGTCTCGGTGCATCCATCTGGAGCGAGTGCCCGGCACTCAACTCTACGGTATGGTCGTCCCATCCGGCGTAGGCCAGGCGCAGACCGGAGGCTGCGGCATCGTACGCGGTGTTGGGAATGCGGTCGTTACGTTCTGTGAAAAACAGGTGGTCACGAAAATCCTTGCCGCCGACACGATCATGGAACGAACTGCCGGAAAACTCGATCGAGTAGGCCCAGTCGCCTGCCGTGCCGTCCAATCCGAGATCCAGGGTGCTGCCGTTACCCGTGTCGACACGGGTCTCGATCCAGGGTGAGGCTGCCGACTTGACGCCGCGCCCGGCGGGGGCCAGTCGATAGTCCACTGCGCCTGTGAGTCCATCAGAGCCGTTGGCGGTGGATGAGGATCCGAGAATGGCATCAATAGCGCTGACGCTCATGTCGGGCACGAGGGAGGAATACTGGTTCGGACCGGAGCGCATCATGGCGTGGTTGAAGCGTACCCCGTCCAGCATCAGGAGCGTTTGCTCCCCGGTGAGCCCGCGGATGTATGGACTTGCCTGGTTCGGTGCTGTACGCTGCAGGAAGAGCCCCGGCCCGTAATTCATGCGGTCAAGTGCCGTCTGGCCGACCCGCTCGCTGAGTTCCGCCTGCGAGGTGCGATAAAAGGCGTAAGGCTGTTCGACGGGCGGCTTTTCCAGGCGGGTTCCGGTGACTACGACGTCCGGCAGGATGGCTTCGTTGGTGACTTGCGCGTGACCGATGCCACAGGTCACCATCACCGCCAATGCCCCTGCAACAACCTTGGCCTGCCCGCTTGAACCGATGTTACTCATTCGCCTGACCTCCTTGCTTGATGGTTTGATTCGCCGTCAAAGGCCCACACCTTTGTCATATAATCGCCACGGTGTCTGAAAAAGTTCATTTATTGAAACTGAAAATGCGGTTGCGGTTCGTTATTATCTGGGATATGCTCCCGGCATGAATTTGGGTGGTGTAGCTTCACAGCCGTGACTTCACACCGAAAACAGGGGTTTGATGTCGGTTAAATCGGCACTTCGTGCCCATCAGGTAGAGAAGCTATGTATATTGATTATTGGCGTCTAAATTGCATGCCTTTTGAGAATGTCTCGGATTATCGTTTCTTTTTCGAGTCCGAGGACCATCGTGAAGCTGCCACGCGAGTGCAGTTTGCGATTCAAACCCGCAAGCTGATGATGTTGCTGATCGGTGATTACGGGGTGGGTAAAACGATGGTCTGCGAAACGGTGCAGCATAAGCTTCCAACCAATGAATACAAGGTGGTGTTCATCCGGAATCCGCGGATGGATGGCTTGGATCTGACGCGTGAAATCGCCTATCAACTGGGTGAGGAGGTACATACCCGCTCACCTTATGACGCCCTGCATGCCGTTAACAACCTGTTACAGCGCCATGCGTCGACGGGACGCCATTCGGTCGTGTTCGTGGATGAGGCTCAACTGATCATGAACACGAGTACGCTCGAGGATTTGCGGTTGCTGCTTAACAACCAGGAGGGGGGCCGAAGCCTGATGACGCTTGTCCTTTCCGGGCAGAGCGAGATCGGCGATATGCTGAAGGCCAAGCCGCAGATCATGCAGCGCATTGCCTTGAAGTATAACATCATGGGGCTGTCTGCCGGTGACGTCCGCCCCTACATCGAGCATCGCATTCAGGTTGCCGGTGGAACGGGCAACCTGTTTGACGAATCGGCGATGCAGGAAATCGCGTCGTTGAGCAAAGGGAATCCGCGCGAGGTTAACAGTCTCTGCGACCTTTGCCTGCTGATCGGATCACTTAAACAAGCGTCCAGCATCACGGTTCCGATCGTGCGGGACGCGTGGATGGAGCGTGCATGAGCAAGCGAAAGAAAGCGTTGATTATTGATGATGACGTGACCATACAGAAGCTTCTGGTCCAGCTTTGCCTGAACAACGGGGTTGATGCCGATGCGGTCAGTTCGTTCAGCGAGATCGAGACCATGCTCAGCCGATCCGATCTCGACTACGACATCTACTTTGTCGATCTGGTTCTTCCCCAGGTTAGCGGGTGGGAAATTATCGTGCGCATACGCGAGATGGACCACATCCGCGACAAGCCTGTCGTGGTCATCTCGGGTGCCAAGATTGCTGGCGAAGAACGCCAGAAGCTCTTGCAAAAGGCAAACTATGTCATGTTGAAGCAGGAATTCTCGGTCAGTTTGTTCAAGCGTGTGCTCCTGCAATTCCTAGGGGCACCAGAAGCCTGAGGTTGTGTATCTTATGTTCAGGTTCAGTCAATACATGGATAGTCATGGAAAGCCACCTCGGCAAGGGGACGTGCGTCGTGACGGTCAGGGGCAGATCCGTGACGATGCCGGGCAGGAGTCGGAGCGCTCATCGCTGCGTTTAGGCGGAACGGGGTCGCTCGTGCAGGAGATCCGACAGGTGCCCGCCGTTGGGCAGAACGTCGGCGGTCGGCTGTTTTCGGATTCCATGCCGTTGTCGAGACCGGCCCCCCCTTCCGGAACGATCGACGCCCCTGCCATCGCCGATTCCGCCGCTATCCCCCCTGAGCCGGTCAGTCTCCTGGGTGACACGTCCGAAGGCTTGTATGACCAGGAGCCGATCGGTGCCTATGCGTTGGCGGCATCGATGGGCATTGAGATTCCGACCAGCCGGAAGCAGTACCTGATGACGGCGAAAGCCTGCCTGGCAACGGTCTTTTCCCAATTGCTGGGGGATGCCCGGAAGCGGGGAATGATCTGGCCCATGGTACTCAGTATTGTTGCGGATCTGGAACATGTGATCGCTCGGGAAGCCAATATCGTGACGGTTATCGATCGTGAGCGTGCCAAAGGTGAAGGCATTCATTGGCACAGTGTTTACACGGCCATTCTGGCGATGGAGCTGGCGACGTATACCAAGGTCAAGCTCGAGGGCACCGTGCATGAGATCGGTGCCGCCGCCCTGCTGCACGATATCGGTTTATTGAGGGAGACGACGTTTATCAATGCCATCAGCATGACCAATGAGAACAGTTTTTTCCACCATAGTGAAAAAGGTGCGGACCTGGCACTTGAGGCGGGTGCCCCTGAGCATGTCGCCACCATGATCCGTCAGCATCATGAACAGATTGACGGGCGGGGATTCCCGGCGGGCCTGCGTAGTGGCGCGATCCTGAACGCAAGTCAGGTGGTCGGTATATCGGATATCTTCGAGCATGCGATCATTGACATCACCAATACGAGCAACGCCGGTAATAACGCGGTACCCGGGCTCTCGCAGGTCTTTTCAACATTCCGTTCCTCATACCAGATCCAATTGATGAAAGACATGATGGCACTGATCGGATATTATCCAGTCGGCTCGTTGGTCGAGCTGAGCAACCGCTCGATTTGCGAGGTGATTTCCCAGAACCAGAACATGCCGTTACGCCCGATCGTCAAGGTCATCGTTGATGCCTCCGGCAATCATCCTGAGCAAAGCCGGATTATTGACCTGCATGAGATTGGCGTTCTCTCGATTGTGCGGGCGATTTCATCGAAAGGAGTAGCGCCATGATGCGGCTGGATGGATTGGCATTGTGTGCATGGATAACCGTTTTCGCCGCCTGTGCCCTGTGTGTTGTCGGCGGGTGTACGTCGCCAGCAGGGCGCCTTTCCGGGGGTGGATCATCGGATTCGGCGCTGCCGGATGATACACAGCTTATCCATCAGCAGGCGTCCGAGATCCTGGAAAGCCAGAGTCAGGTCCCGGCGGCGGCTAAGAAGGCGTCCGCTGCGGAACCGACACGAAATGACACGGACCTGATCCGGTTCGCCGACAAACTGAAGATTGATGTCTGGATGCGGGATCGACGGTCACAGCTTCAGGGGTTCCCGATTGACGTGGAAACGCCTGAGTCGGGAACGGTCTTTATCCCCCACGTCGGCAATATGGTGGTGACGGAATTGAGCCCCGAGACGCTGCAGAAGAATCTGCAGGCACGGTTCTCTGAGATCCTGATGGATTCCAGCGTGATCGTGCGGCGCTCACGTGGTGAGCCGATGGGCTCGGGCAGCCTGGTGGGGTCTGTGCGCGGCGCGATGTCGATCGACGATGCCCCGGAGCATATCGTGATGATGGGGTCGATTTCCCGCCCCGGAATCTACTCCCTCGGCGCCAGCCTGCGGCTGCGGGAGGCGCTGGCCATCGCTGGCGGGATTGATGACCGCCGCTCGAGTCCCAATGTATTTGTAGTTCGCGGTTCCCAGGAAAAACCCGAGGTGATCCGCGTGAACATCAACGATATTTTCACAGGCCGGGATATGCGCCAGAATATCCTGCTGCAGAACCAGGATGCCATCTTTGTTCCTACCAAACGAATCTGGAAAATGGCCGATTTCGTAGGCACGCTGCTCTCCCCGGTTATCTCGGTCAGGGAAGCCATCTGGATGTATGATCGGCTCAGGTGATTTATGTCAAAAGAAGAACTTCTGATTTCCGACTATCTAGCCATTCTCGTACGTCGAAAATGGGTTGTCGTGCTGCTCTTCCTGGTTGCCTTGGTCGCGACGGACTGGTGGGCCCGGCAGGAAACCGTGAGTTATCGAAGCCGTGCCCGATTCAAGGTGCAGCGTCAGATGTCTTTTGCCGCCCTGACCGACTGGTTCATGACCGGGACGGGCGATCCGATTGTCAACTATGTCCACGAGGTGACCAGTTATGTCGTGGCCCGGAATGCGGCTGCCCGGCTCGTGGCCCCGCGCGAACCGACCCACGAGGAGATTGTCAGGGTGCGCAATGCGACGGCGGCCCAGCGGATTGAGCGTAGCGATATCGTGGAGGTCAGCGCGATTGCCAGCACGCCACGCGAGGCCGCCGATCGTTGCGATGCGGTGGTGAAGGCGTTTATCGATGAACATGACCGCAGTTTGCAGAAGAATGCGAGGGAAGTCCTGGAATCGATTGAGGAATCGTATCGTTTGCTGATCGAGTCGATCAAGCAACGTGAGTCGCAGATGGTCGGCGAACTGGGACATCAACTGGCGGTCGGCAGCGACGATGACATGCTGGCCCCCTTGCGCCTCAGGGTGGTGGAGCTTGAGCTGCAGTTGCAGGAATTGCGACTGAGCGGGAATTATACCGAGGATTATGCGGACATCGTCCGCTTGAAGAACCAGATCGAAAAGCTACAAGGGCTTCTACAGCAGAAAGTGGAGACGGAATTCGAGCGGCGTGTCAAGGTCAAGGAATACGATCGCTTTCGTCAATTGATGGATGAAAAGGCCTCCGTGCTGGTCCGTCAGATGGAGGAGGCACGCATTGCCACCGACCGCAAGAGTGAGATCGTGCATATCCTGGAACCGGCGACACTGGGGGATCCGATCGGTACGGCAAGAATGCGCAAGACCGTGGCGGGCGGCATGCTGGGGCTGATGCTCGGTGTCATCCTGGCGTTCGTGCTGGACAATCTCGACACCTCGGTGCGCACGATCAGTGAAGTGGAGGACATTTTCCAGTTGTCGGTCGTAGGGGTAATCCCTCATTTTTCGATGAATGACGTTTCCGGCGAGAATAAGCGGTCGAAACCGTCAACGCGATCATTGCGACGGTTACTGCCGCTCGAATCCCTCGCGACGCTGCGATCCGCCTTTGGCCGGCTGCGCACCAGTCATGCATCCGTGGGCGGCGGCGAGCCGCTTTACGAGGAGGAGAGCAGGCGCCTGATCGTCCCCTTCGCACCCAATTCGCCAGCGTCGGAAGCGTTTCGCACCTTGCAGACCAACTTGCGGATTGCGGTTAATCATGCCCCGCAGAAGGTTATCATGGTCACCAGTGCCAGTCCGGGCGAGGGCAAGACGAGTACCCTGGTGAATGTCGCCATCACGTTTGCACAAGCGGGTATGCGGACGCTGCTGGTGGAAGCGGATATGCGCCGACCACAGATACACCGGACGTTTGGATTGCAGCGCGAACGCGGACTGGCCGAGATCCTGCAAGGCGAAATCGTCTGGCAGGAGGCTGTCAAGGACCATGCCGATGTTGCCTTGGGGAGCCGCAAGATGGCCGAGCTGGCCACGACGCCGGGCATGGATAACCTGTCCATCATCACCAGTGGTAACCGGACCACACAGCCGGCGGAGCTGCTGGCGCAACCCATGTTTGATATTCTGCTCAAGGAATGGGACGCGGCCTATGATGTTGTCCTGATCGATTCCCCCCCCGTCATTCCGGTCCCCGATAGTATCATCATGGCCGAGAAAATCCGTCGGGTCGTGCTGGTCTATCAGCAGGGGACGACAGCCAGACAGATGACACAACGGGCGATTGTGAACCTGCAGACAACCGGTGCCGATATCCTGGGTATCGTGCTGAATGACCTGCGTTCCTACTGGGTGGATCCGTCCGAGTCGTATCGTTACAAGATGTATTACGGAGCGGCCAAGTAGCGCCATGCGTCGGCCCGTCTTTATCGGAATGGCCGCCTTGGTCGGAGTCGCCGCGGCGACCTACCTGTCGGGCATCGAACAGCTTTCCATGATTGCCGGGGCGTTCCTTTTCTTCATGGCGCTAGGAACGTCGTTTGTCCGTGGTACCGATGCGCTTTATATCATTGTTTTTGCCATGTTGTTCAGTCCGGAAATCGGGGCTTCGGTGGATACCGGGCGTACCACCGGAGAAGGTTCAGCGGTCAGCATGCGACTGGAGGATCTGCTGCTGGTGGCGGTTGGTGTCGGTTGGCTTTTGCGAACGGCGTATCACCGGCGTCATTTCGGCATTATCCGTACCCGCTTGAACGCGCCCATCATGCTCTATGTGGCCGCCGCGTTCGTGTCCACGCTGCTGGGGATCCTGCACGGATCGGTCAATGTGTTGCCCGGTATCTTTCACAACCTCAAGGTGTTCGAGTATTTCTTCATCTTTTTCATGATCCTGGCGCACATCCGTAGTCAGAAGACGGTCCGGGGGGTCATCATCGCGATGCTGGTGGTCTTCTTTATGGCGCTGCTTTACGGCTATATGCAGATCGGAACGGGGGAGCGAGTGACCGCCCCGTTCGATAGCGAGCCCAATACGTTTGGTGGATACATCGTGCTGATGATGTGTGTCTGCCTGGGGGTGGTGCTCCATCAACCCCGAACGCGAACCGCCATCATCATGGGAGGGTTGCTGTTGCTGGCGTTTCCGCCGTTGCTGTTCACGCTCTCCAGAGCATCCTATATGGGGTTCTGCACCGGTATCCTCGGGTTCCTGCTGTTAAGCCGCTATCGGGTCATTGCCGGCACCCTGCTGATGGCACTGGTATCTGCCTTGGTTCTGGGTGCCCCGTTCCTCCCTGCCAAGACGATAGATCGCATTACCTCGACCTTCAAGCGCGGGACGGAGTACCATGTGCAGATCGGCGGGGTTGATCTGGATCCCTCGGCATCGGCCCGTCTGGTTTCGTATGGAAAGGCGGTTGAAAAATGGGTTGAACGCCCTTTGTTCGGACACGGGGTTACCGGAACCCACTTCATCGACGGTCAATATTTCCGCGTTTTGGCTGAGACGGGCCTCCTGGGGTTGTGGACTTTCCTGTTCCTTATCTGGCGACTGACCAGCAGTCTTTACCGGGCGTATGTCAATCTACAGGATCGCTTCCTGAAAGGGGTGGCGATGGGGGTCTTCTGCGGGGTTATTGCCATCCTGGGACATGCCGTGTCGGCCAACAGCTTTATTATCATCCGTATCGCGGAACCGTTGTGGGTTCTGGCAGGGCTTATCCTGATCGCGCATCATCTAGAGCGCTTTCCGAAGCTGTCGGCAGATCAGGAGCCGGCAGACGTGGTGGCCGCGCGGCCTCCAGCAGCATGACCTTGTACAGGGAGAAGACCTTGCGCGCATGTTCCGCGAGACTGAATTCACCCGCTTTCCGGTAGCCTGCCTGGCGGAATTTTTCCTGCTGAGCGCTGTCTGCGAGCAGTCGTTGGATGGCGGTGGCCAGGCATTCCGGGGCCTTGACGGGTACCAGTCGCCCGGTCTCCCCGTCTTGTATCAATTCATCAGGACCGCCTGAACGCGTTGCGATAACCGGAAGCCCGGCGGCCCAGGCCTCGACGATCACACGTCCGAAGGCTTCTCGCCTGGATGGCAGGACCAGTACATCGGCCTGTCGCATTCGCGTTCCGACATCCTGCACCCAGCCCGCAAACGCTATGTGATCAGCAAGGCCAAGCATATCGCAACGGTGCCGCAATGCGTCCGCATAGGCTGGGTCGGCGGATGGTGCGTTGCCGATGATCCGAACGTTGAAGGCGGTGCCTGCCTGCTTCAGGAGGGCACAGGCATCCAGAAGATCCTCATACCCCTTTTCGCGGGAAAGACGCCCGACCGCCAGGATCAGGGGCGGTGTGTTGGGTTTCCTGCCCATGGCATGGTCAGGCGCTCCCTGGCATGTCTCCAGGCGGATCCCGTTGTATATCTGCACAATCCGGACGGAGTCCCTGATCAACGCCTGCAGCGATTGCCTTGTCGAAGCGGCATTGGCAATAATTCGGTCCGCCAGCCAGCCGCGTACACGGTCAAGAAACGGATCGCGATCGAGCACCCTGACATGCCAGATGCAGGGAATCCCCAATGATCGACCGGCCAATCCTGCGTAAAGCATGATCCGGGCTCCGTTGGCATGCAGGAGCGTCGCATCCAGTTCTGCCAGATTTTGTTTGAGTGCGCGATAAGCCCGTAGGCATGAAAGAATCCTCCATGGGCGCAACGGGGGCACCGCCTGCTGGATGCAGCGGATACCCTCTGCCTCCAACCGCTCCTGAATCTCCCCGGGACCGTCAACGACACCGATCGGGTCAACCCCGAGATGGCGGATTTCGGACATCAGCTCCAACAGGCTGACTTCGCCGCCCCCCTTGATCACCGCGGTACCAAACAGGTAGACGACCCGGATAGGCGAGGACGTTCCGTCAACCGCACAACCTGGCGCAAGTGCATTCACGGGTTCACGTGTTTCCCAAGGTGTACGAAAATCGGGTTTGTCACAGCGCGCAGGGGCTGGGCACCTTCAATCAAGGCCCGGTAATAGGCTGGATTTCCGTCCGATGCATCTGGAATCTGGAATGAGGCCGGGGTTGTCAGGCTGACACGCTTGATGACGGCCCCGTTACAGATGAGGACCAACTCCGCCGTGGCCCCGGGGATTTCGGAGTCAATATCGATCAGCACGGTATTCTCAAGGTCGCCGGGGATCACCTCCCAGCGGTCAATCCGGAGCTTCTGCCCGTCCACGTTCCGGCGGGCATAGAAATCGCCGTTACGCATGGCCGCCAGGAGGGCTGCCTGGGTTTTCTCGGGGGCTCGGATGAGCGTCTCCACGTTACCCAGGCTCTTGGTACCGGCCTGTCCTTCGTAGTGATAAAGCATCTCGCCGAAGCACCATACCGGCGTTGGTCGAGCCTCCTTGATGTACTCCAGAAGCACGCGATCCCAGATCTCGCCGGGTCCCACAAGTTGGTTGGCCCCCTCGTTGACACCGGCGAATCCGTTGTATCCGCGCGTCGTCAGCAGAAGCTCAGGATACGGTCGCGTATCGACCGAGAACCCTTTACCCTTGAACAGGAAATCATGATGGTCGGTTGCTTCCGGATGCGCCCAGAACGCGATCCAACCCGCCTTCTGGACGGCGTCGAGTACGCGTTGCTCGAAGCGCTGCGCATTCTCCGGACCATAGATGTCGAAAGACGGGGAGAAAGACAGTATGATATTAATCACCACGGCCACGAGCAATAATGGGACCACTAGCACCAGCAGGAACGATCGGAATATAGCGTACAGCGGGAACCTCGACCGTTTGGCCAGCGGCACGGATGCAAGCACGGTCACGAGAACGGCCAGCAACAACAGGCCGGCAACGATGCGGGTCAGTAGGATCCAGAGCATGTCGCGCCCCCGCATGAACCCATTGATGATCGGGACATCGCGGATCTTGTCCGGTTCATTAACGCCAGCGATAATCAGGTTGCGCTGATGGTTGTGACAGACCATGGTGTTCTTGAGCAGCGAGCCGCTCCAGTAATAGCGGGGGACCAGCTCCAGTCCGGGAATATAAAGCACATCATCCTGCCTTGCGTTTTCCTTGCGGATCGTTTCCAGATAATCCGCGACCCCGGGCATGGTTATCGAGCGGTGACTCCAGCCTGCCCATAACACATGACGCAGCCCCGGAACGCCAACCTGGATGTTCTCTGAAAGGCTGTCGGAAAGCATCACGACATCGGTGCCGGCGTTGCGGGCGACGTCAGTGAGCTCCGGCAGGGAATAGCGCCCGCTTGAATGTTTGGTATGCACATGTACGGCGGTTGTGAAAACCGGCATCGAGGGACTGGCTGCAGGTGGCGTCTCACCCGCCGCCGCCACCGTGGCCATCAGCACCCCTGCACACCCCACCCATTTGATAAGTGTCGACATAGACGTTCTCCTGCTGTTCTGTCGGCGCCAGTGTAATCGGTTCACGGGGATGAATGCAAGGTAAAGGGAAGCCGACCATCCGGGGTGCCGGGCGAAAAAAAGAGGGTAAGATCGTTTCCTGAAAATCATTGGCGTGGAACAGCCGCGTTGAGCATGTCGACGAGCACAGTGGCGGCTCTTGCCGCTGCCCCGCCTTCGCCCATGCTTTCTTTGAACTGCCTGAGATTCTCCAGCATGGTCTGGCGCGTTTCAGTGGGACTTAGCAGGGGTTCAACCGCAGCGGCCAGGGCGCTTGGCGTGGCTTGGTCCTGGACCCGTTCCGGGCATATCTCGCGTCCGGCGACGATATTGACCATGCCAATGTACGGAACCCGGATCATGGCTTTGAACATATAGTACGACACCGGGTTGAGCTGGTAGGCTACGACCATCGGGCATCCCAGCAGGGCGGTCTCGACCGTGGCCGTGCCGGAACAGACCATGGCGGCATCGGCTTGGCGCACGACCGCCCGGGTCATATCGTTGATCACCTCGATCTGCCGGGGACCGTTGGTGGTTTGCTTGCAGATGTCCCGGGCAAGATCCGCTTGCGGCTGGTCCGGGGCGGCGATGATGAAGCTGATGCCGTCAATCCGCTTATCCAGCAACCCCGCCGCCCGCAGCATGACCGGCAGGAGCCGCGCGATTTCCGAGCGGCGACTGCCGGGCAGCAGCGCCACGCGGATAAGCCCGTTCCACGGCAGTGGCACGTCCGGCGCTTCGAGAAAGTCGTTGATGCTATCGACCAGCGGATGGCCGACAAAGGTCACGGGCAGGGAGGTTCCCTTGAAGTGACTGGACTCAAACGGGAAAATGCAGATCAGGTGATCGAGATAGGTGGCCATCTGCGGGATCCTGGATTTGTGCCAGGCCCAGACCTGGGGGCAGATGTAATGGAGCGTCTTGATGCCCTTGGCGTGCAGTTGCCGGGCGAGGCGCAAGTTGAACCCCGGGTAGTCCACAAATACGGCCAGATCCGGTTTCTCGGTGCTTGCCCACTGAAGCATCTCGTTGAACACTCGCTTGAAAAACGGATACCGTTTCAGGACTTCGACAAACCCGATGACGGCCATATCCTTGACATCATAACGGGTCTCGGCTCCGGCCGCCCGCATGGCGGGACCACCGATACCGAACCACTTCAGACCCTTGCATTCCGCATTGGCCGCTTCCATGAGCTCCGCCGCCCGCATGTCGCCGGAGACCTCGCCCGCGATGATCATGATCTTCTTCATGAGGGGCGTTCCCGGATCGTCTGGCAGATGGCCATGGCCAGTTGCAGGGCCTCCATGCCGTGGCGTCCGGTCACCACCGGATCGCTGCGACGCCGGACGCAGTCGACGAAGGACCGCAGTTCCGCCGCCAGTGGCTCGGACTTGTCGATCGGCACCTCCAGGGCTTCGATGCCGGTGGCGGAACGGCGGCAGAGCTGCCCGGCCTGGGTCATGTAATCGAGCGAAAGGTAGGTGTCGTCCTGGAAAACACGGATCTTGCGCAGCTTATCCTGGCTGATCCGGCTGGCCGTTACATTGGCCACGCACCCGTTCTCGAACTGGATGCGGGCGTTGGCGATATCCTCGGTCGGGCTCAGCACCGCAACCCCCGTGGCATGCACCGCCTTGACCGGCGAGTTCGCCAGCCGCAGGATAATGTCCAGGTCATGGATCATCAGATCAAGCACGACGCTGACTTCCGTTCCCCGCGGCGGGGCGCCCTCGCGTGGCGGGGGATAGGAGGCGAGACGTGTGGCCTCGATAAACCGGGCATGGGTGAGGTTATCGGAAAGAAACGTCATCACCGGGTTGAATCGCTCCACATGCCCGACCTGCAGCAGGATATCCTTCTCTCCGGCCTGTTGCACCATGGCTTCGGCCTCCTCGTAGGACGTGGCAATCGGCTTTTCCACCAGGACATGCACACCGAATGGAACGACACTCTGGAAGACGTCAAAATGCAGGTTGGTCGGCACCACGATACTGACCGCCTCGACCTGGGCGGCGAGTTGTTCGACCGTGTCGAACGCCTGGGTGTGGTAACGCTCCGCGATCTCGCGGGCCCTGGCCGGATCGGCATCATAAACGCCTGTCAGCTCGACATCCGCCATCTCGGAATAGATCCGCGCATGCCATTGCCCGAGACTCCCTACACCAATCACACCGGTTCGCAGTTTTGCATTCGTCATAAGGGTTGCTCCATCGCACAAAAGGCCACGTTTAATTGATCCAGTCGCTCGACAACACGTTCCCGTTCCAGCAGAATGGCCCGCCCCGCCTCGACGGCGATGGCATGAATACCCGCCTTGCGAATGGACTTTACCGTGTGCAGGCCGATGACGGGAATATCAAAGCGCATATCATGGCCGGGTTTGGCAACCTTGACCAGCACCCCACCCGCCCCACCCAGCTTTCCGGCCCGCAGAATGGCGGCATCGGTGCCCTCGAAGGCCTCGACGGCCAGAATCGTGCCATCCTTCACCACCACGGTCTGCCCGATATCCAGACGGCTGACCGTCTTGGCCACCTCGAAGCCGATGCGCATATCGGACGCTTCCGAGGCGGTCGGGGCACGGCGGGATAGCAGACCAGCAGATGGCATGTGTTTTTCCATGAACGAGGAGGCGGGCAGAAGCTCCACCCCGACGCCACGGATCGCGTCGCCGACGGCGGCAAAGATCGTGTGCGCATTACGCTCGGGCAGGCGACGAAGCAGATTGATCAGCGGCATATCCATCCGCACCCGGAAGAGGTGGGTCGGCGTGATCTGACCGGCCATCACGGCGTTCGGAATGCTAGTCGCCCTGAGGGCATCGAGCATGTTCCCGAGCTGGCCGAGATAGATCCAGTGGACCTCGTCAACCCACTTGGCGATCACCGCATCGGTCTCGCGCCGGAAGGCGATCGCGGCGATACGCTTCACCCCTTGAGCGCGGGCCGATTCGGCCAGCAGCCGTGGGTACGCCCCCTTGCCGGCAATGATCGTAATGGCCTCTGGAATCGTCTGGGTCATAAAGGGATAGGCCTGATGGCAATCGGTTACTGGCGGGTGTCGCGCAGGATCAGATTATTGAATTCGGCACGGGTGGCGGCATCGTCGTGGAAACTACCCAGCACGGAAGAGGTCGTCATCACGCTGTTCTGCTTTTCCACCCCTCGCATCATCATGCACAGATGCCGGCATTCCATGACCACGCCGACCCCCTCGGCATCGACCGCGTCACGGATGGCCCGGGCGATCTCGTGGGTAAGGTTCTCCTGGATCTGCAGGCGCCGGGCAAAACCGTTGGCGATACGGGCCAGCTTGCTCACGCCGAGCACCTTGCCATTGGCGATATAGCCGATGTGACACTGCCCGAAAAAAGGCAGCAGGTGATGCTCGCACAGGCTGTAGACTTCGATGTTGCGGACGATGACCATGTTATTGGCGCAGCTTTCGAAGACCGCGCCGTTGATGATCGTCTTGATGTCGGTGTGATATCCGCTGGTCAGGAACCGATAGGCGGCGGCCACCCGGTCAGGGGTCTTGAGCAGGCCCTCCCGCTCGGGATCCTCCCCGATCTCGATCAACAGTTCACGGACTAACTGAGCAACACGTAGTGCATTCATGAATTACCTCGGCACGTATCAAACACCAAAATGGCCGGGATCACTTTCGCGAGCCTGCGCCTCGGCGATCTGTTCCTGGTTTTTACGATTCTGCTTCCGGTGCCATGGGAAGAGGAAGCGGAAGAAGCTGGAGAACGCCCGACCAATCCGACGGGGAAGCGAGGGTCTCCTCAGCCTCGCAAGACGCTGATAACCAACAAGAAGCTCATCTGGAGAGAAGTCTTTCCGATACACATTTTCTTCTAACTCCAATTGCAGTTTGTCAGCATCGGTAGAGGCGTCGACAACACTGGCCTCGATAAACTTCCAGCCTAATTCACGGGCGGCCAGGGTCCGGCGGTGCCCCGCGATAAGCTCGTTTTCGCGGGAAAGGGTTACCGGGTTCAACTGTCCATAGTTCTGGAGACTGTCCATCAGCGGCTTAAGATCGCCGATTTCGGTTCGCACCCGTTCCTTGATAATGATCTCGTCTATCGACACTTTCATAACCGTATCTGCCCCTTCTGTAAAATAACATTGGAACCAAGGTATCATCCATCCAAAGGCGATGCAAGCAAACAGGATTGCTTCGATTCCGTTGATTATTACCGGTGTATTGTGTTAGACTGTGAGCTTTGGTGAAATCGGATTCATACCGCCACGCTTGCCGTAATGACGGCCGGGGTTGGGCAGAACAGGAGCATCATGGGGGTTTATGGTCAGGATGATTTGCGCCGGTTGGTGCCGGCGTTTGACGTGTTTTGCGGGGTGGATTCGGATGGGTGCGTGTTTGACAGCATGACGATCAAGCAGTGCGATTATTTCCATCCGCTGATTATCTCCTTCTGGCATCTGGAACCGGTGGCGGCGGCACTTCGCGAGACGGCTGAGTTTGTGAACCTCAAGTCCATGTGGCGCGGGCGCAATCGATTCTTCACCTTGCTGAAAACCTTTGAACTGCTGGCTGAACGCGCGGATGTTCAAGCGTCCGGGGCGATCCTGCCGGATACGGTTGCCTTGCGGGATTACGTCCACTCCGGGGTTGCCCTGGGGAATCCAACGCTGGCCGCCGCCGTTGCCGACACCGGGAATCCCGAGCTGCGCCGCGTACTGGACTGGAGCGTGGCGGTCAGTGATGCCATTGCCCGCCGGACGGAGCCGATCCCGCCCTTCGAGGGGGCGCTGGAAGCACTACGCCGGATCGCCTCGGTGGCTGATTCAATGGTGGTTTCACAAACCCCTGAGGCAGCGCTGCTATCGGAGTGGCGACACCACCGGATCGAGGGCCTGGTGCGGCTGATTGCCGGCCAGGAGATCGGCACCAAGGCCGAGCAGATCCGCTTGGCTGCCGGCGGGAAATACCCGGCGTCACGGATCCTACTGATCGGGGATGCCCCCGGTGACCTTGAGGCCGCGCAGGAGGCGGGTGTATGCTTCTATCCGATCGTGCCCGGGCTGGAGGTCGAATGCTGGGCACGGTTCAACGATGACATCCTGGAACGGTTCCTCGGCGGCCAGTACGATAAGGCACTTGAGCAAGCCTTGATCGCGGAATTCACGAAACGCCTACCCTCCCACCCGTCATGGTCATGAGCACGGAACCGCCGCTGATGACGATGCCCCTCACGCCCGCCGCCATTGAACAACGTCGCCGGTTCCTGGCGGATGCCTCAGGCCGCCGGGTCGATCTGGTGATAACGCGCAACCGGGTCCGGATGATCAGTGTGGCCTATGTCAGCGAAGGGCATGTGCGCCTTCGCATGCACGAGCAGTTTCTCCACGCCCCCACGGCAGTGTACCAGGCGTTGGCGGCCTATCTACGCACGCGTCGCCGTACGGAATGGGCGGTGGTGGCGGCGTTTGCCCGCCAGATCGTGGTGCCTGCGTCATCCTCGCGGCCACGGCGTCGGGCTCCGATGGTGGCCAAGGGCCAGGTCTATGATTTGCAAGCGATCGCCGACGCCGTGAATGCCCGGTTCTTTGATGGACAGATCGCGTTCGAGATCGGCTGGGGGCCCCGCCGCAGGCGGTCGTCCCGTCGGCAGCCCCGGTCGATACGGTACGGCTCGTGGACTGTGGCGACACGCACCATTCGAATCAATCCATTACTCGATGATCCACGTGTGCCACGCGAATTTGTCGAGTATATCGTCTTCCACGAGCTGCTGCATGCCGTGATCCAATCCTATCAGCAAGGGGGACGTCGCATCGACCACGGGGAAACCTTTCGCCGGCGCGAGGCGGAATATCCCGACATTCGCCGCATGCGCCTGATGTCAAAACAGTTGCTGTCGCTAAACGGGCCGTCATTTTTATTGAATATAGCGGACTGATACTGCATTATGACCCACTTCCCGGACTGAAACACATGTCGAATAAAATCAAAGTCTTATCCGCCAGGGAGCCTGATGAAAACACGGAAAGTGCCTTATTTCAAACTGCTGACCATTCTTTTGATTATGCTGCCAGCGCTTGCATTGGCCGGCATCATCGGCATGCAAATGAGTTATGACGAAATCCCTAAGTGTGCGCGAAACGAATTGAGTAAGCTCGCTGGAGACTGCCCTGCCTGGCTGGTATTCCA
The DNA here is from genome assembly GCA_002428045.1 of Verrucomicrobia bacterium UBA6015. GTDB lineage: Bacteria > Verrucomicrobiota > Kiritimatiellia > UBA8416 > UBA8416 > UBA8416. The sequence goes on from DIZZ01000089.1 coordinate 27,407, forward strand.
GGGAATCCCGAACGCAGGGACCAATTCGGTGATTTGTCTGGGGCGGGTCGGGAGTCCCTTCACGGTTAATCTGCAAACCGGTCGCTATCCCCGATGGAGCCCTGATGGAGAACGCATTGCCTTCTTTTTCAGCACCAACGTCTGTGTTATGTCAGCATGGGGGGATGAGCTGACCGTCCTGGCATCCACACGGGACCCCAAACCGAGAGCGCTGATGTTCCATCCGAACGGGCGGGAGGTCTGGTATGTCGACGAGGATCGCTTACACGCGGTGAACATAGATACCCGACAAAACCGTACAATGACAATCGCTAACCTCCGTGCCCGGTCCCTTGATATATCAGCGGACGGGCGGCGAATGATGGCAGGAGTATTCGATCATGAGATCTACGCTGTCGATGTCACTGGCGAAGGCATTCCTGGAAACAGTCGCCGGGTGGACCGCGGATGCTCCGCATGCATCATGCCCTCAGGCGGAAGCTACACCGACCTGAACAATCGGCATACCGGGTTCGATTTCTGCCGCTGGGATGATGATGCCCGCTATGAATGCTATAAGCATCCAAATGGCGGCCCGGTCGATAACGAAGCGTGGTCCAATGTCGACCGGTGGTTGGTATTCCAGACTCACGTACCGCTGGCTCCGGATGCCTGGGTCTATGATTATGAGCGCAAGCATGCCATCCAAATAACTTATGCAGGGGATGTTCATCGTCCCGACTTGTTTGTGGAGTCCCATCCGACTCGATTTCCATGGGTTGCGTGGTGGTTGCGGCGCTTGCAACATCATCCCCATGCAAATGGATGATGGACGGAGTTGATGTCACGGAGTTGAACTTTATGAAAAATCTGATCCTGATCCGTCACGCACAGGCCTGCACGGCCAAGGCCGACCAGCAAGATGTCGAGCGTGAGCTCTCCAGCAAAGGGAAACGCGACGCTTTGAACGCGGGCGAAGCATTGCGCAAGACGCCGCCGCTGCCGGAGCGGATCCTCTGTAGCGATGCCGTCCGCACTACCGCCACCGCCCGCCTGATCGCGACAACACTTGAGTTGCCGGAAACTGCGGTGCAACGCCATCGTGTGTTTTACACGGGGAACCACAACGACCTGCTCCGTGCCCTTGCCGCCTTGCCGGATTCGCTGACCTGCGTCGCGCTGGTCGCACACAATCCATCGATTTCGCATTTGGCAGGATTGCTCACTGGCAACTGTCGCAGGCACCCGATGGACACCTCCGAGGTCGTACGCATCGAATGTCCAGCCAATACCTGGAGTGAGGTTTCGCGCCAAGGGGGCAAAATCGCCGAGGTTGATAATTAGTCCAAGGGAAGAATCCGATCCTCCTTGATCAAGTCTCAAGCCAGGGCCATCATAATGACCCCTGCCGCGCCAAGGACAATCCCGAGCAAGGTCAACCGGCTGAACCCGGACCTCAGGACAATGATATCCCACAGGGAGACGAAGATAATGCAGGTCCCCAGAGCCACGGGGAACGCCAGCGACAGCCGTCCCTCGGCACGCAGGCAATCCATGGCCCTGAACAGCAGAACCTGCCCGGAAATGATAAAGACGGCGTACCCCAGAGCCAACCCAACCATGCGGCGGTCAATCGGCCTGGCGCGAAGGATGACGAGCAGCGTCAAGGGAATCGCCCCCGCCAACAAGACCAGCGGGGGGCGAAGATTGGCTGCATCGCTCCAGCCATCCCACGATGAGGGAAGGGACGACAAGGTCTGCTGCACGCCCAGCAGCACGAACGCCAATAACGCGAACCGGAACCAGCCCATGCCCCCTACCCTGCTCCGCTGGGAATCCTTGAAGAACGACGCCAGGCTGAGCATGATCAACAGAACGCCAAGCACGCCGCCCGGCCGCAGGGGGTCACCCAGGAACAGGATACCCGCAAGATACGGAATGACCATGGCCGATTGACCGACCGTCCAGGCCGCCGCACCGGCCGTCATCGCCTTCTGCATGGCCATCATCCCCGACACGCCAGCCACGCCAGCGCCGGCGAGCACCAGCGTAAGGGGCAACAACCGATCCACCGGACCCGCCATGAGGACGGGCCATCGCACAAAAAAGACGCCGACCACGATGCAGGACACCACGGTGGCTATCGTGATGAAGGGGAGCACATCGAACCGGCGCCGGGCTGCCATCCCCAGTACCACCCCGATGCCACCCCAGGCAAGCCCGGTAAGAATAATCAGAATCAATCCCATACCCATGTCCCAATAAAGCGTCATTTGCAAACGAGCGAAGCATACAGGGTAGCGTGCAAAGCAAAGGCGTCAATCTCAATAACTTAGGGCAACGCGTTTAGGCCAGCGGGCCAGGATGATGCGCGTTGCCGCATCGCATAAAAAAACATTGCGGAAATGCAGGGAAGATACCATGATACGACGGCAAGGAAAGCGGTATTTATCAAGGGGCATTTTGTATGGCAGCAGTGATTATTGATGGCAAACAGGTCGCCGCGCAGATGCGCGCGGAGTTGAAGCAGGACGTCGCCGGATTGCGGGCGAAGGACATTATCCCTGGACTGGGTGTGATCCTGGTCGGCGCCGACCCGGCGTCCGCCTCGTATGTCACAGCCAAGGAGAAGGCTTGCGAGGAGGCGGGCATCTACTCTGCCGACCATCGGCTGCCCGCCGACACCACGCAGGCGGAACTGATCGCCCTGGTGACGCAGATGAACAATGATCCGCGCATCCACGGGATCCTGGTGCAACTCCCCTTGCCTAAGCACATCAACGAAGATGCCGTGATCGGGACGATAAGCCCGGAAAAAGATGTTGACGGGTTCACCCCGGCCAACGTAGGGCGGCTGGTCATTGGCCAAGCGTGCTACATGCCCTGCACACCACACGGGGTTATCCAGCTTCTGGCACGGAGCGGGGCCACAATCCCGGGGGCGCATGTCGTGGTGGTTGGCCGCAGCAACATTGTCGGCAAACCGGTCGCCAACATGCTGCTGCAAAAACAGAAGCACGCCAATGCCACCGTCACCATCTGCCATACCGGCACGCGCAACATGGCGGATTTCACTCGCCAGGCCGATATCCTGATCGTCGCGGCAGGACGGCCCAACACCATCACCGCCGACATGGTCAAGGATGGAGCCGCCGTGATTGACGTCGGCGTCAACCGCGTCGACGATCCGACAAAGAAATTCGGCTTCCGGCTGGTGGGCGATGTGGACTTCGAGGGGGTTAAGCAAAAGGCATCGATGATCACCCCCGTGCCGGGGGGCGTCGGCCCGATGACCATCACGATGCTGATGGTCAACACCGTCGAATCCGCCAAACGGCATGCGGGAGCGGGTCAGAGCGTCGTTTGAGAGAGAGATGCGGTGCGGGTATGATAACGGGTATGATAAACGGTCGATTAACGGGCATGGTGATAATGCTTCTGGGGCTAGCCTGCATGGGCATGGCGCCACTGGCGCTGGCGGCCGATGCGGACTCCCAGACGCTTGATTTCCAGGCCATTGCGTCGCCACTCGACCCGGGGGGTGAATTGTTTCTCGTGGTGAGTGCACGGCGCTGGCTGGACCGTTCGCTGGCAACACTGGCCTCGGGAAAGCGAGGATTGCCTGCTGGCGAAGCGGTCGAGCAGGAAACGCGGCAGGCCATCGAACAGCTTCGCGGCGTCCTTGCCCGGCAGGGACTCAGCGCCTGGCGTGGACTCGGGGTCAGCTCGGTGGCCCATCCCGATGGCCGTTACGCCACCAAGGTGTTCCTGCTGAGGGATGCGGCCGATGCCAACCTTCCCTTGTGGCGGGGCTGCTTTGGCTGGCTGCCCCGCCATTTGCTCAGTCTTGATTTCGTACCGGCAGGATTCTCCGTTGTGCGGGCGGGTACCTTTGATCCTGTCGCCTTGTGGAAAATGCTGGGCGACGGGGTCCGCGAGGCGGGTACACCGGCCGCCCGCCAGGCATTTGAACAGTTCAGCCAATCCGCCCAGGCACTGCTGGGGATCCAGATACCCGATCTTCTCGGGAGCCTGCGGGATGAGTATCTGGTGGCGCTACGCTTTGATGAGACGAAGGAATGGGCCTTGCCTGGTGGAGGGGGCGTCGCCATCCCTGTCCCCTCTTTCCTTGTCGTCATTGGCACGGGCGAGGAGGTTCTGCGGGGGGTGGTCGAGATGCAACTGTCGCGGCTCGGGCTGGTGCTGTCCGAGACCCAGGTTGCCGGGGTTGCCATGCGCAGCACCGAGACGACCATCATGCCTGGAACCCTACCGATACAGCCTAGCTTTGCCTCTCCATCGGGATTCTTTATTTTCGGCAGTTCTCCACAGATTGTCGAACAGGCCCTGCTGGCGTCCCGTCATCGCCACGGCCTGGTGACCAAGGGGGAGTTCCTGAACGCCTTTCAGGGGGCATCGATGGTCAATAATGGCATCCTGTATGTCGACGACAAGGCGGCCCAGATTATGCGGCATGGCCTGGCGAGCCTGCAGGAATTAACGCCTGGCGGAGATTGCGAATCGCTTGCCGCGGGACGTGTACAAGATGCCTGGCGAGTGCTTGGGGGGGAATCCCCCGCCTGTGCACTGGTCGTGCAGAACTGGAAGAACGGGGTCATGATCATGGGGCGTTCGGGGGTTGGCGGGGAGGCAGTGCTAAAACAAATGGCGTTGTCGGCTCTGCATTGGTGGACTCAATTATGGCATCAGACGATGTCAGCAGAAAGGATGTAATCGATGGAGAATGTAGTTATTGCAGGAAGCGGACCCGCTGGGTTGACAGCGGCGATCTATACGGCGCGAGCCAACCTGAATCCCTTGGTCCTGGAGGGACCGGCACCCGGTGGGCAGCTAACGGTCTCGTACGAGGTCGAGAATTATCCGGGATTCGTGGAGCCGGTCTCCGGTGCCGAGCTGATGGACCGCTTCCTGAAGCAGGCCGAACGCTTCGGTACGCGCATGTCCTATGCCAGTGTGCAGAAGGCCGTCCGCGAGGGGGATCACATCCGCCTGGAAACCGACGACGGGGTGATCGAGACCGAGACCCTGATCATCGCCACCGGGGCGGAGGCTCGCCGGTTGCCGATAGCGACCGAGCCCGCGTTCTACGGCAAGGGGGTTTCCGGTTGCGCGACCTGCGACGGGGCCTTCTACCGCGATCAGGATGTACTGGTCGTCGGCGGAGGCAACACCGCGATGGAAGACGCCATGTTCCTGACGCGCTTCGCGCGGCGCGTGACGATCGTGCACCGGCGGGACTATTTCCGGGCGGCCCCGATCGAGATCGACAAGTGCAGGAAAAACCCGAAGATCGACTGGCTGATCCCGTGGGTGCTGGAGACGATCACCGGCGACGCGCGCGGTGTGCGGGGAGCGGTCCTGAAGCACGCCGATACCGGCGAGACGCGCGAGGTGGAGTGCCAGGGCATTTTCGTGGCGATCGGGCATGATCCGAAAACCACGCCGTTCCAAGGGCTGGTGCCGTTGGACGACGAGGGCTTTATCGTGGCCGTCGAGGGCTCCACGTGTACCTCGACGCCGGGCGTCTTCGCCTGTGGCGATGTGCGCGACCGCCGCTACAAGCAGGCGGTGCTGGCGGCCGGTCACGGCTGCATGGCGGCATTGGATGTGGAACAGTATCTCGGGCAACGGGAATAGCGGGAACGGTGGCAGCCATGAGCGAAGCGGGGCAAGGCATGAGTGCGGTGGAACTGGACGGATTCGTCTTCCGCAAGTCGCTGGCGATGCAGATTGAATTGCAGGAGTCGCTTGCCGCCCTGGGGGATGTCGCCGATCTCGTTTGCCTGGATATAGGCAGCTCGAACGCCATGTTCAGCTACCAGCTCCGCCGGGCCGGTGGCCGCTGGCATTCGCTGACCGCTGACGCGGCAACGGCGGCGCGTATCCGCGAGGTGGTGGAAGATCATGTGGAGGTCCTGCCGCCACCGCCCGAGGAACCCTTTGCCAAGGGTACCTTCGATGTCGTGATCGTGTTCGGGATGCTCGAGACGCAAGCCTCCGATGCGGCCTTCGTCAAGCAATGTCACCGGATGCTGAAAACCGACGGGCGGCTGATCGTCTGTGCGGCAAGAAAAAAACCGTTCTCGCTGCTGAATACCGTCCGCGGACGGTTGCAACCTGTCGGGCAGCTACGGATCGGCTACACGGAAGGCCGCCTGTTTGCGGCACTCAAGAGCGGGTTTGATGTTTCCAGTCTGCGCACCTACCAGCGCTTCTTCATGGCCCTTGCTTCCGCTGTGGTCGAGAGCATGGACAGCCGCCGGGCGGCAGGTCCCGTCGATGCCCGTTGCCGTCTCCACAAGGCGGCCGCCATCCTCTACTGGTTCGCCTTCCAGCTTGATGCGCTGCTGTTCCTGACGCGCGGCCACCGGATGATCGCGGTAGCCAAGCGGCGAGGCTGGCGCCTGCGCGAGGCCCCGGTGCTTTCGGACGGCCGCTCGATCACCGAAGCGGTGCTCAGGCCGATCGGGTAAGGGACGAAAAGTCGAAATCGGGAAAGTCGAAAGTCGAAATCAATCTTCCACACCGCCCCCCTGGAGGGACCGGTTCAACCCGGTCCGCAGGCTGCACGTCNNGTTGCGGTGTTGTAAGGCTGTTGTTTTAACCTCTCGTTGCGACCACTTTGTGGTCGCAACAACCTGTAATGCAAACAAACCTGGAAATTCTCGCGGAACCGGCGGTGGTGGTACTGCTCTCGGGCGGCATGGACTCGACGACGCTGCTGCATGCGGTCTGCCGCACGCCGGGGATCGAGGCGGTCTATGCCCTCTCCTTCGCGTACGGGCAGAAGCACTCGCGCGAGCTGGAAATGGCCGCCTGGCAGGCNNCAGGCCGCCGGAGTGGCCCGGCATGAGACCGTGGATATGTCCTTTTTTGCCGGGTTGACGCGGGGCGGTTCGGCGCTGACCGACCCGGCGATCGCCGTGCCGGCACTGGACAGTCTGTCGGGAAGCCAGCTCCAGCAGCCTCCGACCTATGTGCCCAACCGC
>DIZZ01000232.1 GCA_002428045.1 Verrucomicrobia bacterium UBA6015
AGGCTGATCCGCCTTTCTTAATGCCAATTGGGGTCACGTCTCGCCATTCTTCATTTAAGTTGACGGAGGGGATAGGTTGTGTTTGACTTTGATCATGGCAAGGCCTTTACGCATAGATGTCGATGGTGGCTGGTATCACGTGATGTCGCGTGGGATTGAAGAATGGCGAGACGTGACCCCAATAACCGAAGCAGGACCAGTATGCCGCGCAGGCGGATATGCCTCCTCAGGAATCCGTTGTCGCCCCGTTCGGCGTGGCAGCCAGCGAGATCTTGTTCAGCCTGTCGTACGACAGCAATAGCGTCGTTGAGGCGACGTTGTTTGATCCCTGGACAAACGGCTTCACGCAGGTGCTGGCACCGACAGTGGCTCCGTGTAAACTGGAGATTCCGTCACTGCCAGCTGGCCAGCGTTACTGGTTGAGCGTGATGAGCCGTGATGTCGGTGAGCAGACCGCGACGCTCGACTACGGCGGCTGGCTGGGTCGGGTCGCCGAACTGCCCCTGGAAGAGATCGCGACGGTCGAGGTTGACGCCGGGCTGCCGATCGGGCTGCCAGTGGAAATGATCAGCCTGCCGGAAAGCACGGGCCCGCTGAACCTGCTGCTCTATGAGCGGACCGGCGATCAGTTCATTCAGAGCGTGACGGGACTGGAAGGCGGCTCAACCTACGAGCTGACCGTACCCGCCTGGAACCGGTGGTACCTCCTCGAAATCGAGGATGAGGCCAGCGGTGCCTTGCTGGAAAGCCTCTGGATCGGACACATGCGCACCCATTGACAATTTCAGTTATGGTCGGCGGTGCCATGCGCACACTTGACGACGCACGGCACCGCCGGGGGCTCTCTTTCTTCAAGCGTAAGGGCAGTAATTGGATTAATCGGGACTGACGATTAGTAATATTGGAGTCGGTGACCCCGGCGCGCATGATGAGGTGGCTGAAGAAAGTTATCCTGAAACGCGGGGCATGCGGGTTTCGCACGGTTGCTTCGCGCATCGTGTTCGAACAAACCGGGTCATTCATCGCTGGGTCCTTTGCACTTTTATCGGCGAAGTAGGCTTTATGCAGTCATGTTGACGATCATTTCCTGGTGATTGCATAAAGCCTACCTGGCAATCTGCATAAAGCCTACATCGCAGCTAGGCTGACATCTTTCAAAGCGCTTTTAATCATCTACAGTGGCGTACTTTATGCGATTGACAATCGATCTGTGCCAAATATATCCTGACCACGGGTGAGACACAGGGTCACAAAAAAAATGAAGTAGGAATAACGTTCTGCCAGATAAAATGAATGAGAAATGCGAGATTTGCGGGTGCCCGATCCATCACGACGGCGACTATGCCAAGCCGACCGTCCGAGGCCGATCACACGCTACCCGACATCATCACGTTGCTTCACGAGGTCATAGAAACAGGACTCAAACAGATGGCAGGACAAGGCGGTGGAGGCGACGGGATACCGCCGCCTCACCGCTGACATGCCAGAGAAGAGAATGGACGACGGCGTCCATCCGTGCTAGTTTGTCAGCATGGGTAATCAAGAAAAACTATATCAGCACATCCTGATGCGTCGATCTGATGCGAACGTGCCCTTCGACGGGCTGTGCGCACTACTGATACGCCTTGGCTTTGGTGAGAGAATCCGAGGGGATCACCACATATTCACGATGACAGGAGTCGAGGAGATCCTGAACCTGCAACCCAAAAGCGGCAAGGGAAAGCCGTATCAGATAAAACAGGTTCGCGATGTGATTCTGAAGTACAATCTTAAAATGGAGGACTGATTATGGCATCAAAATACGAAATCATCATTTTCTGGAGCGATGAAGACAACGCTTTTGTCGCGGAAGTACCGGAGCTTCCTGGTTGCATGGCAGACGGGCAGACTTATCAGGAAGCCCTCTCCAACGCACAACAGATTATTCAAGAGTGGATTACCACGGCCAAGGGGCTTGGCCGCACTGTACCGCAGCCAAGGGGCCGCCTGGCATATGCCTGATTGCGGCAGAGGTAGAGGGGGTGCAAATTGGTGTATGGCAATGTTGACGATTATTTCCTGGTGAGAGCATAAAGCCTACCTGACAATCTGCATAAAGCCTACTTCGCAGCCAGGATGACACCTTTCAAATCGCTTTTAATCATCTACAGTGGCGTACTTTATGCGATTGACAATCGATCTGCCGCAATTATACCCTGACCCCTGGTGAAACACAGGGTCACAAAAAATGAAGTAGGCATAATAAGTACTGTTAGCAGAAGAAAACAATGAACCGACGAGCCGAAATATTACATGAGCTTGTGGCTTATCGACCACCCACAGAGCAGCTTCATGCTGAGCTTTGGACGTTCGGCTGGGATTGGCTGGATGATGAGCCATTGCTAATCATTACTCGGGAGCACCTTCTTTCGATCATAGACAGATACTTGGCGGGAGAGATTTCCAGCGCCCAACTACAACAGTGGGCTGAAAATCTAGAGTGTCGCGAAGACGTCGACTTCGAAGAAACAAACAAAGACATTATTGATTCAGTATTTTTCAGATTGGCCTTGCCAGAGATTAACGGAGTCTTGACTCCAGAATCAGTCCAAGGAATGAAGGCGGAAATACAAAATGCTAACCAGACCATCCAGTCAACGCCGCTACGCGGCGCGACTGATGGTTGACGTTCGGAACATAGAGAGAGGAAGACATCATGGGAATTACAGGTGCAATCGTACTCCTCGTGGCACTTGCCGCGGTTGGCTTAGCCATACGGGGACTATTCAACAGAGGCAGATCGATCGGGGGTGCAGTCGGAGGTGTCGTTCTGGTGCTTGGCGCATCGCTGGGGGGCCTCCATGCTTGGGGCGAGGGACAATCAATCCCATGGACCATGGCCTACTTGATCATAGTCCTAATCGGACTTGCTGCAATCTTCCGGCAGATCACGCCTCGGAAACAGAAACCGGAGACTTCCGAACAAGCGGATTGAGGTTACAAAATTGAGCGGAGCTCAATTTTGTAACCTCATCCGAGGCGTTCGGCAGAGAATTCACATGGCTTTTACAAACGATTTCCAAAGAGCACACTATAATCCGACTACTATGAATACTTATCGCATAGGGACAGACCTGAATGGCACTGGCGACTCAGGCAGTTTGGGATCGAGAACTGAGATGGAAGGCATAGCAAAGCCATGAGCGATGTTGAGAACACGAAGCGACCAAGGACCGCAGCCGGAACCACCACGGATCGCGGCGACTCCCGCGCGAACCAGGACCGCGTTGTCGTTCAGGGCATCCCTCTGACGTGGAATGCCCAGGAGGGAACCTGCGCCTTCCAGGGCCTGCCGGTGGCCATGCTGTGGGTGGACTCCACGTTGGCCGGGCTTATGTCCGGGGTCGCCGCCATGGTGGGGCCTGAACGCTTCTCCCTGGCCCTTCAATCCGAGGGCCGCAAGAGCGTGGAGGCCGACTGGTTGCTGATGTCGCTCCATCCCGGTTTCAGCGACGGGTTCAAGGCCATCGGGATCGTGGCTGCGGTCGCGGGTTGGGGCGAGTGGCTGCTCATTGGGGATGACCCCGGCAAGAGAGAATGCCGCTTCCGGGCCTACAACACGTGGGAGGGGTTGTACCAGAAGAGATTGGGCGTCTGCTGGGGAAGCGCCATGCTCGCCGGCAAGCTCGCCGGCTACTGCACCAAGCGCTTTGGAACCAACTGCTGGGCGACGCAAACGGCGTTCATCGCCAATGGCGCCCCCTGCGACGAGTTCGTCGTCGCGCCATCCCCGCGCATCATCGAGGACGAAATCGAGCGGCTTCTGAGCACAGACNNACCTGGCCGTCTCGCTCACGCGCCTGCGCGAGGTACAGACGCAACTGCTTGAGGACCAAGAGACCTTGGAGCAGAACGTGCGAGCGCGTACGGCCGAGCTCGCGGCCTCACGGGACCAGCTTCAAAGCGTCAATGATCGGCTGCTGATTGAGGTGGACGCTCACAAACAGGCCGAGGAGGCGATAAGGCACGGCGAACAACTCCTGCGGGTGATCATCGAACTGGCGCCAATCTCCATGGCCATTGTCGGCGTGGATGGCGTCATCGAGTACATCAACCGGAAGGCGATCGAAACGTTCGGCTACCAGCCCTCGGATATCCCAACCATGGACCAGTGGTGGCTCAAGACGTACCCGGACCCCGGAGCCCGGAACGAGGCTAGAGAGAGATGGATGGGGCGGGTCGCCTCGGCCCTCGCAGAAGGCCGTGAGATCCAGCGCGACGACTACCGAATCACCTGCAAGGACCGCACAGTGAAGACCATCGCTGCATTCGGAGTGCCGGTGGCCGACAAGGTGTTCGTGATGTTCGACGACATCACGATACAGGCGCTGAAGGCGGATCTGTTACAGCAGTCCCACGCCGAGTTGGAGTGCCGCGTGGAGGCGCGCACCGCCGAACTTGCGGCGCGTAACCTTTCGCTGCAGGAGGAGATCGTCGAGCGCAAGGAGGCCGAAGGAAGGTTGGTGCAGGCCAACCTCGCGCTGGAACATACCACGTCGCAGCTCCGAAAACTCGGCGCGAAGTTGGCCCGTGCCGAGGAACAGGAACGCAAGCGCATAGCCCAGATCATTCACGACCAGCTTCAGCAGCTGCTCGTCGGGGCCCGATTCAACCTGTCCGCATTGGAGCGACAGGTCGACGAGGCGCTACGCAAGAACGTGCACATGGCCAGATCGGCCGTGGAGGAGGCCCTTCGGGAATCCAAGTCCCTCGTTCTGGAACTCAGTCCGCCCATCCTGCGGGAGGGCGGTATCGCCCACGCCATGAATTGGATCCGTCTTCGGATGAAGGAGACGCACGGACTGACCGTCCATTCAGAAGTGGACGAACGCGCCAACGGGATTGAGGAGGACTTGCGTCAGGCGATTTTTCATTCCGTGCGGGAGCTGCTGCTCAATGTGGTCAAGTACTCAGGCGTCTCAACGGCCGAAGTGACGATTGCGATCCGGCCCGACGCGCGGATTGAGGTGGTCGTCGCGGATAAGGGCTGTGGTTTTGCCCCGTCCACGCCCGACCGGTGCGACGGCCCGGAGTGCGGATTCGGTCTCTTGGCGATTCGCGAGCGCTTCGACGCGCTCGGCGGGCTCATGACGATAGAAAGTGCGCCGAAACACGGCTGTCGCGTCACCCTGATGGCGCCGATCGCCTCGTTGCCGTCCCCGTCCGTAGCGTCGCCCGGTCATGTCGGGGTGTCGGCGCGGGCCGATGTAGCCGGCAAACTGAATGTGCAGACCGAGTCACCTTCGCCCGCCCGGATCCGGATCCTGCTGGTCGACGACCACCGGATCGTGCGCCAGGGGTTGACTCAACTCCTGTCCCAGGATCCCGGCATGGAGGTGGTCGGCGAGGCTTCGGACGGGAAGATCGGCGTGGCGCAGGCTCGTTCCCTGCATCCAGACGTTGTCCTCATGGACATCGGAATACCAGAGATGGACGGAATCGAGGCCACGCGGGTCATTCACGCCGAATTCCCGGAGATGATCGTCATCGGCCTCTCCATGTATGCGGAGTCCGACCGCGGGGACGATATGCGCAAAGCTGGCGCCGCCGCCTATGTAGCCAAAAGCGAAGCGTCCGAAGTCCTCGTCGCAACCATCCACGCCTGCTGCGGACGCTGAGCCGTGCGGNNTGTGGTGGCGGAGGTGGGGCGTCAAACCGGCGAACCGTGGTCTGCCTTTCGCGAGCGGCATGGCGACAAGCGACGGTATCTGGTCTTGGGGGTGGCGCGTCGCTGCACGGGGCTGACCCTGGCGGAAGTTGGCAGGAAAGCCGGGGGGATGGACGATGCCGCCGTGACCATGGCCATGCGCCGGTTCTCCTTGGCCTGTCAGCGCGACAAGGCCCCTGCAAAATTGTCAGCGAGCGTCATCAAAGCCGTTCAAATGTAATATGTTACGATGTGATCCCGTAGCACATTTGAGTAGGTCGTGGCACCCTTGCCCGACCATCCGGGCATAACCGGCCTGCCAGTGCGCCCCTCTATTTCCGGGTTCCACCCCGGTCGGCTACCCACTGGAGGGCCGGGTGCCACCCCGGCCGCATAGCTGCAAGCCAAATGGAAAGGTAAAGGCATTCCCAAAGTGGCGGGAGCATCTTGCTCCCACAGCCCCCACGTTGTGTTACCCATGTCCTGATTGCACCTTTCGAATAATCCAACATCCGAATCGAACCTATTTCAGGAAGTCAATAAACTCCTGAAAAGGTTCATTCAAGCGTGTGCGCAGGACATGCA
>DIZZ01000117.1:0-8779 GCA_002428045.1 Verrucomicrobia bacterium UBA6015
ATCGGTCGGAAACAGGAGCCCAAACCGAAACCCGGGTCAAAGCCGAAGCCGTCCTCCGATGAAGACGGCGGCGAGCGCGGGGGGACGTCCATCAAGGCCCTCTTCCGTATGGCCGTCGAGAATGGCGCGACCACGCTGGACGAAGCCGTTGCCGAAGTGTTCGATATAGTCCAGGACGACGACAAGTACAAGACGCCGGAGGATGTGCGGGATGCCTTCTCGGGTTACGGCAAGGCGTTCAAGACGGACCGGGACGCCATCGATCGAATCATTTCCGATCTCCGTAGGCAGGCCCAGCTTGCCTCCGCGCTCCAGGCTGCCAAGACTCGGATGAGCAACGCCATCGAAGACCTCGAAGCGGCCATTGCCGAAAACAAGCGCATGGTCCGCATCAAGAAGGGTATGAAGCCCGACGACGAACTCGAAGCACTCACGAAGCGCCGCGACGAACTCAAGAAAAAGTACGACGAGAAGTTTCCGAAGGAGCCGGTCACGGATGACGAGCGAATCCTGATCGCCCTCGCCGCCGCCGAAAAGAGCCTCCGCGAAAACGAGCAAGCCCTGAAGGATGCGCGAAGCGGGAAGTTTGCCGACAAGGCTGCAAAGCGCCTTCCGTTCAATGCGCGACTGAACCAGCTCCGAGCGGACCGCGACGCTATCAAAAAGGAGATTACCGAACTGAAGGAAGCGGCATTCCCCGGTATGGCCGCGGTCGAGGCCAAGAAGCGCCGCCTGCAGTCAGCCATCACGGAGATGCAGCGCCGTATCAGGGAGAAGGACTTCAAGCCGAAGGAGCGCAAGGACGTTGACATCTCCAAGGATCCGGAGGCGATGCGTCTGCAAGCCGAATTGGCCGAGGTTAGGCGCGAGTGGGCGGAGATGAAAGAAGAGGTCCGGCGTCGCAATCGCCAACCGACCGAGGTTAGGCGCGAATGGTTGTTGGAGCGCATGGATGATCAGCGCAATATCCTTGCGTCGTTCGACTTCAGCGCGGTCGGACGGCAAGGCTGGTACATGCTTCTTTCCCATCCCCTGCTCGGGATGAAGGCGACTGCCAGAATGTTCAGAGCATGGAAACAAGGCAATTCCGCCGTGTTCGCCCAGGAGCTACGGGAGCGCGAGAACTGGAAGAACGGCGTCTATAAACGCGCCAAAAGTNNAGCCGGGACCGGCAACTTTTCGGACGTTGAGGATCGGTTCAAACTGAATAAGCTCGACAAGATACCCGGCATTCCGGCGTCGAACCGCTCCTACGCTACCTTCCTCAATACCATCAGGGCGGACGTATTCGATAGGCTTCTGACCGCAACAAAGAACCCGGCCGACACTAACACGGACAAGATTCGTGCGCTCGCCACCGGCGTGAACATCCTTTCGGGCCGCGGTGAGTTCAAGAAGCAGGATCCGGCAACGCTGGCGCATTACCTGTGGGCGCCGCGATTCCTGAAGGCGGCATTTGATACGCTCGGCTTCATACCGATGCGCCGGGGGCCTCGGGAAATAAAGATGCTGTTTGTCCGGGAATACGGACGCGCTCTCGGATCACTGTTCTTGATCTACTTGCTGAATGCCCTTTTTAACGATGAACCCGTCGAGCTGGATCCCAGGTCGTCGGACTTTGGCGCGATACCATTGGGACGGCACCGGTTCAATCCAATCGGATGGGTAAGGCCGCTGATTACGTTTGCGGCCAGGGTTGGCACCGGCGTTTCGGTAACATCCAAGGGCAAGCGCAAGCTCCGCGAGACGGGGCTGTTGAAGGGCGATGCGGACGAACTGAAGGAAGAGAAGGTGGCCTTCGGGAGCGACCTGTTCGATGTGATTGCTCGATTCGCGCAGTCCAAGGCGCACCCGGCTATCGGGGTTGGGCTTAGCGTCATCACTCAAAAGAACTTCGACGGAACACCGGTCACAAAGCTCGGACTGGTCAAGGATATGATGATTCCGCTGGCGCTCCGGGAGTCGTATCAGATAATGTCTGTCGAGGATTCGGATGCGGCCTATGTGCTTACCGCGATGACCATGCTCGGCGTCTCGGTGCAGCCGGACTACGACGATCCGCGCTTCATAAAGCAAACCAGCAAAGGACCCGCAGAGTACAAAAAGGCGCTAGGCAAGATCCTCATTCCGGGAACCTCCCCGAATGCAACCGAAGCGGACGAGAAGCGAATGCGCAAACTGCTCGGGAAGCTGCCCAAGGAAGAGGCCAGGGATGCCTTGCGCGAGTCGCTGAAGGCTCGGGGTATGAAGCCGAAGATGAGGACGCCAAACCTCACCATGACAGCCTACGGAAAGCGTATGCAGGCCATGAGCCGGGAGTGGGAAGAAGCGCAGGCCGAAAAGTAAAACGCAGATGACAACCTAGATGACATTCGTGAAATGCAATGGTTATTAATGACACAAACTGACACTCTTTGGGCTATGTAAATCCCTGTCAATTAGGCTTATAAGCGCATAAAACGCTATTACTCAATAAGTTGCGATTAACCCCTGTTTTAGCTTTTGGAGCTGAAGGTCGCGGGTTCGAATCCCGCCACCCCGACCATAACACGTTAATAATCAACAACTTATGACACAAGCCACGACCGCAACTAATTGCTGATGACAAATAATAGGGCTTGGATGACAAATTTCGGTTGTATCAATAGGCCAAAAGCAGTACGCTTGGGGCATGGAAAAACTACCTGGATCTTTGTGGGTTAATAACGGGAGATGGAATTGGCGGGTGACTCTGCCCGGCGAGAAGCGTCGTAAAAACGTCGCGCTTCGTCTCCCCGGCCGCAAGATGGCCTTGCCGGAATCCGAGGGGCGCAATCTGGCCGAGTCTATCGCCTGGCGGGTATGGGAAAAAGCATCGAGCAAGAAGGTGCTGCCTGTCGGCGATACGCTTGAGAGCTGCATAGCTTCGTTTGACGGCTGGGCCGCTGAATACTACCGGCGCACGGACGGGAGCGGGACCGGGGAAGCCTACAACTGCGAGATCGCCCTGCGGCTGCTGCGCCAGCGTTACGGGCGCATGCCTATCGACGACATCACCTACCACAACATCATCGACGCGAGGGACGCACTCATTGAAAGCGGACTGACGCGGGAGACGGTCAATCAGCGGGTGGCGATATGGAAGCGGTTCTTCTCCTGGGCGCTGGGNNGCTGGACAACCGGCATTGCTCTGCCCGGACCAAAAGCGAGGTATGGGCGGTCGACGCCCTGAAGCGCGGGAGATCCAAGGCAAAGGAGACGGACCCGGTATTGCCGGTGTCGCACCTTCACGTCAAGCAGTCGATCGTGCATGCCCGGAAAGTAATCCGGGATATGGTGGCGGTTCAGGAGTTGACGGGTATGCGGCCGGGGGAGTTGTGCGATATGAAGGCCGGTGAGATCGAGAAGATGGGTGCCGTCCATTTGTACCGGCCAAAGCTACACAAGACCATCCACAAGGGCAAGCCCCGCGTCATCGTCATCGGTCCGCGGGCGTGGAAGGTGCTGGAGCCATATATCGCGAGCGAGATCGTATTTCAGACGCCTTCGGGCACATACTGGAACGTGACCAACTACGGCAAGGCCATACGGTACGCCACAAGGGCCGCCAGGAAGGCCGGAGTCGAAATGCCGGACTGGAACCCGAATCAACTGCGCCATGCCTGCGGGACCCGCGTGAGGCGCAAATTCGGAGTGGCGGCTGCAAGGGCGGTGCTGGGGCACACTGAAGGCAGCGGCATTACGGACCGGTACACGGTCACGGGGCTGGAGCGCGAGATCATCGAGGCTGCGTCAAAAGTGATGCTACGCATTGGATGATCGGATGGTTTCAATCGCGATTCGCGCCTTTGCCTGCTGTAGAGGCTTCAGCCCGCGGTAGGCTTGAAGCAAATCAAGCTCGGCGTCTGTAAGCTGCGGCGGAGCGGTCGGCAAGCCCGATAAAGCTTCAATGCTGCAATCGAACATGGCCGCGAGTTTAGCAGCACTCTTTATGGAGATGGCGTGAATGCCCGGCTGGCACCATCGCGAGCTTGTGTACTTGGTTACTCCAAGTCGCTCGCACAAGTGCTTTTGCCGGGCACCGGCGTTGGCAACCAATGCCCGGACCGAGTTGCCGTTAATGTTGACGGCTGGTGTCATGCTCTCCCTCATTAATTTTGTGCTTCTTTTCCAGTGCTAACATCCTGATATAACCGCTCACGGAAATTCCGTGCGCTTCGGCTTCCTCAAGGAGAAAGCCGCGTAATGCCGCTGTCATTCTGATGGAAAAACACGCCTCTTTCTTTTGCTTTTTCATAATCCCCACCTCGTTTTTATGTATGACAATATACGGCTTTCACCTATATACTGCAAGTCAATTTATTGATTCAACAAATTTGTTTTTTTTGCTTTATTTTTGTAAGACAATGGTGCATATTGGGTGACGTGTTAAAACCTTAACTGTCGTATGTAATGCAACCAAAACAGGGACAAAAGTATGGTGAATATGGGCAAGGAACAGCGGCTTAACTGCCGGATGGATGCGGACGTGATGGGGTGGATGCGCCGGGCGGCGGCGAAGAAACGGATCACGGTGAGTGCATTGGTGCGGGGGTTGATAATGGAGAAATTCAATGAGCGCCACGCCAAGTGAACTGATGACGGACGAAGACATCTGTGAGGTGTTCCACATCTCCCGGAGTACGCTTCATCGTCTTATCAAGAACGGCCCCCCTCGGAAGCGGTGTCGGAATACTGGCGACTTGAAGCTCATTCGGAATTTCAAGGTTGGCGGACAACGCCGGTGGCAGCGGGAGTCGGTCGAGGAATACATAAGGGGGGTATGATGGATAAGGTCTGGACACTGACGCAGATGGAGCAACCCGAGCACATGATTGCTTCGGGGTATGGCTCGATCACCTATCGCGAATGGTGCGAGCGGGAAATGAAGCGGATGAACGACAAGAACGATGATGTCTACATCCATGAGTTTACGGAGTGGGGACAGATAGCGCTGGTGCGCGGGAAGAGAGTGACGGTATGAGCGGGGAATTAGTCAAGTACAACCAGCTTCCGATGAACAGTATGGCCGATCTGGTGAAGGCTGGGGATATGCTGGCGCAGTCGGGGATGTTCGGTATCAACAATCCTGCGGCGGGTTTCGTCGTGGCCGCGACGTGCCAGCAGCAGGGAATCACGCTTCTGGACTTCCAGCGGACCTACCACATCATCGAGGGTAAGCCGAGCATGAAGGCTGATTCGATGCTGGCGGAATTCCGCAAGCGCGGCGGCAAGTGCCGGATCATCGAGAACTCGGTGACGCGGGCGGCGGCCGAATTCGAGTTCGAGGGGGCGACGACTACCTTCGAGTACACGATTGATGATGCCATGCGTACCGGTGACTGTCTGAAGAAAGACGGCAAGACTCTCAAGGAGATTTGGGAGAAGCGGACTGACGATATGCTTTGGGCGCGGCTGGTGTCGCGTTCGGTTCGCCGCCTCTGCCCCGAGATCGTGGCTGGCCTTTACACGCCGGAAGAGATGGCGGACTTCGAGCCAGCGGTGCGTAGCGGGAATGCTCCTGCGGCCCCGGTGGATGTTGTGGAGCGGGCGAAGGTCGTGGTGCCGGTCAACACCGATCACGTTTGCCCTGACGGCTTCGGGCCGTACAGCGGCAAGGCTTGGATCACATTGGAAACCGCCATGCTGGAAAAGGCTTTGCTTTCCCCCAAGCTGACGGACTGGCATAAGGAGGAGATTCAGAAGGCAATGAAAGGACGTGTGGCATGATTGCAGCATTTGACATCGAGACCATCCCTGATATGAGCAAGCTCCACCTCCTGCCGCCAGTCGAGGCCAGTAAGGCGCTGAAGGACCCGGCGAAGATTGCGGCTGACATTGCGGAAAAGCGCGAAAAGCAGGTTGATAAGATGGGGCTGGACCCCCTGACGGCTCGGGTGTTCTGCTACGCCTTCGCCAACGACAAGTACAGCGCCGCTAATATCCTCGCCGACCTCAACGACGACACGGAGCGGGAGATGGTGCAGGGTATTATGAAGGTACTCGGGAAAGAGGATATGCGGCTGGTGACGTTCAACGGGATCGGCTTCGATCTGCCCTTCGTCTACAAACGGGCGATTGTGCTGGGGGTGAGTCCCGCGAACTTCGGAGCCCCGCCGTTGTCGGCATGGACAAAGCGATATTCCTGCGACTGCCACTATGATTTGATGAAGCTCTGGTGCCAGTGGGAAAGCGGTTCTTATGTCGGCCTGAACGTGCTGGCGGGTGCGCTTCTCTGCGAGGGTAAGTCGGATATCGACTTCGCCGACTTCCCGGATTTGGTCAAGACGGATGAAGGCCGGGACAAGATCAAGGCGTACTGCGCAAAGGATACGATGCTGACCTGGGCGCTGTTTGAACGGATGCTGGCGGGTGGGATGTTTGCGTAACGACGCGGGAAAGGTAATGAAGATGAACAGCAGATGGACAAAACTCAACAGGCATATTTTTACGCAAGTCATTCGGTTTTTGCGCAAAGCCTACGTTATAAATCAGACAGGAAAGTGGCCTATCGGCAAGACTAAGGCTGGCGCAACGCACAAGGTTCGAGCCTCCGGACTCGGTGGCTGGACGCGGAAGATGAACCGGGCAAGGGCATAACAACACAACAAGGAAAGAGAGGCGAGAAGTGGCACAGAAGACACAGAAGATCAGGGTGACGAAACCCATGCCGGTGAAGCTGACCGACGCGGAGGTGCTGAAGTACGGGCGGGACGCGGCACGGGCTGTTGCGGACCGTACCCGTATCGAGGCGGAGTTTGATTCGGTCAAGGCGGACTACAAGAGCAAGATCGGCGAGCAGACCGCCATCATCGGCAAACTCTCCCCGCGAATCCATAGCGGTATCGAGACCCGCGACGTGGAGTGCGAGGAAGTCCGCAACTGGACCAAGGGAACGGCCACGGTGACGCGGATGGATACGGGCGAGGTCGTTGAGTCGCGGCCCATGCGCGAGGACGAGAAGCAAATGGAGGTTACGTTTGAGAATGATGGTGACGAGGCTACTGGAAAGGTTCTCAAATTCATGGGCGATATCGCCATCAAGAGAGCTGCCGAAAGCGTCGTGCAGCTTGCAGGAGACGGCGATGTGGTTGATCCGGTGGCTGGGGAGCCTCTGGTTCAGGGTGTAGAGACGGAAGAGGATGATACGGGCGACACGTCGTCGAATCCTTTTGCCTAAAATGTAATACAAACGGTATCTAATGGCTGACGTTCAGCCGAAAAACAACAAGAGAGAAGGGAAAGGGAAAATCATGTTCAGCAAGACAGGTAACATCAAGGTCCGGATCGTCGAAATCGTACCGGACGAGCCGAAGTTCGCACAGGCTCCGGCGTTCGACATTTGCGTGAAGGTCGAGGACGAGACCGGCGAGCACGACTGGTGGCGCGGCGAGATGTCCGGCAACTACGGCAAGGGCAACTTCGCGACACAGACTCAGGCACAGATCACCACCAAGAAGCTCCGGCAAATCGGGTGGACCGGAAACAACTACGCCGACTTCAGCGAACTCATCGGCAAGGAGACGGTCGCTTTTGTCGAGAAGTCGACGGACGGGAAGTACAACAACCTCAAGTATCTCGGCTCTGGCGGTGGCGAACCCAAGGGGCTGGACGCTTCGACGCTCGCGGATCGCGTCAAGGCGCTCATGGGTGGGGGTGTGGCTTCGGCCCCTGCTCCGGTAGCGGCAAAGCCTGCTGCCCCGCGTCCTGCGGCCCCGGTGGCGGCTCCTGCGGCGAATCCGTTTGACGAGCCCGTGCCGGCTGATGCCGCGGATGAAAACTTCAGCCCGTTTTGAATAATCGGTATGAACTTCGAACCTATGAACATCATCATTGACAGCCGCGAACAGTCTCCTTGGGCGTGGGAGCCTCATCTTGTAAAGACTCGCGTGTGCGGTCTTGATGCTGGCGACTACGCGCTGGAAGTCGACTCGACTCCTATTACGGGTAGGCAGACTTTAGCGGTGGCTTTCGCGATCGAGCGGAAGAGTCTTGATGATTTCATAGGAACGATTTCTTCGGGGTGGGATCGGTTTAGGGAGGAGTTGTATCGGATGCGGGAGTTTCCGGCGCGGATCGTGATTGTCGAGGGGAACTTTGAGGAGTGCTGCTTCTCGGAGGCGGGACCGCCGACGCATAACCATACGAGGATCCAGCCGGGGTTTATCGCCAAGAGGACGGCGGAATTGGCTCTGATGGGCGTGGTCGTGGTGTTCGCCGGGAATGCGTGTTTTGCTGCGGCGATGGCTTATAGGATTTTTAGAGAGAGATTGGAGTTTGGGAAGTGAATGTATCTTGGTTTAGCGCGGGGGTTTCGTCAGCGGTGGCGACCAAGCTCGTAATCGACGAGATCGACGAGATTATCTACACGCATATCGACGACCAGCATGAGGATACGATGCGGTTTGTGCGGGACTGCGAACAGTGGTTCGGCAAGCCAATTACGATTCTCCAAAGTCCTGCTATGAATGTTGAAAACGCGATTCGCCTCAAAGGCGTAATCAGGATGAAGCGGTTTGCTCCCTGTACGCAGATACTAAAGCAGCGCGTTCGTAAAGAGTGGGAAGAAGATCGTCATGGATTTGATTTGACTTACTTTTGGGGGATGGATGCGAAAGAGACAGCTCGTCTCGACGGCCTACGCGAATCAATGCCAAACCAGAAGCATCGTTGTCCGCTTATCGAAAAAGGCATGAGCAA
Organism: Verrucomicrobia bacterium UBA6015; assembly: GCA_002428045.1. Classification (GTDB taxonomy): domain Bacteria; phylum Verrucomicrobiota; class Kiritimatiellia; order UBA8416; family UBA8416; genus UBA8416. The sequence goes on from DIZZ01000117.1 coordinate 8,719, forward strand.
AGAAGAGGCGCACGAAATCCTTAGGGCGAGCGGAATTAGACGCCCAGCCATGTATGAACTT
>DIZZ01000117.1:8799-18450 GCA_002428045.1 Verrucomicrobia bacterium UBA6015
TATTGGAATAAAATCCGAGTTGACTTTCCTGAAGTGTTTGCGTCAAGGGCAAAGCTCGAAAGATTCATTGGCGCGGCTTGTATAAAAGAAGGTGTTAAAAAAGGCCAAAAGGGAAAGGTCATTTACCTCGACGAACTTAATCCAGAAGCGGGGCGGCACGAATGTCCGATTGTCGATGACTGCGGGATAATGTGCGAACTACAGAGGATTGAATAATGCAACTGAACATCAAAATAGAGCGCGTCTGCTACCCGCCAGAGACCGACAAGGAAGCGACCTGGTTCATCCTCGCGACCGACCAAGGAACGGCCAAGGGGGCTATGCCGTGGCGTCCCAAGCAAGGCGACAAGCTCATCCTCGACGGCGAGTGGTCGATGTACCAAGGTAAGCGGGAATTCAAATTCAAGTCGGCCATGATCGACGTCCCGGTGCATCCGAAAGACCAGCTTCATTTCGTGGCTGCTCGGACTGTCGGGATGGGACCGGCGCTTGAGGCGATGATCTGGCAGCAGGCCGGTGAGAATTGGAAGACGATCAAGGCCGGTGAAGTCAAGGGGCTCACGCCCAGGGTGCATGCCGAAATGCTCCTTCAGATTGAGTCGCTTGAAACTGACGCCGAGATGGCAAAGTCCGTGGCCTTCCTCATGGGCAAGGGCTGTACGCAGAATATGGCGATGGCGGCTTATACGCTTTGGAAAGCGGACACCATGGGAATCGTCATCGACAACCCGTACCGGCTGGCGGATTTGCCGAATTACGGCTTCAACCATGTTGACGGTGAGATTCGCAAGGCTTTCGGGATTGGTGATGATGACGAGCGGCGGATTAAGAGCGCGGTGATTTATGCGTTGCGGCGGCTGACGGATACCGGTAGCACGATCACGGATTGGGAGTCGTTGCTTCGACAGGCTATGGGGATGCTGGGGGGGCGTGCGGATCTGATCACGAATTGCACGAAGGCGCTGTTTGAGAGCGGGGATCTGAAGGGCTTCAAGGCGAGCGGGAGTATCGCGCTGGCGGCGGATTACCGGGATGAGTTAGCGGTGTGGGAATTTGTGAATGGCGGTGACGAATGAATAACCACAAGACCATAGCCGACTTCCCCTACGAAGTCCAGGAACGCGCCGCCATCTACATCTACGAGGGCGGAATGGATGAGACGCTGGCCGAGGGTCGGGCGGTGAGCGAACACTGGCAGGAGAGAGTTAAGAAATTGGCGAAGGCGATAACAACGAAAAAGGGAGAGTAGCATCATGGCGGACGAAATCATTGTGGCGGATAACGAGAAGATCAGGCTGGCGTTGGTGAAACCGGAGGCGATGGAGAGCCTTCTTCTGGAAGTGCAATCGAAGATCAAAGACTTTACGGGCGACGTGACCACCAACGCGGGGCGCAAGGAGATTGCGTCCATGGCCTATAAGGTGGCGCGGACGAAAACCACCATTGACGATTTTGGGAAGGATCTTGTCGGTGCAGCGAAAGCCGAGATCAAGAAGATCGACGATGCCCGGAAGCTGGCGCGAGAGACTCTGGACGGATGGAAGGCCGATGTGCGGAAACCCCTGACGGATTGGGAAGAGGAGCAGGCTAGGGGCGCGGCTATCATTGAACGGATCATCGCTTCGGCTGAAGGTCGTATCGACAACCCGGAATATGGCGAGAAGCTGATTGCCGACATCGAGTCCATCGACATTAACAGCGTCCCCGAGGAGATGCGGGAGAGTTTGGTAGCGGTCAAGGCTGGCTGCATCGAGAAGCTGAAGGCGGGCGTGGCGGATGCCGTGCAGCGTGAGGCGGATGCCCGAGAGCTTGAGCGGCTTCGGAAGCAGGAAGCCAAACGGCTGGCGGATGAGGCCAAGGCGGCTGCGAATGTGATAGCGGCACGGAAGGCCCAGGTTGAGGCCGAAGAGGCTGCTTATGCAAAAGTGGCGGCGGCCGAGAAGGCGTTAGCTGATGCCGAAACTCGGATGGCGTTGTTGGAAGCCGAAACCAAGGTGCAGCAGACGGCTCCGGTTCCGGCTGGTCCCGCGATTGCGAGTGCGCTTAAAACCCAATTCGGTGCGGCTGTAGCGGCCCCAGCCCCAGCTCCTAAGACTCGCGCCGTTCTGATGAACGAGGCATTTCAGGACATTCTGAATATCGGCCAGGACCGAGCCGTGGCTATCGCGCTTGTCAAGGCCATCGCCGCCAACGAAATCCGCAACGTCCAGCTTGTAGGGTAAGGGGCGATTATGATCAGGCTGGATGAAGTACAACAGCAGGCGGTGGACGCTGCCTGCGCGTCCCGGTTCTCCGTCATCACTGGCGGGGCCGGGACCGGCAAGACTACCATCATCGACACCATCACCAAGACGCTCGAATCCAAGGGCGAGGACGTGAAGCTGGCGGCGTTCGCGGGTAAGGCGGCGGCTCGCCTCCGCGAAGCCTGCAAGCACCCCAGCAGTACCATACACCGGATGCTCGGTTACAACGGTACGCAATTCCTGGCCGGCGACCTCTCGGGCTCCTCCGTGGTCATCGACGAGGCGTCTATGGTATCGAGTGACATCATGGCCGAAATCATGCGCCGGAACCCCAAAAGACTAACGCTCGTCGGGGATCCGGCCCAGCTTCCTCCAGTCGGTAAGGGCCAACCCTTTCATGATCTCATTAAGTTGCGGTCTGAACTGGTCACGGAATTGACTACCTGCTACCGGGCGACCGAGGCGGTTTATCGCTCCGCCCTGGCCGTTCGCGCCGGGAACCGTCCCGAGATGCAGCTTACCAGCCCGAATGAGAGCTGGAAGATGATCAACACGGGCGACGCATCACAGACACAGGCGGCGGTGATGAAGTGGGTAGAGCACTTTGACTTCGAGCAGGACATCATTCTTTGCCCGCGTAACGGCGAGGACAAGGATCCCGGACCGGCGACCGTCAAGGCGCTGAATGCCGCCATCGTGCAGATGCTTTCTCCTCGTGAAGACCTGAAGGAGTATGCGCCGGGGGATCGGGTCATCAACACGAAGAACTTTCCCAAGGCTGACGTCTGGAATGGAACCACCGGGACCGTTCACAGCGTTGACATCGACGGCGGGGTGTGGGTGCGTACCGACATCCCGGTGATCGATTGGGACAAGACGAAGGACGAGAAGCAGCCGATCTACACGGATACGGTTCTGTTCGACAAGAAGGAGATGCGGCGGAATCTGGAATATGCCTATGCGCTGACTGTCCACAAGTCACAGGGTTCGCAATATCGGCGCGTCCTCTTCATCGCCCTGAAGCGCGACGCTCACTCTCTGATGGATAGAAGCCTGATTTATACTGCCATTACCAGGACGAAGCAGGCTTGCGTCGTCGTCGGGGAGCTGGCGGCATTCTGGCAAGGGATTCAGAAAATCAACCACAAACGGACCGTATTACAGGAATTGGCGTTATGAACGAAGACCTCTCCCCCTCCTCCCCTATCGACATCCGCGAAACAACCATCCGCGCAAAGGCGCTATCCGATCCCAAGGTATTCGCAGCTTACCATCAGCGCAAGAAGCGTTACGAAATCGCCCAATGGGCCTATGACATGATGCTCAAGGGTGAAATCGAATCCAATATCGAACAATCCCTCCTCGAATCCGGCTGGAGTGCAAGCGAAGCGGTTGGCGGTATCGAAGCGGCCAACGCCATGTATGCCGAATACACGCGGATGGAGCGCGAGAAGGGCGCATCCCTCGGCATGACCACCGCGGCCGGGTTCAGCGATCGAAAGAGCGAGACCAAACCACACGAACTCGAATCGGCCAAGCAATGCAACACGGTGCCGTTTCGCAACTACGTCCCGGTTGAAGAAGAAGTGCTGAAGCGCGGCAAACCCACCAAGGAGGTCGTCAAGCATCCCCGCTGCCATCAGGATATGCTGAAGGATATGCGATCCCGCCTTCTCGGGTTCCCTTGCAAGATTGGCGCGTCGTGGCTGTTCGATCACGATCGGGACACCAGCGAGATCCACAACATCCACGGGGCCGATGCTCTTGTCGCGTGGATCTCCCGCAAGTCAAAGCACAACGCCGAATTCACCCGGGGCGAAGCTTTTGTTTCCCCCTACCAATACTTCAGCAGCGTGGAGCATACATCCCGCCGATATGAAGCCATCTCCGATGTTCCGGACTGGCCTATTCGCGAGCAGGTCTACTACACCCACGGCGAGATTCCCCCACCCTGCCCGAAGCATAGCAGGCTCGAAGGCCTCGTTGACTTCTTCCTACCTGCCACACCGGAAGACCGTTGCTGCATCCGGGCACTCATCTGCGCCCCCATCTTCTTCATCCCCGGTATAGACCGGCCCTCATGGGTGATCGACTCCCGCGACGGCCAGGGCTGCGGCAAATCGAACCTCGGCGAGATCGTCGGCGAGCTATACGGCTCCGCCCCGATCAACACTAGCAAGTATGAGCTGACGAACCGGATGGACGTGCTCGTAAAGCGGCTGGTCTCCGAACGCGGACGCAAGGCCCGGATCCTCATGGTGGATAATGTGACTGGCGACTTCCAGAGCCCGGAGCTGGCGGACCTAATCACCCGCAAGGACATCACCGGGATCCCGCCCTACGGCCGCGGCGAGGAAGTCCGCCCTAACAATTTGACGGTGATCATCACGGCCAACACGGCGACCGTGGGGACCGACATCGCCGACCGCTCCATCTACATCCACATTCGCCGCCCCGATCAGGACTGGAACAGCGTGACGTGGAAATCGCGGGTCATGGCCTACATCCGCAAGAACCGGTTGGAGATATTCGCGGACATCATGGATCTGCTGTTGAAGCATCAGCGGTTTGAAGTGCTGCCGCGGACCAGGTTTAAACCATGGGAAGTGGCAATCCTGCAGCCGTGCTGCCAGGACGAGGCTACATACATCCGCGTTCTCGATTACATCAAAGCCCAGCGCGACGACAGCAACATCGAGGCGGACCAGGCACGGGCAATCATCGAGCACTTCACGGCAAAGATCATGGAACAGACTCAATCCTTGGTCCCCCGTCCAGTCTTCCTGCGTACCGAAGTTGTCAACTCATGGGGGCGACAGGCGTTGAATGATTCCATGGATGTGGAATTCAAGGGTAGACCAATCCAACTTATCCGCAACCTCGTAAAGACCGGCTTCATTCCACAGGCGGACAGAGACCTCAAGCGGTGGCCTACTAGCGGCCGCAAAATTCGATACTCCGGCATGGCATGGAATTGGACGGATGGAGTCGAGCAGGCATTGGTGATAGGGAGGACGGCGGGGCAGGATGGCGTGATAACACAGGAGGTGATGTGATGCGCAACAAACCAAAGACAGAGGTATTGAAAAAGCATCCAGACGCGAGGTGTATTCAGTCGGATGATAGACGTTGGTTCGTATTTACGAGCTCCGTAAGAGTAATCGGATTCGGACCGACCGCATTTATAGCATGGTTCGACGCGCACAGGAATACAATAACAGAGACAGCATAAAGGAATACAATGACCCAACGAACATCACTTCTCATTAACGCTACACCACTCGCCTCGTACGAAGGTTGCTTGGAGGAGCTGAAGCAACTCCTACAGGAAGACTTCGAGACACTGAAGCATTTTATCTACAAGGTCCCCGGCAAGCTGGCGACGTCCTACCCTGACCCGGTGTGGGGGTGCCTGCTACTGGTGCGCCAAAAGCTCGACGGCGGCTATGTGGCATTCCCTACAGGGGAAGACGCCGGCATCAATGAGGAAGACGTCGTGCTGACCGAGGAGGATGTTCAGATGTGGTCGCTGGACATTGCAGCGGTGAAGAAGGCGGTGGGGATATGAGCACCGACAAAACCTGCTGCGTCTGCAACCACTACTCAAAAACCTGGTGCAGTCGCTTCGGCATGATCATCCGCGACCACATACCGACCACCAGGTGCGCGACGGGGGTTACAACATCATCCCCAACACCATCAAAAACCGTGGCGATAGGGCGAAGGAGCAGGTATGNNGTATGAGTGAGGCTGCTCCACCTACGCAAACGGAAGGGGGTTTTTCTTTTACGAGACGCAGTAGAAAATACTTAGAGAACGCGCAAAGACTACGAGGCTTTGCTGTCGAACGAACGTGGCTCGTTTCATTCCATGATCTTGAGTACCCAAACACTCGCCGGAAGAAAATAATTCTCGGGTATCTCGGATGCTCCGTAGACCAATTCCGCGACCATATCAAATTCCTTTGGGAGCCTGATATGTCATGGGCGAATCAAGGCGACCTGTGCGATACCGTGTGGTCTCTGGATCGTTGGTTTCCGCTTTCATGCTTCAATCTCACGCTTGAATCCGATCGAGTGATAGCGAATCACTGGAGCAATTTTGTCCCTCGCTGGCGGTCTGACATCAAAGCGATGCACGGATTTATCCCTGATAGACCGACTGAAGACCAGATTGAGTGCTTCAGGATCTCTGGTTTTTGATTGAAAAAAGTAAGTTAAATAAGTCTCTAAAATCAACATAAGGATTCTTGGTAATGCGAAAACATAAAAAAAGAGAAAGTGTTATCGAAACGGCATGTCCCGCTTGTCCCGCTATGTTGACAAAAAGAAAAAGTGTTGCTGAATCGGCATGTCCCGCTTGTCCCGCTGCAAAAAACACCGATCGGGGTGCGCGGGGCCAACGGGACAGCCCTCTCTGCATTAGAGCTATATATAGCCTTTATCACCTGACCCGTCTTGTTTCTCACGTATATATATATGGGGGTCACTCTGTCCCGCCTGTCCCGTTCCTAAACCCAAAGAAAGCCTAAAATGAGAACAGCAAAGCATCCCTCCCTCCCGTGGTCAATCACCTTCGATCCAATCCCTCACTCATACATCGACAACGAGAACCGGGACTACATCTCGGTCACAACTCTGGTGCATCACTTCTTCCCGGAGTTCGACACGATGGCGACTGCAGCTCGGGTTGCGGCGCGGGAAGGGGTTCCGGTCGAGGCGATCATCGCTCGCTGGGATAAAAAGCGGGATGACTCATCGGAGTACGGTACGGAAGTCCACAATTACGCCGAGGCTTGCGTTAAGGGCCATAGCAAGCCAGAGCCCACGTCAACACTCACGCGGATGGCCTACGACGCCGTAAACGAAGCCCTAGTGATGATTTCGAGGCATTACGACATACTCGGGGCGGAGTGTCTGGTGTTCGATCCCCTGTTTCGGGTAGCCGGAACGATTGACCTGCCCCTCCGGCACAAAAAGACTCGGCGCTACTGCATCGCCGACTGGAAGACAAATCAGGCAATCGACATCACGCCCCGCTACCCTGGGCATGGCCGCCCTCCAATCGAGCACATCCCGGACTGTAATGGAAACCACTACCGGCTGCAATTTGCCGAGTACGCGGAAATTATGCGCGGATCAGGCTACGTCCCTCCAGACACCGAATTCTCAAACGCGATAATCTACATTCCCCCAATGACCGGACATCCAGTGTGGATCCCGATGGCGGATGCTCCCGTCGAGGCAAGGGGCATGCTGACCTCCTGGGAGTCGGAGTTCTTCACCCCGACAAACCAGACATTCGGCCTGACCGTGGCAGACTACCTCAAACAGCCATTGCCAGCTTCGTGACGGTCTTCTGGTTCCACCCTCCAGCCGAACGGGCGAAGTTGCGGAAGAATGACTCGTTGAGATGCTTTACGATCTGCGACATCATCCAGCCCTCCGCGGCTTTCATCCGGATGAAGTCGATCGCGGATTGCTCCGGATCGTTGGGCACCAGAATCTTTTTCTTTGGATTGTGCGGGTCGGTCTCGAACTGCATCCCGTAGGGGGCATACCTAGACATGCACTCTCCTCGGGACTGGCGCCACCGCATAGCTGAAGTCGTCCGGGCCGCAATCAACTTGCGTTCGTACTCGGCAAGGCTCGCGACAATCTGTCGGATCATGGTTTGCTCCATGCCCTCACCCTCCACGTCCCCGGAAACGCACACGATACGGGCACCCTGCTTTGTGACGCTGCGGCGGAAAAGCTCGGACAAGTAAACATCCCTCGCCAGCCGGTCCGGCTTGTAGACTAGCAGGACATCGCCCTTGTTGAGCGCCTCCATGGCTCCGAACAATCCCGGCCGGTCCTCGTCGGCTCCCGATACCGCTCGATCCTCGAAGATGAGCCTGACTTTCCAAAGGCGGGTTTCGGCATACCTCCGGCATTCGGCCTCCTGGTGCTCGCAACTCTCGGATGTCTCCGAATTACGGCGAGGAGAAAAGCGCGTGTAGATAATGCATTGCTGTTTGTCATTCATGGTTTCACCTTTGCGATTGATCCGGCAACTGCAATCATTTGAAAGAATGCGTTGGCGTTTGCGCTTTCTTCTCTTCTTCTTTGCAAAAGAAGGTTTGATATTGCGAACTGTTTTTTACTTTCTTCGTACAAGAACTCTTTCCGCCATTCTATTCTGGCTTTAAGCCGCTCTTTGTAAGCGGCGTATAGCAGACTGTTTTTTTTCAGATTCCTAAGCCAATAATAAAAACCACTCATATGCGTGTGGTTGTGATGGGTAGGATAGCCCCGTGGGTATGCAGTAAAGAAATATTCCTCAATCGTTTGTCTTTGTTCGACACGAAAAAAACCGGGCGTTCTAATAATATCAACATCTTCAACGCTTTGGTTTCCTTTTTTGCAGAAAATAGGAATTTGGTCTATAATACGCCCCGTAACAAGGGTCCGTATGTAATCAAGGTGCGCGTCGATCTCGTTTTGAGAAACATATCGCATTGGTGTGTACGAAAACCGCTGATTATCGTCTATCGTTTTTTCATCCCGTTCTGCCACCAGTCGTTTGCGATATAAATACACCCCAAACAGCTTGGCGCGCTTGGTTTCGGTCCTTCTAGCTCTGCTTGACATGCTTCATCTCCCGGAGTAAACGCGCAACCTCGGCACGTGTCATTGTCACTGCCTTGCGGAACGTAACGGTTTCCCCGTCGATCATGTACGGGAGCGGGGCCGCTGCGATTTTGTTGTATTTGTGGTTTTCAATCCACGCTTTTTGCTCGCTTAGGTTTCGTGCTCGTCCGTCACCGAATAGCTGTTCAACCTGTTCTCCAGTCGCATCCATGAAGTCAACAAGAAGAGTATCACCGCCGCGAGTCAACATCTCGAACCGTTCACCGCTCAGGATTTTGGTTTGCATGCTGTAGGGCATGCTCTTGACAACGCGGTTTTTTTGGGGGTCCGCAATCCCACCCATGATCAAGCGCGGGTGAATCAACTTGCGGCCTATGGCCTCGAATCGCGGCCATGCTGCTTTTGGAATGTAATCGGCGCAACCCTGATGAAAGCGCCAAAAGTTTGTTGGGTCGGCGTCAATCGACGCAACGTAGATTTCCGCTGCCTTGGTGATCCCTTCGATTCCCGCGTTTAGTGCTGCTTTGAATTGCTCGATGCTCGTCGTGATGTCCATAGTCGTTTCCTTGGTTGTTGTGATGTTGTTCATACTGCCCTCTTCTCGATCATGGTCTTGATTGCTGCGTTGGTCTCTGCGAGCTGCTGCGTGAGGCAATCAATTATCGCCTGCAGCCGCTCGATCTCGCCGGCCGCCCAGCGCAAGGCGTAGCGGCGGGCGTCGTGTACCGGCGTACTGGCTGCGAGTCGTTTTAGTTCCGTGGGGTCCATAGTGTTCA
>DIZZ01000073.1 GCA_002428045.1 Verrucomicrobia bacterium UBA6015
GCTTATCTAAGCGCCATTCGAGTCTAGTAATCACTACCCCCTACGGAGCTGACTTGCGCCCGTCCAAACGCTTGCTGATCGGTTATGCTTGCCATACGCGAAAAATGGGCTTATAAAACCATTTTCAATGCACAGTTCCTATTTGGAGTATGATCAATCATGAGTAAAGGTTTGAAACTCGCATTTGTAACATTCCTGACCGTGGTCCGCCTACCGCTGGTCCTTCTTTTTTTCGCGGGCGCAATTGTCCATTCGGCGGCACCTTCCGCCGTGCTTTTCTGGCTTACCTTCTGCGCACTGGTGCTATCGGCATTGACCGACCTGTTCGATGGCTATTATGCCCGGAAATTCAATGTGGTCACCCAATTCGGCGGTCATGTTGACCCGCTGATGGATAAGTTCTTCTATCTGGCGTCCATGCCCCTGCTGGTCTTCATCATGGCACTGGACGGAAACCGCACCCATGCCACCGCGATGCTGATCCTGACCCTGGTGTTCCTGGCACGTGACCAGTGGGTCACGTTCCTGCGCTCGATCGGCGCGATCTACCAGGCCAGCGGTAAGGCCAACTGGTCAGGAAAACTCCGCACTGCGCTCAATTTCCCGATGATATGCGTGGTCTACTATCACGAGGAGGCCCCGGCCTCCGTGCAGTTTGTGCCTGAACCTTTTGCCAGTGTGTTCGTATACGCTTTCGTGCTGCTGACACTGGTCATCACGATTCTGTCGCTGTTCATCTACACACGCCATTACTGGCCTTACCTGCGAAAAGCAGCCTCGGTCGACGACGCAAACGGGCGATAGCCTGTCTATGGACATAGGGAGGCTCCTGCCGCACCATAAACTGAACCGGAGACTGGAAAATGCATGTGACGCTCGTTTCGCTGTTGCCAACCGAACAGGCAACCCAGGCCCAGCGCCCCGCCCTCACGCCCGAACTGCTGGCCGCCAGCGGTGCCCGCTATTCACGCAATAATGAAGGGCTGCAGGCCATCCTGACCAAGATCGACCCCGAGAATATGGATCGGTCAGTGGATACGATCTTCCGCCTGATTGATTATGGGCATCAGTCGATTGCCGATATGGTGCCGATCGCCATCTTTATTGATAACATATCCATCTGGCTGGCCTATTATGTCTGGTCGCTCTGTCCGACCGCTGGCGGGCAGGAATCCTCAACCCGCTATATCAAGCTGGATCCCGAAAGCCTGATTGCAGCCGACAAACTGGGCATCCCGTCGGACCGCGCGGACGAATGGCAAGCACAGATGGATGAGGCCTTCGCTGCCTATGGACAAGCACTCAACCACTGGGAGCGCATCGGGGACGCGCACCCAACGCTCACGGCCATTCCGGACGACCTGTTGAACGACAGCAGCGAGAAGGCAGCCAAGGCAGCGGATCGGATGAAACGCAACTACCGGTTTGACCGGGCCCGCTATTACCTGCCGGTTTCGGCGGCCACAAACATGATGATGGTCATGTCGGCCCGCGGATGGTCGCGCCTATGCCAGATCCTAAACTCGCACCCGCTTCCAGAAGCCCGGCAGCTCGGCGAGGCGTTGCGCCAGGAAATGGCGCTTTCCTCGCCACGGCTCCTGAAGCATGCGGGCTACCGCGAAGGCATCGCGGCTGGTATCCAGGAGGAGTTCAACCGACTCAGCCGCAAAGCGCAACAACAGGGACTACCCGCCACGCTTAAAGCGGACGCCAAGGATTGCGCCGAGGCTCCGGACGTGACGCTCGATATACACCCGCCATCTGACTGGGCAGACGGTCAATTTGCCGCCGATCTGGCATCGCACGATAACCGCTACGGCTGGATCGGAAGCCAGCTCCAGCGGACCAGCGTGCGCTGCTTCTGGCAGGCCATCGCTTTGGCCGAATTGCGGGATATGAACCGCCACCGTACCGGTAACAAGTACTGTCCCATGCTACCCGTTGGGTTTTATGCCGCGCTTGAACAGCTCCCCTCTCATGCCACACCAACCAGCCAGCAGGACGCGCAGGCGCTACGTCAACTCACAGGGATCGGTCGACGACTATCAGCCGCGGCGTTCGAACTGCAAGTCTGTGGGGATCCTACGGCGGTCTATACGACCTTGCTGGGTACGCAATTCGCGTTTGAGCGGGTCCTGAGTGCCGATAAGTTCATCTATGAGGCGGAACTGCGTACGGGCCTCGGTGCCCATTTCCGGTACGCCAAGCATTACAAGGATGCGCTGGCGCTCTGGTACAGCCGCTATCCCGAGACGCGCGGCCTGATTCTTGAAGGAAATGCGGAACCCGAATGATGTTCCGCTCTCGCCACCCTATTTTTTCTGCAACCGCTTGATTTAAGTCAAAGTGTTTTATCCGCCTCCGACCTAGGCTTGTTCCATCCGATGAGGAAAAACAAACCGAAAGGAAGAACAACATGACAACACGCAAGATCATCACCATCGACGAAGCCAAATGCAACGGATGCGGGAACTGCATCAGCGGATGCGCAGAAGGAGCACTGCAACTGATCAACGGCAAGGCTAAACTGGTCAAGGAGCAATTCTGCGACGGATTTGGCGACTGCATCGGCACCTGCCCGTCCGGGGCTCTCAAGATCGAGGAAAAGGCTGCGCCCGACTTTAATATCGATGCCGTCCGCCGCAACCTACTTGAAACTCAGGGCATAGACGCCGTCAAGCGCATGGAGCAGGCGAACCAGGCCCATGACACATTGCCGCAGTGGCCGGTGCAACTGCATCTTGTACAGCCGGGAGCACCCTTCTTCAACCATCGCGAACTGGTGGTTCTGAGCACTTGCGCACCCGTGGCCTCGGCGGATGTGCACTGGCGCTTCCTTAAGGGACGCAGCGTGGTAGTGGCCTGCCCGAAGCTGGACAATACCGAACGGTATGCCGCCAAACTGGGCGAAATCTTCAAAAACACAACCCTCCCGAAAGTCCTGATCGTGCGCATGGAAGTGCCCTGCTGCGGAGGGCTTACCCGTATTGTTCAGGAAGCACGCCGACTCAGCCAGCGGCAGGATCTGATCATTGAGGAAGTAACGGTCGGACGAAGCGGCGATGTGCTTGCCACCGTCCCCCTATAACCATGACACTCCCGATCCATCAAGCCCGTGCCGCGATTGTTGACGCCTTGGCGAAACATGCCAGCGTCATCATTGAGGCACCCACCGGATCGGGCAAATCAACCTGCGTGCCGTCGTTCCTACTGGACGGCGGCCTTGCTGGCCATGGCATCATCCGCATCCTGCAGCCGCGTCGCCTAGCCGCCCGCATGCTGGCACGGCGGGTCGCCGCCCTGCGGGGCGGTGTGCTCGGCGACGAGGTTGGCTACCAGGTGCGTTTCGATAACCGCACCAGTGCGCGAACCCGCATTTGCTTCGAGACCGATGGGATCAGCCTGCGGCGGATTACCCAGTCCGATCCGGCATTGCGCGATACCGCCATCCTTGTATTCGATGAGTTCCACGAGCGGCACCTCTTTGGCGATCTGATGCTGGGTCTAGCCACACAACTACAATCCGGACTGCGACCGGATCTGAAGCTTGTGGTCATGTCGGCCACGCTCAACACACGGGAGCTGGAAGCTTATCTTCCAGGAGCCAAGGTCATCCGGGCGGAAGGCCGCACCTATCCTGTAGAAATCCAGCATATCCCGCCCAACGCTGCCTTCGAGAAAGCACCGCTTTGGGAACAAGCCGCCAAAATGCTTCCGACGGCACTCCGCCACGCGCCTGACGGGGATGTGCTGATCTTCATGCCAGGGGCCTACGAGATCAATCGCACCCTGCAAACGCTGGCGCATACCCCGGCGGCCTCAGGACGGTTGCTGCTCCCGCTGCACGGCAGCCTGCCCCCCGCCCAGCAGGATCAGGCAGCGGGAACGGGAGCGGGTAGTCGCCGCATCATCGTCTCGACCAATATCGCCGAAACTTCGCTGACCATCGAGGGGGTAACCGCCATCATCGATAGCGGCTTGGTGCGGCAGGCGGGATACGATCCGCACCGCGGCATCAACACGCTCCTGACGGGCAAAATAAGCCAGGCCTCGGCCGCCCAGCGGACGGGACGGGCTGGACGCACCGCACCGGGCATAGCCATCCGTCTCTGGACCGAACGTGACCACCAGAAACGCGCCTTGCATGAAACGCCGGAACTGCTGCGCATCGACCTCTGCGAAACGGCACTGCAGCTCAAACTGGCGGGGATTGATGATATTGCCGGATTCCCCTGGATCACACCACCCCAACCGCAGCATATCGAGAATGCAATGGTTACATTGACCCTACTCGGGGCCATCGACCGCCACGGCAGCATCACGCCGCAAGGCCGGCGCATGGCCGCCTTCCCGTTGCATCCACGGATAGCCCGAATGCTCATCGCCGGAGACGGAAAGGATTGCATACCGACCTTATGCCTGATCGCGGCACTGCTGCAGGAACAGAGCATCCTGCTCAACAGCGTTGATGAGCGCATCCGCGAACGGCGGAGACAACTGGCAGGGCCCGAGGCGGCGTCCGACCTGACGCTGCTGATCAACGCCTGGCATTTCGTCCGCGAGCGGCAATACACACGGGAAGCGGGCGATGAGATCGGCGTTCAACTCCAAGCCGCACGTACGGTCGAGGCACTGCAACGCCAACTGCTGCAAATTGCCGAAAGCCAGGGCTTGTATGGCTACGAGAAGCAACCGGATATGGATTGCGTCTACAAGGCCGTATTGACCGCGTTCCCGGATCGGCTTGCCGTCCGGATCGCCGGAGATCGCTGCAGTCTATCCGGCGGACGCCGCGGCAGCACCCATCCAAGCTCAATCGTGTCGCGGCAACACACCCTGCTGGTGGCTGCCGATGTGCAGGAAACGACCGTCGGGAAAAACGCGGTGGATGTCATCCTCTCCCTGATCACTGCGGTGCGGGAAGAGTGGATCGACGACGTTTTCGGAGCCAGCCTGCACATGCGCCGAGAGGTGGGGCTGGACACGGTTCAGGCCGGACGTGTCGTGGCTGAGGAGCAAACCTGTTTCGGAGATCTCGTGATTCGCTCACGCCGCCGCACCGAGGTGACCCCGGACGAAGCGGCGTATGTCCTCGCCCGCGAGGTGGTTGCTGGCCGCCTAAGCATCAAGGCCTGGGATGCCAGCGTCGAGGAATGGATCGCGCGCATAAACCTGGTGGCAACGCATTGCCCGGAAACCGGAATATCAGCCATTGGCGACGAGGAACGGGCGGCGATGATGGAACAGATGATCCATGGGGCCATGGGATCCAAGGACGTAAAGCACGCCAACGTCCAGCCGGTCCTGAGTCAATGGCTTAGCCCACTGCAAACAGCCACGGTCGAGACCATGGCTCCAAACCGGATCCGAATTGAGAACGGGCGCACCCCGCGCATCCAGTACAACGATCCCTCTGGCCCTTTTATCGCCATGCGCGTCCAGGAACTTTACGACACGAACACCCTGCCCAAACTCTGCAACGGGGCCGTGCGGCTCAAGGCACAGATCCTCGCGCCCAACCAGCGACCGGTACAGATCACCGATGACCTGAAACGCTTCTGGAGCGAGAGCTACCTGCAAATCCGAAAGGATCTACGGGGCCGCTATCCCAAGCACGAGTGGCGCTAGACGTTATTGCCCGTTACTGTTTCAGGCGGTGCTTGAGTGTCTCCAGCAGCTCTTCGGCCCTGGTATTCCAGAGATCATCGGGATGACTAGCAATGAAATCCTCGTACAACGTGCGCGCCTTTTCCAGATCGCCAAGTTGCTCGAAACAACGTGCCTGGCCAAAAATCGCCTGAGGAGCCAAAAAATGCCCCTTATTTTCGGCAGCAAAAGCAGCAAAGGCAGTCGCCGCTTCCTGCAGCGCCGGGGCCTGACCACGGGCTTCGATGCAGACAATGCGTCCAAGCTGCGCCGTCGTTTTCATCTCGTGATCCGGCCATTGCTTCAGGAATGCATCATACTGGGACAACGCAAGATCGTACTCCCCGTTCTCGAAGTTAATCTTTGCCAGCGCGATGTGTGCCAGCGGCGCAACATCCGAGGTCCTGAAATCGGCGATGATCGACTCCAGATCAGCGGCGGTCTGCGCGACTGCAAGCCGCTGGCTGGCTTCGGCCATCCGGCTTTGCCTGCGATTCTTCAGCATGTGACCGGCGGTCAGCGCGATCAGGACGATAAGCACCGCAGAAACAGCATAACTGCCGTACTGGTCGATCCACGCCTTCACGTTAACCACATCGTCTTTATGCTGTACATTCGGCAGGGCAGGTTTTTCGTTCTTCATCCAGAATCCTTACGTTAAAATTATGATCGCGATTCCCTATGTTATGCGTATACTCGCTCGAAAAATCAAGAATGAAGTTTAGGGAGTTGATAATCTATATACTTTCTCATAGAGGGAGCGGTCATGAGTCAGGACGTTTTTTCGAAGGTTGAGTTCTCTTCTCCGTCGGCGGCGTGGCGTGGTAAACCGTTCTGGTCATGGAACGGAAAGCTGGAGAAGGACGAGCTGATCCGGCAGATCCATGTCCTCAAGGAAATGGGGATGGGCGGCTACTTCATGCATTCGCGCACCGGCCTGGTAACGCCGTATCTCGGTGAGGCCTGGTTCGACCTGACCAATGCCTGCGTCGGGGAAGGGGATCGGCTCGGGATGGAGAGCTGGCTTTACGATGAGGACCGCTGGCCCAGCGGGACGGCGGGCGGTATGGTAACGGCCAACCCGGCGTACCGGATGAAGTTTATTTACATGGCAAAGCTGCCCGGAGATGGGTTTGATCTGGATGCCTGGGAAAAATCGGAGCAGCATCCGCTCGGGGTCTGGTACTGCCGACTGGAGAACGAGATCGACATCTTCAACGTGACCAAGGTGACCGCTACGACGCCCGCCTCGGTCTTGGCTGGCAAGACCGTGCTGGCTTTCTGTATCCGCCCGATGGCCAGCGGTTCCTTTTACAACGGCTATACGTATGTGGATACGATGAAGCGGGAAGCCACCGATGAATATATCCGCCTTACGCATGAGGCCTACAAGAAGCATTGCGGACACCACTTCGGCAAGGGTATCAAAGGCATCTTCACGGATGAGCCGCATCGCGGCCCCTTCATGAGCGGGTTCAGCGTGACCGACGGCACCTGCGCGGATCGCAACTGTCTAGTACCCTGGACCGAGACCCTTTTCGATACATTTGCCAGCCTATACGGCACGCGTGTGGAAGCCAACCTGCCAGCCCTCTTCCTGCGTGAGAACGGCGCTCCGGTCGCCCCGATCAAGGCGCAATATGTAGAGACGTCGCTGCGTCTCTTCCTCGACAACTTTGTTAAACCCTACTACGCTTGGTGCGACGCGAATAACCTGCCCATGACCGGGCATGTACTCCACGAGAATTCCCTTTCCTGCCAGGTCTCGACCAACGGGTCGATGCAACGCAACTATCCGCTGATGCATATCCCGGGGATTGACTATCTGTGCGAGCATGGCCGTGAGTACTGGGTTGCCAAACAGGTCGACAGCACGGCCCGCCAGTTCAACCAGCCTTGGATCCTCTCGGAATTGTACGGCTGTACCGGCTGGCAGATGAATTTCGAATCGCACAAGGCGATCGGCGCCTGGCAGGCCTTGTTCGGGATCAATCTGCGCTGCCATCACTTGTCGTGGTACACCATGGCCGGGGAATCGAAACGCGACTACCCGGCCAGTATTTTTCACCAATCCCCGTGGTACAAGGAGTACGCCTTTGTCGAGACCTGGTTCGCCCGACTTGGCTACTTCCGAGCCCAGGGAAAACCCTGTTGCGACCTGCTGGTACTGAACCCGGTCGAGAGTGTCTGGGGGCGTGTTTATCCGAAAGCGATCGCCGGTATGGAGGCGAAGGACGCGGAGATCAAGGCGCTTGAAAAGCAGTATGCGGAGTTGTTCCATAAACTGGCGGGTAACCAGATTGACTTCGACTATGGTGATGAAGGCTTGCTTGCCGAGCATGGATCGGTGACCGCTCTGGGCGGCCGCGCCCTGCTGCGCCTGGGGGCGATGACGTACACCACGGTTCTGGTTTCGGGCGTGGATACCGTCCGTGGCACGACGCTTGAACTGCTAAAGGCATTCACCTCTGTCGGTGGACGCGTGATCGTGGCGGGCAAGTCACCCAACTATGTGGACAGCCTGCTTTCTGACGCGTTTGCCTCGCTGCCGGTTGCCGCCTGCGATGTCAGCGACGAGGCCTTGGTCGCCGCGCTGCGAGACCATACGCCGCAACGGGTATTCATCAAGGATCGCGGGACGGGAGTAACGGCCCGCGACGTGTTCTGTCAATTGCGTGCAGCCACGGATGGTTATTACCTCACCATCCTGAATATGAACCGTGATCACGGGATTGACGTCGATGTTAAGCTCGAGGGTGTCGAGGGCTCGTTTATCGAGGAGTGGGATCTCGAAACCGGGACGGCGGAACTGCTCGCGAATGGCGGAGGCCAGATGCCCGTGTTCAGCACCACGCTGAACACGTCCCAGGCGCGCTGCTTCCGCATCGTCAAGCAGAGAGCGCTGGAGATGCCGGCTAAAGCTGGGACTACAAACACCATATCCCCCACCCCTCCGCCGTTCGTAGTCCCGCCTTTAGCCGGCATCGGGCATTCAGCCCCGTGCGTCCTGGACCACCCCGTGCGCTACACCCTCGAAGATCGGAACCTCTGCGTGCTGGATACCCCCGCGTGGTCGGTGAACGGCAGCGCGGAACAACCGGTGAACGAAATCCTGCAGGTTGACCGCAAGGTGCGTCAGCAGTTCGGGGTGCCGATACGCGCTGGCGACATGATTCAACCCTGGTTCCGGAAGCAGCAAGCGTTGCCCGTCCTGGGCAAGGTGACGCTGTGCTTCCGTCTGAAGGTGGATGCGCGGGGCCTGGAGGCGTTGGCGAATGCACACCTGGCGATGGAGACGCCGGAACGTTTCGCCGTCACGATCAACGGTCGTCCCGTTGAGACCGGCAAGGATCTCGGCTGGTGGGTCGATGTGGCATTCCGGCGCCTGGCCGTGCCCAAAGGGATGTTTGACGAAGGGGACAACGAGATTGCCATCACCTGCGATTTCTCCGAGGATATCAACCTGGAGGCGATCTATCTGCTGGGTGATTTTGCAGTGGCACTGGAGGGCGAGTTGCCGTGTCTTTCCTCCTTGCCGGACACCCTGAAACCAGCATCGGTCGTGGATCAGGGCTTGCCATACTATTCAGGGAATCTGATCTATCACTATGACATTCCACAAGATTGGATCGGCCAGCGTGCAACGGTGGAGATCCCCGCCTACGAAGGGGCGTATGTCAAGGTCTCGTCGGGCCAGGAGCAGAAGCTGATCCCCTGGCGTCCGAACCGGGCGGAGTTGACACTGGGGCAACGACTGGATGTCAGTGTCTGCATTACCCGCAAAAACACGTTCGGCCCGCTGCACCTGAAAAATCCCCGGCCCAATGCCACGGGCCCGGGGCATTTTACCTCCGGGGCGGAACACTTCTCGCTGGCCCCCGTCTTCCTGAACGCGGGATTGCTGGCCCCCGTCAAGCTTGCTGATGCTCTGAACGTCGGCCTTCGTCCGACGACTACAGGGGGGGCGCGAGTAGAGTCATTTTATCGGTAACTTCAGCTTAATCTGCTCCCCAAAAGTTACCAATTCATTTTCGCCCGGCCCCCCGGGTGGTCGGCTTGCCGATAAGATCAACGTTTTCCTAGGAAAAATGCGGTTGTCGGGGAGGGGACTAAGGGAAGATCGAC
>DIZZ01000091.1 GCA_002428045.1 Verrucomicrobia bacterium UBA6015
CGGATCCAGGCGAAATCAGCAGCCATGGATCTGGCGTTCTATGAGACCCCATCGCATCAGGATACGCTGCACCGTGCCCAGGTGGAGGCACGTTATCGCCCGCTCCGGATTGTGAATGAGATTTCGAAATTGTCGGTCAACCTCTTGTCGCTGGGCGGCGTGGGGGTGGTGCTGATGGCGTTTCACTGGCTGTTTGGCTTGATTCTGCTTATCTGCATGGTGCCGGATATCTGGTATGCACTGCGCGTATCGCGCCAACTGTTCGAATGGCGCAAAGCCACCACGGAGAAGGAGCGGAAGGCGCTATATCTGCATTCGATCCTGACCAGTGTGGAAAACGCCATGGAATGTAAGGCGTACGGATTTGCCAAGGTGCTGATCGCACGCTTCAAGGCCTTGCGGCTAAATATCCGCAGCGAGCGACTACAGCTCTTGAAACGTCAGGTGGGGGGGGAATTCCTGGCGCAAAGCGTCAGCATACTGGTGTTTTTCGGAGGGCTTGGGTATCTGATACTCCAGACGAAAACAGGCGGCATGACCGTCGGCAGCCTGGTGATGTTCGCGCAGGCGTTGCGCCGCGCCGAAGGGTTTATCCGGGAGGGACTGTTATCGTTTGCCCATCTCTACGAGGACTCTTTGTTCCTCGGCCATATCCGCGAATTCATGGAGTTGGAGCCGACCATTCGAGCACCTGAAAACCCCACCAATCTACCCATCAACGGGACGTCAGGATTTGCATTGAAGCATGTTTCATTCCAGTATCCCGATACGGACAAATGGGTGTTGCGGGATGTGTCGATGGAGCTTAAGCCCGGCCGCCATGTCGCCCTGGTCGGCCAGAACGGCTCCGGAAAGAGTACGCTGATCAAGTTGCTGTGCCGGTTTTACGACCCCACCGAAGGGGTGCTGGAATGCGGCGGCATTGATATCCGCCAGTTTGATCCGGTCGCCTATCGCAAGCTGATCAGCATCATGTTCCAGAACTTCAATCACTACTGCATGTCCGCGCGCGAAAACATCTGGCTTGGCAATGTGGCGCTGGATCCCCGGGATGCACGGTTGGAACAGGCAGCCCGGCAGGCGGATGCGTACGATATGATTTGCCGTCTTCCGGAAGGCTATGAAACTCAGCTCGGCCGACGGTTCAGGAAGGGGTTGGACCTGAGTTATGGGGAATGGCAGAAAATCGCCCTATCCCGCACCTTCCTGAGCGATGCGCCGTTGCTTGTGCTGGATGAACCCGGCAGCTTCCTCGACCCGAACGCCGAGGCGAGGGTGTTCGAGAATTTGAAGGCGCTGACCAAGGATCGGACCATGATTTTCGTCAGTCACCGCTTTTCCACCGTGCGCCATGCCGATTATATTTACGTGATGGATCAGGGCCGGATCGCCGAGCAAGGCAGCCACGACGATCTGCTGCGCCTGGATGGGCGATATGCCGAGATGTTTTACCGCCAGGCAACAGGATACAGCCATGAATAAATCAGCTCCACCATTTTCAAGGGAAGACGGTATCCTGCTCGGCATTCTCGGTCTACAGAATCCGGATCTGCATGGTGTGGAGCCTGCTTGGCTGTGGCGGCAGGCCGAAGTGCAAAGGGTCTCGCCTTTTGTGGCATGGTATGTCCGGGAACATGCCAGCAACGCGTGGAGCCCGCCCCTGTTGCATACCGCCCGGGCCATCCGTTATGTTGCATTGTCCAGGAATATGAAGCTATTGACCCTGCTGGACCGGATTCAGAAGGCGTTCGACCAGGCCGGCCTAGAGTGGATCGCCATCAAGGGGCCGGTGTTCACCGCGCGCTGTTTCGGCGATCTGGCCCGCCGAACCAGTTTCGACCTGGATGTGCTGGTGCGTCCCGAGGATGCGCACAAGGCTGATCGGCTTTTGCGAGAAATCAATATCTGCCCGAACGGCAAGGCTTTTTCCCTGAAAAAGCGACCTTTCGGCCTGACGACCCATGAGCACAAGTATTATTGTGCCGAGTCCGGCACCATGATCGAACTGCATGTAAGCCTAGCGGATGAGCGCTACCGGATTGTTCCAACAGAACAGGCGTTTCGCCACAAAACGTCGTTTGCTATCGAGCAGCGCTCATATCCCGTGTTGTCGCCGGAAGACACCCTGATGCATTACGGCCTGCACGGGTTCGGGCACCGGTGGGATCGCCTCAATCATGTCCTGAACGTGGCCTGCATCATGCGAATGAACGGCATCGCATGGGACTGGGATTATATTCTCGCGACTGCCCGTGCATCGCGAAAGCTGCGCCCTTTGCTCTGGGGCCTGGCATTGGCCCGCGATCTCCTGAACGTCGCGCTGCCGTCCACCATCGCCGCGCTGATCGCACAGGACAAGCCGCTGGTGGGATTGTGTCAACGTACATTGCCGAACTTTTCCTCGCATGAGAACCGGTCAGCATCACCCCTGCAGAGTTTTCTTGAGAAGCTGCACAGCCTTGAATCCACAGGCGATCGCGTGAGTTTGATCGCACAAGCATGCCGCAAGGCCTGGGCACAAGTCACCTCTGCTGGGTAGCCATTAGCAGATACAGAACCGCTCAGCACGCCCATGATCGGATACAAAACATAAACCAGACGGAACCTCATGAACGGTTACAAAAATAAAATCCGATGTCGTGCAGTGAATTACGCAGAACATTGGCGGCGTCTGGGCATTGAACGCGGGTGAAGCGGAACTCGCGCCGCATGGGGTAGTTCTTGCGAAGACCGTCAAAGTGGGCTGCTTTATCCTTGCCTGCCGGCCGGGCTCGCATCCGGGCATCATCCGCAATGATATCATAGACCTGGCGAACGACCTCATGCAAGACGACATCACACGGGCGTCCGCCAACCCTGCACTGCACCTCGGGCACCAGGGGGGGCGGCAGCAGACCGTCCGAGGTCCATGTCGCAGGCAATGCCAGAGCCTTGCACGCCGCGCGATAGACCATTTCCGTTCCGGCAACCTTGCCCTCGAAGGAATGGCCCGCAATATGGGGCGTCGCCAGATCAACCAAGCCCAGCACGTCATCACGATACCCACCGGGTTCGCCTTCCCATGTATCCAACACCGTGTGCGCAAGCGTACCGCTGCGTATGGACGCCAGCAGGGCATCGGTCGCGACGACCGCGCCACGGGCCGCGTTGATGAAAATGCTCCCTTTCCGCAGTTTGTCAAAGAAGGCGGCATCGGCCAGATGAAACGTGGGATCCATGCCTCCCTTTTCCATTGGCACATGCAGCGTGACAATATCCGAACCGGCCAGTAAGTCATCAATATTGACAAAATCAGAGACAATCCCATCGTCCTGCGCCTGCCTCTGGCGTGGCGGATCGTTCATCAGCACCTTCATCCCTAGCGCACGGGCCTTCTGAACGACCTTGCTGCCGACATTCCCGACGCCAATAACCCCCATGGTTTTCCCCTCCAGCGAGAAGCCATGCTTTGTCGCCAGATGCAGCAACGCCGCCGTGACGTACTCCGAAACGCTGTTGGCATTGCACCCCGGCGAGAAACACCAGGCAATCCCTTTGGACTCCAGGTACGCTATATCCATGTGGTCTATACCGATTGTGGCCGTGCCGACAAACCGGACGCGGCTGCCTTCGAGCAACTCGGCATTCACCCGCGTTGTCGAACGGATCGCCAGCACGTCGGCATCGCGCACGTCGGCATTCGTCAGGGACCGTCCGTCGCGGACAAGGGTTTCGCCCAAAGTTCCAAACGCCTCGGCCGCCAGTGGCATATTGCGATCAACAACAATTCTCATTCGATATCCTTTCGCATAGTATCAACCGTCCCCATTCCTGCTGCCGATGAAAATGAGCGGTCTTGTGGGGGGATGTCGAGGATAAGACCGGGCTGTTTGCGCCCCGTGTACAATCGTAGCGACTGAAGGAGAAGGCCAGCTCGACCTCCACCCTGCCGTGCTCGACAATCTGGGCCAGCGGAATGGAGGCAAACACAAGCCAGTGCTGAGCCAGCACATCCACGCGCACGCGACTCTCGATCTGCCAGTCATGCACCCGCCATTCATCGCGGACCGCTTTATTGCCGGCCGACGCATGGAAGGCGGTCGTGGACGGCACGCGCAACTGGTAACGCTGGTTTCGAGGCGTCACATGGAATTCGTAATAGGCATCCTGTCCCGACGGCCGCAGGAAGATCTCGAATACATCCCCGTGCAGGAACGACGGCTCATTGAACTCCGTGATGGGGTTGAAGATATCCACATCCTCAAGCGCTGCATAAACAAACACATGACCTTCGTTCCATCCGCAGCGGACCACGGCAGGGCGAAAGGCGGGATCCTCTGCAGCAAGCCAGCCCTGATGCAGGGAAACCGGCTCGGCAGTGCCGAATGTCCGCTGTATATCGGTCCACGACTCGGCATCAAAACCAGCCATGTGCTGACACATCACCACCGGTCCGCAACCCGGTTCCATCAGAACCCTCCCTGCGGATCGCGATCAGCGGGCTCGTCGGCGGGAAGCCGATGGATCAGCCGCAGCAAACCATCCAGGATCGTCAACGGATGCGGCGGGCACCCAGGAATAAACAGGTCTACCGGAATCCCATGGACGCCGTCAAGGCAAGCATCATGCCCTCGGAAAAGCCCACCGGAAATGGCGCAGGCACCGGTAGCGATGACAATCTTCGGCGTGGGAATAGCATCGTAGGTCGCCTGCAGGGCGGATGCCATATTGCGTGTAACCGGCCCCGTGATCAACATCCCATCCGCATGGCGGGGGGAGGCGACAAACTGGATGCCGAAGCGACCCAGATCCCAAGCTAACGTATTCAGCACGTTGACATCCGCCTCGCAGGCATTGCAGCCCCCCGCACTGACCTGGCGCAGCTTCAGCGACCGTCCCAGCACCCGGTGGATGGCATCGCTCATCCCTCGCGCCAACGGCAGTTGGCGCTCCTGGCTGACCAGCAGATCCCCGCGTTTGTCGGTTGACATCCGGTGGTCGCGATCAAAGAATATCGCCTGGCTCGGGCACGCATCCTGACAGGCACCACAAAAAATACATCGGCCAAGATCCGTCACGATACAAGAACGGCCCGGCATCCGCTCCAGCGCCTGCACAGGACACGCCTGGATGCAGGCATCGCATTCCTTCTGGCAGCGCTGCGTCTGCACCACGGGAACACCCCGGAAGCGTTCCGGCAAAGGCGGCGGCGGTGCCATGGGATACTTGATGGTCCGATATTTCTGAAACCATCTGGCTTTTATCACATCGATCATGGAATCATCCTTTCCGGCTACAGGTCGTGCCCGCAATACGAAAGATTAAAGCTCTTGTTACAGAGCGGAAAATCGGAAATCTGTTGATTGCGCAGCGCATAGGCCAGCAGACTCCAGTTATGAAACGACGGATCGGTCACCTTTCGACGACAAATCCGGCCCTCTGCGTCGGTGATGGCCACATGCGTAAGCTGCCCCCGCCACCCTTCCACCATGGACACCGCCACATGATCGGGACGCAAGGGGCCGAGCTCCGTCCGCAAGATTCCGTCCGGCAGGTCGCATGCCACCTCCTCGATAAACCGCACCGACTGCTGGATCTCCAGCCAGCGGACATAGGCCCGAGCATACACATCCCCCGTGTCACAGGTCATCATCGGGATCTGCGCAAAACGGAAGAATCCGGACGGATGATCCGTACGAATATCCTGCGCCACCCCCGACGCCCTGGCGGCAGGGCCTACGGCACCAAACGCGGACGCAACCGAGGCTGGAACCGTACCGGTATGCTCGAAGCGGGCCAGCACCGAGGGGGTGTCGAAAAGCAGTTCAACGGCATTACGCACATCGGCCATGCCCTGCGCCAGCGCCTTCTGTAGCGACTTGGCCCGTGCATATTCGAGATCGCAGCCTACCCCACCGGGACGGACCGCGCCCCGTCCGAAGCGATTCCCGCAGAGCAGCGCCGTCATGTTCAGGAAATCACCACGTATACGTCCGTTGAAGGACGCCGTCGGCAGGAACGCGATATCCCCGGACAACGCCCCGAGATCCCCGGTATGGTTGGCCAGCCGTTCCAGCTCCAGCAGGATGGCCCGGATCACCTGCGCCTTGACGGGAGCCTCACGCCCGGCCAGCGCCTCCAACGTCTGGCAATAGGCCATCGAGTGCCCAATGGAAGTATCCCCGGCAATCGTCTCAGCCAAGTGTACGCCCCGTGGATTGGCACCGTTTCCCAGCGCTTCCTCAATACCGCGATACTGGTAACCTAAGGCGATTTCCAGATGAAAGACCTCCTCGCCGTGACACTGGAAACGGAAATGCCCCGGCTCGATGATTCCAGCATGGACCGGCCCCACCGCCACCTCATGAACAGCCTCCCCCTCGACGCGATAAAAGTCACCGGTACCGGCAGGCATATCCCCGTGAGGATAGCGTACCGGCTTGAGCCACGGATGCCCCTCCGGACGGAGCGAGAACTGCTCAAAAATCTCTCGCTCAAACAGATGCAGTTGCGGACACGCCGGGGTCATCGATTCAAAGCGTGATCCATTCACCACCGTGGACAACAGACCAACGGTACTGTTAGCATCATCGGCCAGCACCATGAGCAGTTCCGTCGTGCCTGCATCGCCGGTCTTGCATCCAAAAAAGGAAACGACGCGTTGCCCGGCGGACAACGCCTCCGCAACAATCCTCCGAAAGGTTTCCATATCATGCCGAGGAATCTGCC
This sequence comes from Verrucomicrobia bacterium UBA6015, assembly GCA_002428045.1. Classification (GTDB taxonomy): domain Bacteria; phylum Verrucomicrobiota; class Kiritimatiellia; order UBA8416; family UBA8416; genus UBA8416. Next base: position 6,709 of record DIZZ01000091.1, read on the forward strand.
GACGCTCCACGGCAGACAGATTGCTGGTCACCCGCATTTTATTATTCATGGCCGGACCTCCAGAAAAACCGCCGCGTTCTGTAACAGAACTTTAACCGGCTCTGGAATATAGACACCCATCACAAGCACCAGTCCCAACAACAGCAATGGCGGGGCAATGGTCAACACCCCCTCCCGATACGCGGTTCGGGGAGCATCCTCAGGCTCCTGTCCCTGTACCACCTGTAGCACGGTTGCCCCCATGCCAATAAAGATGACCAGCAGGAAGAGAAGGAACAGTCCGCTGGCCACAAAATGCCCGGATTCGAAACCTGCTTTCAGAATCGAGAACTCGCTGATAAACGGACCGAACGGAGGCGATCCGGTGATGGCCAGGAACCCGGCCAGGAACAGGCCCGCCGAAACCGGCAGCCGGTGCAGCGCACCGCGAACCACGGTGGACCTCGTGCTGCCGAAGGAACGGTGGATGTTACCGGCTGACAGGAACAGAACCCCCTTCGTGAGCCCATTGTTTATCAAATGCAAAAGCGTAGCAAAGAGTGCCGGTGCTCCGAGCCCGAGTCCGAGGATGAGAATCCCCATATGTTCGACACTGGAATAGGCAAGCATGCGCTTATAATCCTGCTGGCCGACCATGAACACGCCAGCCACCGCCATGGACAGCAGGCCCATGAAAATCAACATCGGAGAGATAAAGGCGAAATCCCCCGATGCGCAGCAGATCTGATAGATCCTCAGGATGCAAAGAAACGCACAACTGGTCACCCCACCGGCCAGCAGGGTACCGACAGCACCGGGCGCGGCACCGTAGGCATCCGGCTTCCAGGTATGCATCGGCGCAAGGCCCATCTTGGTGCCGTAGCCGACCAGCATCAGAACAAACGCAGAATGCAGCCACGGCTTGGAAAGCTGCGGAGCATGGAGCAACAGTTCGTCCAGGGCCAGCGTAGGTTCCAATCCCGCATGAAGCGACGAATAGGCCAGGAACAGCGTTCCCAGCAGCGCAAGGGCAATCCCGACGAATCCAATCAGCAGATACTTCCAGGTGGCCTCAATCGACTGCGGCGTCTTGTTAAAAAAAATCAACGGGCCGGTGCAGAGTGCGGTCGTCTCGATGGCAACCCACATGATACCCAGATGACGGGCCCAGGTGATCAGCGTCATGGTGCCCAGCAAGCAGAGCAGGCAGCTCACGAAGACCCGGTTCTGCCGCTGCGCGTGGTAGCGCAGGTATCCCGTCATGTAAAACGAGGTGACCAGATACAACGTACTGATCAACAGCAGTACGAGCTGTCCCGCCGGATCAAGACTGATCCACGCCGTGGGAAACTTGGGCTGCCCGGCAAAAACCGTAATCAACGTCATCCCGAAATGCAGCCCGGCAGCAACCGGGATGAGCCAGGGCCGCCAGCGGTTGGACGGTATGGCCAACGCCAGGAGCGCGGCAACGAGGGGAACGGCTAACAGTGCCAACGTCATAATCTATTCCTTTAACGATGTCAGCAGACGGGTATCCAGCGATGAAAACGTCTTGTTGATATGGTTGACCATAATGCAGACCACGAAGATAGCCACAAACAAATCCAGCAGCACGCCAAGTTCCACGACCAACGGCATGGCCTCCACCAACAGCAATCCGAAGATATAAATCCCGTTTTCAAGGACCAGATACCCCATGACCTGGGTGATCGCCTTGAGACGCATCGTCAGCAGGATGAAGCCGCAGAAGATGGTGGCCAGCGAAGCGGGCACTAGCAGCGGCGGTGTATCCCCCTCGGCCAACGGCAAGGAAGAGGCAAACAGCAGCGCGAACCCGGTCACCAAGGCACCCAGCAGCATGGATGGAAGGAGACCGATCAACGGCTCAATTTCCCGCTTGATATGCACATCCCGGATGGCGCGTAACAGCATCGATGGGATAATCATGCCTTTCAGAAAAATAGCGAGAATGGAGGCCAATGCCGACGTCACGGCAAGATGGTCTTCGATCAGCAGCGGCATGAGGCCGAGCAGGAGTCCCTGTAGCGAGACGATCTTTATCATCGTCACCAACCGGCTCGTGCCCAGCGCGAACAAGTTCAGAGCCAGCACCAACACCAGTAACGTATTAAACCATGTATTCATCATGACCTCATCAGTAGTACAAAACCGAACCCGCAGAACAGGGTAGCGGCAATCAGAAGATGCGGAACATGGCGCATCTGAAGACGAGCCATGACCGATTCAATCACACCGATCACGGAGGCCATGAACAGCATCTCCGCCACAAACAACAGCCAGTCCGGCAATGCCGAGCCGACGCTGAACGGGAAAACGATATGCAGCAGCAGCGCGCACAGCACAAAGAGTTTGAGGGATGCTCCGTAGAGGATCAGACCTAGCAACGGGCCACTATGATCCAGCACCATCACCTCATGGATCATCGTCAATTCCAGATGGGTATTGGGGTCGTCGACCGGAACCCTGCAGCTTTCCGTCAGCATGAGAATAAAGACCCCCACGGCGACCAGCACAAGCGAGGCCACCGGTGCCTGGCTTCCGATCGTCATGGGCGCATGCAGCATCGCGGTCAACTCGAGCGAGCCGGATATCCGGGCCAGCACCAGCAAGGCAAAGAACAGCGCGGGTTCAGAAAGGCACGCAAACGTCACTTCACGTGAGGCGCCCATGCCCTCGAAGGCGGATCCAGTATCCAGTGCCGCCGCCGTCGTGAAGAACCGCCCGACGCCTAGCAGATAGGCGAACAGGATCATATCCCCGGCAAAGACGACAGGGGCTTGAAATGGACCCATCGGCACCAGTAGTCCCGCTAGGATAATAGCCACCAGCGTGATCGCCGGTGCCGCGGAAAAAATCCAAGTGGTGACCTGGCTGATCACCACATCCTTACGCGCTAGCTTGAACAGGTCATAATACAACTGCAGCAGCGGCGGTCCGCGCCGACCCGCAAACAATGCCTTGGTCTTATTGATGACCCCCAGCAGCAACGGCGGAAGCAGCAGCAGCAAGATGATATGGATGAAACTATTGATCATGGTCATGCTCCCGTTCCCTTCCATTCTGCTATCTTGCAAAAAGTCGTTTAAAAATGGTTTCCACGGGCAGTGTCCACCCCAATAGTAGGATCACGGTAACGCCCACATAAAGCAAATACTGGTGCGTCAATCCACGCTGCAGGAAGCGGATCCGTCCGAAGAACGCGCAGATTGAAAGAAACGCTGGCAGGATATAGCGATCCAGGACCGGCTCATCCTGGCGAGTCTTAAAGCGGGAGGGCTCCGCGAACAGGCCGGAAATCCGCGGACGGTGCATACGGGTGCGCAGCACCCCCTGGGAAAGGCCGTTCAGCATCTGTACAAAGGACGTCGCGGTATACTGCATACGTACGGTTGGAAGAGAAAAACCGCATGACCAGGTGATACGGTGCGAAGCGTTCCCCCCCTTGATTCTACGCGATAACCACGACACCATCAGCAGGCTGGCCACCGCCAGCAGAAGCCCCATCCCCATAAACGCGGGCAGCGGCAACAGCGTCCCTACCGCCACCGGCGGGCGCAGTTGAACTGCGGTATCCCACGCCTGTACCGCTTGGTTTATCATGGGCATTGCCAGCCACGGAAGCACCCCGATCAATACGCAGCCTCCCGCCAGCGTGCTCATCGCCAACAGCATCGACGGTGCCGCCTCATGACCGGCCGACGCCTGCGGCTGCCGGGGCTGCCCGAGGAACACGGTTGCATAGGCATTCACAAAACACGCCAACGCCAGCGTCCCGATCACTGCCAACACAGGCGCGGCGAGAGCAGCCACCGTCCAAGCCGATGCCTTTGCGTCCGCCACCCCGTGAAATAGCCCCAAGTAGATAATAAGTTCGCTGACAAATCCATTCAACGGGGGCAGTCCGCAAATGGCCACCGCGCCGATCATGAAAAAGATGGCCGTCCGGGGCAGGCGGGCAGCCACCCCCCCCATGGAATCCAACTGGCGCGTGCCGGTCGCATGAATAACCGATCCTGCACAGAAAAAAAGCAATGGCTTGAACAGGGCATGATTCCAGATATGCAGCAGACAGCCTGCCAGGCCGAGGATAATCCAGACCGGTCGGTCCTGTGATCGTCCGATCATCGCCAGCCCGAACCCGATCAGCATAATGCCGATATTCTCTACGCTGGAATAAGCCAGCAGCCGTTTCAAATCCTGCTGACCAATCGCAAAAACGATACCGAGCACACCCCCGATGCAGCCCGCCACAAGAATCACGATACCCCAACTGACGGGCGGTTCTGGCAGGAATCCGATAAACCGGATCAGCCCATAGAGCCCGACTTTCAGCATCACGCCCGAAAGCAGCGCGGAAACATGGCTCGGTGCATTAGCGTGCGCCGCCGGCAGCCAGAAATGCAGAGGCATCATGCCCGCTTTCATGCCGAACCCAAGGAGGGCCAGCACAAAAAGCAGGAAGAGCGTTCCGAGTCCGGCTTCATCCACTGCCAGCGGCCGCAACACAAAGGACCCAGTCACCCAGTAAAGCAGGGCCAGCAGGGCGAACAGAGCCAGCGTACCGGTATGCGTAGCGACCAGGTAAACCCAACCCGCTCGGCGCACCTCGGGCAGATGATGTTCCGTGCAGACCAGGAAAAAGGCCGACAGCGCCATGAGCTCCCAGCCCATCAGGAACAATACACTGTGACGAGCCAGCAGCAGAATGATGATACCGGCCAGCACCAGCCCCCAGAACAAGCGCAACCCCCGCCCGTTCCCAGGATGTGCGCCCTGCGGCCAGTATCCCAGCCCATAGACAGCCCCAAGCGCCCCCACGATCAGGACCGGAACCAGGAAAAACGCGTTCAGACCATCGGCAGTGAGCAGCATCGGTTCCGATCCGATCAGGTACCAAGGCAGCGTCGCGGACGCGGTTCCCTGCATAAAGACCAGGGCGACACCTACCAGACCAAGGAAAGAGGCGACGCAGGTCAGTGCCAGCGCGATCCGCTGACCGGCCGCCGTACACCGCGACAGTAGCAATCCCGGCACCCCGCTCAGCGCATGCAGCGCAGCGGCAACCAGAAGCAACGTAATAGACAACGGGAAATGCATCAATATTTTCACAATAAAGGGTTACCTTGTCTTAATACCGGCAACATGCGGAATCGGCAAACATCAATGCCCCGGACTAGAATCACCGATTCCCTCGGAACGGGCAGCGGGCAAAATACCTTCAGCGTTGCGTAGTGCCTGCAGCAACGGATCCCGAAGCTCCTGTTTCTTTAGCGCATTCTTGAACTCGGGGTTAAGCAGTACATAACTCAGACGCGACAGCAGATGTAGATGTGCACGCACCGTCGTACTGATCAGTGTGAACAGGATATTCACCGGTTCGCCATCAATTGAACCAAACGGGACCGGCTGTTCAAGAAAACAGAGAGTCAACACAGGCTGGGTAATATGCAGCACGATCGGATTGCGCACATGCGGAATGGCCACGCCGTCGCCTACCCCCGTGGAGCCCAGTGTCTCGCGGGCCAGCAATACCTTGTACAGGAAATCACGATCAACCTCGTCTGGCAACTGCATTAAATCAACCACCGTCCTCAGAACCTGGGATTTTACATGACCGGCCACATGGTAGTGAATGCCGGTCTCCCGCAGCGTTTCCACCAGCGTCGGCATCACGGCACAACCGGAAACATCCTCAACCATAAATTGCGGCGAGACCGGAATACGTTTGGATGTGGCCCATTCCAGAATTTCAGCACGGTTAAAACGGTTCTGACCATTGATACGGTAAACGGGAATACTACCCTGCTTGATCCATCGGTAAATCGTCTTCTCGGCAACATTAAGAAGCCCTGAAATCTCTTTTACGGATAATTGCATCCCCAACTCCTTGAATTGACATTCGTGGACATATTTTCATGAGTGTCCATATTTGTCAATTGGTTTGTTCAATCCACAGATATGTCAATACGCCAGCAGCCGCTCCAACATGGAACGAATCGGCATTGTCCATATCAGCAACCCCAGCACCGCAAGCGCCACATAGATGAGATACAGATGGGTCAGCCCGCGTTGAATCGGACGGGCCAGACGGCAAAGCGACTGGATGAAACNNTGGGGAGCAGCGTACGGTCCAGCACAGGATCGTCCTGCTGCCATTCAAAACGCGCTGGATCGGCAAAAATGGCCTCGATGCCGGGTTTATGAACATGGAAGCCCAGCACGGAGCGGCACAAGTGAGTCAGCATCTGCGCAAAGGAGGATGCGGTGTATTGCATCCGAACTGTTGGGCGGGCATAACCGCAAGACCAGGTACTCGCCAACGCGATGCGCCGATGGCTCAGGCGGTTCCGCAGCCACCAGCAAAAGACAGCACCCCCAGTGGCTAGCGTCAGGCCGGTCAGCGTCAGCGCGGTGAAGGGAACCAGCGATTGCA
>DIZZ01000016.1:0-9717 GCA_002428045.1 Verrucomicrobia bacterium UBA6015
CGCGAGCGCAGAGGCGATGGTGGAGTCCACCGCATTCGAGATGACTCCCGCAACGCCAAAGGTCACCGTGCTGTTCGTCAGGACGTAGTTCGCGGTCGTGAACGTCAGTCCGCCAACCGTCACCCCCTGATTCGTAACGGTGCCTGCCGTACCGCCAAAGACGGCCGTGTCGTTGTTGGCATTGACCCAGTTCGTGTGGGAAATGGCTCCTGCATCCCAGTTCTGGATCGTGGTGCTCCAGATGCCGCTGCCACCAGCGCTGGCACCATCGCCGTTGCCAGCGATATCCGCCGTCCCGCCGTCCCAATAGCACGTTCCAGCCTGTGCCGAGGGGACTGTCGGCAAGAGCAACGTCATGGCGACGATGCAGATTTGAGCACAATGACATGTGTGTCTTTTCATGGATTCACTTTCTCCTGCAGAATGACAAGCAGCGTCGGCGAGGTGTTCGTGGAAACATTCGGGAAGTAAAGATCGATAATCTGCTGTGCGCGCGCTTTGACTGCAGCGCAGGAGGACTCGTTATAGTTGGTCCACTGAATAAAATAATCGCTTTGCGGCACAGCATTCTGTTCCGCTATAGTGGGCTGACGACCATGCCAGTTGGAGGCGAAGGTCCGGAAGGCGGCGTTGTTTGCCGGCACCAAGGATTGGTAGTGAACCAGCGTGTTGTAGATCGCCAGCGAGGAGGGCAGTTTATTCGCGGAGATGGCGGCTGCCAGTGCATGGGTATTCGCAGGAGGGACACCCCAGAAATGGAAGAGGGGACGCATATCAACCCCGACAGCCTTGGAGAGGCGCAGAAGATGGCTGTCAGTATCGGAGGTAACGGTGCCAGTGCTTTCGTATTCGCTGGTGAACGAATACATATACTGATTCAACTTCTCCCAACCGAACATTCTCGCGACATCCACAAATTTCGCATGCCCTTGGAGTTGATACGCTTTTTCTTGTTGTGACATCGGGACGCCATTGACGAAGTTGGAGCACGTCATCCAGGCCATCGCGGTGGTGTCCAGCGTGGCGTATGCGCGTTGCCCATATAGAGAGGCGCGGAACGCGTCATCCAGGCTGTAGCCGAAACGCTGATTCCAGACGGCGACGTGGAGCAGATTGATCACCGATTCAATTTCACCGGGAAGCTGAGGGCGATTGCAGCCGATATAATACCCGTGCCCATGTTCGTGAAAATGAACATTGTCCGCATACTGCGGTCCTCTAACAAGAAAATAACCCGAATAACCGTTACCATTGCCGGGCCCTGCATCGCCCGTGTAGTTGCTGGTGGGATAACCCGGGTAACCCCCAGTCTTGTGCAAATTGACATCGATCTGGTCATACATGGTTTCCTTGCCCCGGTCGCGGGGGAAGCCCATCAGGTCATTGCAGGTGTCCGCAGCCGCGTCCCAGTCCTTCATCAACTGGGTGGGGTCAGGCATCTTGCTGATCCAACTGGTCGGCACTTGCATCATGAATTTATCAGACTGGAAATCCGCCCAGGGTGCCGGACTCGCCCGTTCTACCAACCATTGGGCCGGGGTGGTCGTGTGAAAAGGTTTGGCCGAAAAATACGGTGAGCGCACAGCGTTCCTGACTTGGATGCTCACGATTCCGACATTCGTGACGTAGGAGGGCACCTCGATGTAGATTCCGCCGCCGAAGGGATTGGCCACGCGGGTCTCTGTGCTGTTGATGGGGTAGAACACTGTCACGCGGTCAAGTCTCTTGAGCGTAGGCCTGTTGGACATATCCCACTTGTGGCAGCCGACGCGGATATTGTAACCACGGCCCACCAGCGAGGGGGGCACCGTGACCGTGGCAATCGAACCGGGAGCCAGGTAGTTGCCGGTGGGTTTCATCGCGGGACCAAGTTCATCCCACGTGTGCCATCCAAACGTGTTAAGGAAGTTAGCATTGATGAGTACGGAGTGTGTTACGTTCGGATCGGACGGCGGGGGGCAGGCGCCAGGAAAATAGGCAGCGCTGCCAAACGTGAAGCCGTCCAGCAGGTCGGCGTGGTTCACGAGGTTAGTGACCGTGTACGTCAGATCCATGATGTCCTGCATGACGGTGCAAATCGTCCAGCGCATGTCGTTGGTGACCGTGGCGCGGGTGAATCCAGGTTGCGCGACCCAAAGCGGACCGACCACGCTGTCGTATGTGCCCACCAGGTCGAGTGCGGCCACGATGGTCGAGGCACTGCTACCGAAGAGAGGCTTCTGCGCATCAATCGTGAGCTTGTGGGCATTGATTTGGGCCGGGGTCAAGGTGCTCGTGCCTTGGATATGGCTCCTGAGTTCCGCGAGCGCCGTGAGCAAGGTCGGCGAACCCGCGTCGAGCTGGGGCTGGTAAACCGTGATCGTCGTGTCATCGGGAATGGCCGCTGTGGTGCGCAGGGCGTTGTTCGCAGTATCCTTGAGGACGGCTCCGGCACGGACCTGTAGGCGGAGGGTGCCGAGGCTGGTCGGCGTGATCAGCAGGGTGAAAACCCTAGGCGAAAGCTGGGTGATCGCTCCGATTTTGATCGTCGCAGTGCCTGCGTTGCCGAAGGCAGAGGCGGATACCGTGCGGGCATCCATGTCTTCGCTGAAGGTCAGCGTGTAGGTCACGGTGGCGTTGACGGCAACCTGCGGTCGTCCGCCCATGCTATCGCCGAGTCCGAGGGTGACGCCAATGACCGTGAGGGTGCCCGTGCCGGTAATCTGGGGAATCGGAGTGCCAGTGGCGGAGCTGCCGACGGCCTTGTAAATCCCAGCCGCCATCGGGGTGGTGCCGATGAAGAGCTTGCGCACGGATTCGGTTCCGGAGAAATTCAGATTGAGTGTGGCAGCAGTCGCAATCGTGACCACGGATGAATCGTTGTTAGGATTGGGACCGCCAAGACAGAGCGTGCCGGCGTTGAGGGTGGTGTTACCGCTATACGTGTTCGCGCCGGAGAGAATCCACTGGCCGGCATCTGCCTTGGTGACACTGATCACCGCGCGGGGCAAAACGCCATCTGCGATGATTCCGTTGAAACGGTTCATTCCGGTGTTCGCGCCGCCAAGCGTAAGAGTCTTAGCGCCGCCACCGCTGACTTTAAGATTTGAGTTGATGGTGACGATGTTGGCCGTGTTGGTATTTGCGTTATTGATGACCCCTTCGCCGGACAGGACGATTTGGCGGTTATTGAGGGTTAATGCTGAAGCGGCGCCACTCCCCCAGTCAAATCTGCTATAACTGGCGCCTCTGCCAAGATTGATGTCTCCAGAGCCGACAACATCCGAGAGGCTATTCACCGTGATGAAGGACGTTTGATCTCCGCCAATTGCGCCAGTGAAGGTGTTGTTGGTGCTCGCGAGGATCAGCGGCCGCTGATTGATATTCCCTGTTTGGCTGGGCTTAATGCTACCCGTACCACTCACAGGACCCGTAATCGTCGCGCCATTGCCCCCAGTGAAGGCAAGGCTGGCATTCAAAACAAAACTTTTATTCAGGGTGGTGGCGCCAAAACCACCACCCGCAATGTGAATGGTGCTGGCCGAGTTGACTGTGACCACACTGTTAACCGCGCCCAAGGAATCAACCGAGGTTGTTCCGCAGTTCACGTTGCCGCCGTTAAGTGTCAGGCCGCCAGTAAACGTGTTGGCACCGCTGAGGGTGAGCGTGCCGGAGCCGGTCTTGGTGAAACCCGCGATACCGGTGATTTTGGCTTTGATGGTGGCATCCACCGTTCCGACGTCAATCGTGGGCGTGGTGCCAGACAGATTCAGGGCAGCCGTGCCATTGGTGGACGCGGCAATCGTGTAGCCCGTTGTCCCAAAGGTGATTGTGTTGACGTTGATGTTGACCGAATCGGAATTCAGCATGAGCGTGCCGGCCGTGTCCACTAGCTGGGCCGTATCGGCGTTGCTGGGATCTGTATTCGGCCACTGCGAAAGCGCTCCAGAGGAAAAGCCTTTCCGCCACAAGGTGGAGGTGTTATCCCACGTGCCGGAGGCCCTGTCCAACCCCGTCGTCGCGTTATTGCCGTCCCAGTAGTAGGTCGTGGCCTGCACGGAGGATACGGCTCCGAGCGCAAGGAAGGCGAACAGGATGCTGACCCATCTCATACGACTCTCCATCGAGCTCTATTCGCAACGCCCAGCGAGATACGATGCCTTAGAGCTGGACTCGATTGAACACCACCAGCGGGGGGTTCCAGCGTGGACCATTCTTCGTATTGAACCCACCGGCCTCGACAAACAAGTAATCCACGTCGCCGATCGACTTCACCGACATTTTGAGCGCCTGATTCGAGTTTAGGTGCATTAAGATGTCATCCGTGTAATACAGGAGGGGGTCATCCGTGCCCCCATTGCCGGCAAACGTTAGTTTGGTCGGCAGGAATGCGTTAGTGCTGAGCTTCGCTGACGGAGTGAAGGCCTCCATCGTCGCCACCTCACCGAGCTGGGTCCAGGTGCCGACCGCTTTCTCGTTGGGGATGAACTTGCCGTCCCAGCGGATCTTGCCTTGTTCGGGGTCAAGCTCTGCGTTGTCGGGATCCTGGAGCGCCTGCCACGCCGAGCTTACCATCGGTACGGCCATGATGGACTCGAGGATCTCCTTCTGGCCGATGGGCACCGCCTTCATTTCCTGGATCCAGATCTGAATCCGGTTGCGCGTGGTGGTCGGCTCGATCCGCAGGAAGCTCATGGCCGCCAGTGTCGTCTCGCCACTCTCGAAGTCCGGCCACAACGCCTTTTCGATATGGTAACCGGCCGGGTTTGCGCCCTCCCGCTTGTCCACGCCGCGGGTGCGCTCCATCAACTGCTTGCCGTTGACATAAACCCGGAACCCTTCGCCGGCATTGACATGCGATGTGCCGCCCACCAGCAACCGGTAGCGGTAGCCTTCCTTGAATTTGGGGAACTTGAACGTCCCTCGCATGAGCAACACCTCCTTATCCCACAACGTCTGCATCGGCTCGGCGCAACGGCAGAAGTCCATTTTGCAAGTGCCCCGCTCCGTAACCAACTTGCCATTCTCTTGTCCAAAGGGTTGCAAACCGGCCTTCCAGCTATACTGCTTCGGATCGAAATCCTTCGCGAACCAGTTTTCCATACCCAGGGGATAGGTCACCTTGCGGTACCGAATCCCCGTCCCCGGCAGTTGCGTCTCGGGCGGATCGAAGGTGAAGTAGTCCCATTTCATCTCGCTGAGGTCCGGGCCGAAATCATGCCAGTTATAATCGGTGACGCCGATCTTGTTGTACAGGTTAACCAGTTCCTCCATCCGCGGGCATCGATAGTAGTAATTCGGAATAAACGGCACGGCACTGGTGGCTTCTTCCATCAGCAGCTTACGGTTTCCCGCCCCGATAAACTCGGGAATGACGCGTTCCCGCACGATCTGGCCAACACGTTCCTGTAATTCCGGCCCGATCCCGGCTGGATCCGCATTCAGGTACAACTCCTGGTGCGGGAGCGCCCGGTCCGGATACCGCACGGTGCCTCGCTTGTACAGCTCGTTCAAACCGCCGGGCACACCCGCCAGGGTAGCGGCTTGCTCCTGGATCAAGACCTCGAGGGCGGCGACCATGTCCAGCCCGCCCGGCGCCGAAAGCTTGGTGGGGGTATCCACATACGCCTGGCCGAGAATGTTCACGGCTAGTGCCTGCACTTCCGGGGGGGCTGCCTGCAGCCGGGTGCGCAGCGTTCCCATTACGCCCCATTGGGAAGCCAATGTCATCACCCGGTTGGACGCAATCATCCGGCCAATCAACGGCAGCACCTGCTTGGCGTACTTGGCATCCGCGGCAAGCCCGACGACGGCACTAATGGCAGCATTTTGCAGCCACCACTCATCGTGTTGCAGCCAGTAGCAGAGTCGATCGATGTGCGGTGCCAGCAATTCCTGACGGGCCTCGCCCAGGGCGATGAGCGCCGCGCGCACCGTCCACCAGGATTCAGCAGGGTCATTGATGATCCCAAGCAGCAACTGCACCATCTCGTCGGTCAGCCGTCCCGGCTCGGCCGGCCGGTTCTTGGCTGCCGCGAACATGCAAGCCACCGTGGCACCCGAATGCCGGGCCCGCGGATCCTTGTCCTTGAGCAACTCCACAATGAGCGGATCACGTTTCGTGTTGTAGATAACACCAGCGGCATTATCCCTGATGCCCTGTTCGGGGTGCCGGCAGTACATCAGCAGCACGTCATCGCCGATGCTGGCGTCGCTCAATCGCCGCGATATCGGCCACGACGCATCGGTCGCCAGATTCTCAGCGTCCACATCCTGCACCTTCCCGTTCCGGTCCGGCGCTGGCGTGAGCGAATAAAACAAGTCGTCGGCCGCCGTCCCCCAGGGTCTGTCAGGCAACTTGTACGTCTTTCCGTACGGGGAGGGCGCCGCGCCGGTGAGCCGCAATGTTTTACGCGGGATCGTATAGGCCAGGGGGTAGGCATTCCCCCAGTATCCACTGATGTCATAGCGCTCTCCGCCAAGTATGCCGAACGAGCCGTCGAACCGGCGAGACAGCTCGTAGTGCCACATCCGGTTGTCCATGAACTCGCGGTACTGGTGCGGCGTCTTCTCGTGCATCAGTCCCATGGCGGCACTGCGCCAGATCTCCCCGATGCCGCCGCCGGTATGCCCGTGCAGCATCCAGGAGGTGGAATAGAAGCTCTTGGCCGCACAGATGTCCCGCGCCTTGGCGTACACCGACTGCTCGCCATCCGGTGTGAGGGAGGCAGCGGCCGCCATGGCAAACGCCAGCCCGCCAACCTTGCCGTTGTCTACCATGCCGGATTCGGGCAGGTGATCGCCGTACGCCACATTACCCTTACCGGCGAACCGGTAGAACTGCTTGAGCGAACTCTGCAGCGTGTACTCGTCAACCTTGACGCCGCATTCCTTCGCCAGCAGAAGAAAGGTGACGCAGTGCACCCCGGCGGCATTCATGTGGCCTCCGGAATAGTACTTGTAATTTGGTTGATTCCCATGCGTGTTCCATCCGCTGTTGTACATGGTCTTCTTTGCCTGTTCGGCCAGGCTCTCGATCACCGGCAGGATGGACGTGTCCCCCGTCCTCAGGTAGTACTCGCACAACGCGGGGCCACCGTAGCCGATATGCCAGGGATACGCGTGCCCGCCCTTGTAGTTCGCGACAAGCTCCTTGATCCAGCCGCGGGCCACCTCAAGGTCCTGCTCCTCGCCGGTGGAAAGCATGAACAACAGCCCCATGTCGAGGCCCGGCCCGGCATGATTGCCCGACTTGGCCAGGTAGTCGGCCATGTTACGGACAATCTTGTCGGACTTCGGGCAGTTCAGCGGCCACGTCTTGCTGTAGGCACCCAGCACCGGAATTGTCACGACCACTTGCTCGGGCTCCGCCCCCTGCGTCGACCTGATCAGCAGCTTGACCTTGCCGTCGGTCGCCTCCGCCTGCGTGATGATGCTGCCAAGCTGCATCCGCGGGTCGATATCCTTTAGTACCTGCCCGTTGATGCTCTCGATAATCTGCCCCGGCTTCAGTTTGCCCGTCGCCTCGGCTGGCGAATCCTTCTCAACGTTCTTGACCTTCATCACAAAGGCTGGAAGGTGCAACTCGATACCGATGCCTACCGGCCCAAACCGGTCAACCGACTGCAGGGGTTTCGTCTCCTCAGGGAACGGATGAAACAAGGGGTGAACCTTGTAGAACTTGCTGTCGGCCATCCCGGCCAGGTCATTCCCGGCCCACGCCGTGGCAAGTGCTCCAGCCAGACTCGCGATGGTTATCACAAATAACTTTTTCATCGTCCCTCCGTGATCATTCTTGTTTGAATGCATTCAACACAATCTGCGCCAACTCAATTATTACGCGAATTATAGTACACCATAAAACCTGTTCCGTCTCTCACTAAAATGGCGCATTCGTTTATCCAGATGGCGCATCACCGAGATTCGCTTGCGCTGCTGGCCAATCCGACGGCATCCACGTGGGCAGGCCGGATATTTCCCTGAACGCCGTCTCGCTTATGGGTACACCCCAGGCCTCTAAGAACGGTCCGAGGTTTTTGCCGACGGCCTTTGAGAAACGCACCATCCACTGGTCCCGTTTTTCGTCGTCGTTTTTTGGGCGTTCATTGTCCGGCAGGGCGCGGTACTCGGCGAACAGTTTGATGTATGTTTCCCAGCCGAAGCTTTCCTGAAGCTGGACGTACATTAGGAGAGCTAGCCCCGGATCGCGTTGCCATTTGCTGAAATCGCACACGGCCAGATAATTTTTCAACGACTCATCGCGTTGTGGCACAGCCAAACATTTGTTCGCTTCCCGTGGCTTCTTGCCGCAAACCTTCTCGAAGACGAAGAGCGTGAACAGGTTCACCGTGACCTCGCCCGTCCCGTTGAAGGTCCAGTCGCCCGACTGGTGGTTATGCCCCAATTCATGAAAAAGCCCCCATTCACCTTTTTTCATGACCGCAAGGTCGACCATGCGAGGGGCGGCGTCGAGATGCGTCATGATCGGGTACCCCGAGTGCATGTAGCCGACGCTGATCTGGACGTCGCTGACGATCCGCTCGGGGCGTTCGCGCTCCTTCGATCGGCCTGCAAGTTCGGCATCGGCATCCAGGACCTGATCCCAGAACTGCATCAGCGTCACGGGGTCTTCCAGTTTGCGGATCTGCCCCGACGGCACGGTGAGGATGATCTTCCGGGTCGCCAGTTCAGCCCACGGGCCGGGCAACGCACGAATGCGCTCGCACCAGTCCTTTGTGTCGGTCTGGCCAAGGACGAAGAGCGGCGCCTCGACGGCATTGCGAACCGTGACCTTGAACTCGCCGAACTTGCCGTTTTTGGGGACAACGATATAGATCAGCCCACCGAAGGGACTCGCGATGAACGTTTGCGCGTCCTTGATCGGCCACTCGCGGGTGATCTCGGGAACGCGCGACCACTGATCGTGGCCCCGTATGTCGTCCTTGTGCGCGCCGATCCGCACGGTAACCCCCTTTATGAGACTAGCTCGGTTCAGCGAAATCTCGATGATCTCGCCCGGCGCGGCGTAAAGGCCTGTGCTGTGCCATTCGGGCGTTGCTCCGTCGATCATCAACTCCTTCGTAACACGCGGAGCGCCGTCAGGGATTGCGCCGGGGAAGAATGCGGCGGATGGATGCGCCTTGATCTGGTCGGGTGGGCGTTTCGTAAGGTCTTCCATCTGCAGCGTCAGGAGCAAACGCGAAAGACCGTCGGCAACGTTCAAGGGCTTCTCGGGCGTTGGTATTGCCTGTGCGCCGAATTCGGTTGCGAGTTTCTGTAGACGCGGAAGCAGAATCGTGTCGGTCGGCGTGATAGCGTGGGCTGCCGAGGTGACGCTTGATACGGCCTGTAGCATCTCCTCCTTGGTGGGTTTAACCTGTCCACGGGCCTGGGACTCCAGCAACTCTAATGCAGCAAGTGCATTGACCAGTCGGTTCGTCGATTCTGCAGCAAGAACGGGTACAATGGCCGCAAAAAGTGCGAAAAGTAAAGCGGCAAGAAACAGGCGACTCACGTTAAGCCCTCGCGATCCAACCACCCGCTGACCTTCTCCGCTCACAGCTCCATGCCAGCGTCTTTGGTCTCGCGCTGAAACACTTGGTAATCTTGAGGCGAACTCAACACCAGCGCGACTGGATTGGTTTCTCCGACGGCGGCCGGGGCGCCGACGAGTGGGAAAATCTGAATATCCGCCCGCCGGGACTCGGGACTCACCGCATCGACCAGCACCTTTCCGCC
>DIZZ01000016.1:9883-16402 GCA_002428045.1 Verrucomicrobia bacterium UBA6015
GGATGGTTGAATTTCTCCACCGTGAGGGTGGATGCTTTCGACGTGAGTCCCATGCGCGCGAGATTGATAGCAGATTGATACCAACATTGGTTCTGATGCTGGACGGCGGGCTCGATCGGACTGAGATCCCAGGTGTTCACGGCCAGACTCATGTCGCTGCGGCCGAGCGAGAGGATGGAGAACGGGAAACAGACATACATTTGCGGAAAGTCCATGTTGCCGTTTTTCATCACCCATTCCCATGATTTGGCGGCGGCGAAATACGTCCTGCCGTCCTTCTCCGCCATCGGAAACTCGGGAATGCGTCCACGAAAGGCTTCCACGTAAGCCCGCTGCTCGGCGGATAGGCGTCCCGGCGGCAGGGCGAGAAGTTCCCGGGTGAGCGCGGTGAGGCCAGCGATGACGTCGGTGTTGTTGGTGCAGCCGTGATAGGGTTCGCAGGCATCACTCGGGTAGATGATGAGCCGTCCCTTGTCGTCAAGGGGCTTGCCGGTCCGCTGAAGTGTGGCTTTCTGATTAAACTCGTCGTAATAGGAAATGATGCCGAGGGCGGGCTCGACGTAGCCGTCGAGCGTCTTGCCGGTGTAGCGCTCCATCTCCAGCATCATCAGCGCGAACTCCATGCCGGACGTAAAATGATAGGGCAGATGCTTGGGGTTAGCCCGTCCCTCGGCATCGGTGCCGAGGGCAGCGAGGCCGAAAATGCTCAAAGTTTCCGGATAGGTGATGCCGTCCACGTCCCAGAATTTACGCGCATGCAGGCGGCGCATCGCGGTGCGATCCCGATAGAAGTCGGTGGCCACCTTGAGCAGGTCGAAATCCCCCGCCCGCAGCATCGGCCAGTAAACGAGGCGTTGGTTCTGGGCCATGAACTGGCAGTAGTCCCAGTTGCGTTTGTCGGGATTGCCGGAACAGGCGAATACGCCGCCATTGAACAACGTCATGGCGCGGCCCGATGTATTGGCGGCCAAGGTATAGCGGACGAGCTGATAGTTCCTGCCCGTCAGCCACGGCAGATCCTGCCCGCGGTCCTGCGCGGGGTCCGCAGCGATAGAGATGTGGCTGCGGCCCCAGAATTGATTCCACCAATCCAGCGCGGCCGCGCGGTTTTCGCGGGTGGCCGCCGTGGCCTCTGCCGCTGACGCGGCGAGTGCGGCCTGCCATGCTGCTAGAGACTCGTCCTGCTCCATGCGCAGGGTGAAGGTCAGGTTGATTCCGGAAACTGCCGTGGCGGTGGCAGCCGAGGTGACCTGAGTGTCCAGATTGTTGAATTTTCCCTTGGAATCCGGCAGGGGAATCAAGCCGGGCGCATCCAGGCGTCCGCCGAGGGTGAGTCTTGAAAGCGGATCGGGGATGGATTTGGTGTAATCCGCCATACCCTGCGCCTGCATATCCTGCAGTCTGCGTGGATTCTCCTCAGGCAGGCGCTTGACCCATTGGAAGCCGCCTTCGTGGTGGACCGCCTCATAGCCGGACCACGTTTCATAGGACGCGGTGAGCGTTCGGGGCTCCCTGGATTCAACGCCGACATGAATGACCGGCCGGTTGACCTCGCACCACATCTTGACCTCGACCTTGCCACCGGAGGAACTGCAGCCACTCACGATGATCTCGCTCTCCTGCAAGCGCAGCTCCTGGCGGAAGTCCCTGGCGAAAACCGGCTTGTCAAAGCGCAGCCGGACCAGCCCGAGTTTCACTTGCATGCCTTTTTCATCCATGCAGTTCGGACTGCCGATGAGAAACAGCAGGTCGTTGTTCTCTACCCAGACGTTGAGCCCGAGGTTTCCGCCCGCCAGAGGCATGGAGTTCGAAGAGTTATCGCTCTGCGAGTCCCAGACGACACTGTACTGGTTAATATCAACGGCAAGTGCAGCGGGGACAAATAGCATTGTAAGTAATAAGTCTTTCATGGTTTGACTCCGGTAAACACTCGCGACTCACCGCGAGGCACTGCAATGCTGCTGGTCACCTCTCCATAACGTACCGTGCACTCGCTGGTGGGGCTTGAGATATTGCGGATCGTGGCGCGGGTCAGCTTACCGTTTTGCCACTCGATGTCCACCTCGAATCCACCGCGAGCGCGCAATCCCTTGACCCTGCCTTCCGGCCACGCCTTCGGCAGTGCCGGCAGCAGATCGATTTCAAACCGGGTGGCCGTGTCATCCAGCGGCCGGTAACTCTGCAGCAGCACTTCGCACACGCCGTTGGCGTATCCGCACGGCGCGTCAATCTGCTGTTTCCCTTCCCAGATCAGGTTGTTGTGAAAATTACCAACCACGGAGGACAGTGCCCGGTACGCCTGGTCGGGCCGGCGCAGGCGGGCATACAGGCTGATCCGCCAGGCCTTCGACCATCCCGTGGAGCCGTCACCCCGGGCGTCGAGGCTCCTGACCGCCGCCGCCGCCAGTTCAGGCGTGTCTGCCGGATTGATCTCACGTCCGGGAAACGCCGAAAACAGGTGCATCATGTGACGGTGGGGGCAGGTGCGCGAGTCCAGATCCGCCTCCCACTCCTGCAGCTGCCCCCAGCGCCCGATCTGGGGCGGGACGATGCGGTTGCGCATGTCCACAACCTGCTTCGAGAAGTCCGTATCGCATTTCAGCCGCGCCGCCGCGGCGATATAGCTGCCGAGCATTTCGTGGACCATCTGCCGGTCCTGCGCGATGCCGAATTGGACGGGGCCGTGCTCTGGTGAACTGGTCCTGGGGGTTGTGAGCTGGCCATCGGGGCGCTTGACCAACAAATCCTGCCAGTGTTCGGACAGTTCCTTCAGCAGCGGATAGCCGCGTTTCTTGAGGAACTCCACATCCTGGCCGAACTCGAAGTGCGTGGCGTAATGCCAGGAGAGCCAGGCACCACCGGGCGGATAGTTCATATAGGTGCCGCCGCCGAAGATGTTGTTCATGTATTCCACCGTCCAGCCGCGCACCTTGTCGCCGAAGATCTTGTTCGACTTCTTGCGCCAGTACGGGATCTGGCTTTCGATATAATCGAAAAGCGGAATGGCGCACTCGGCCAGGTTGGCTGGCTCGACAAACCAATAGTTCATCTCCACGTTGATGTCCGTATGGTAGTCGCCCGTCCAGGCGGCACTATTGCCCTCGTTCCACAACCCCTGAAGATTCGCAGGCAGGCTGCCGGGACGGGAACAGGCGATCATCATGTACCGCGCCGCATCGAAAGCCAGCACCTGGAACCCGACGTCGGGCGCGGCGCTATCCTTCCCGCTGCGGTAGGCGCTGCGCCGCTGGTCCACCGGCAGGGTCTCGGCGCCGGGCGCACCCGTGGCCAGGTCGAGGGTGCACCGGTCAAACAGTTTGGAGACATCCGCCGCCGATTCGCCCCGCATCTGATCAAAGGTCAACTTGCCCAGGTTGGCCAGACGGGGTGCGATCTTCTGCTGCGGATCGGCACCTTTGAAACGATTGGCAGGATCCATCGCGTAGTCCGTGTCGCCAGCCACGTAAAGCGTTACGCTGTCGCAATTCTGCAGCATGATGCTTTTATAATCCTCGCTGGACTCTGTACGCTTCCCTCCGCTTTGCGTGGACGTATCGCGCACGCCGTCCTTGCCAGCCTCCGGCGACACCGTCCCGCCCCGTGCATCCACACGCATCACGCATGCAAACTTCTGGCCGTTCGAGGCCTTCTGGCCGGAGAACTCGATACCATCCTTGCGCTTGCTGAAAGTGGCCTTCTGTCTGGCCTGCAACTCCAGTTGTCCGGAAATCGCGCCGGGCTTGTCCGCAGAAAGGCGCACCTCCAGCAGCCCACGCGGGTATGAGCAAAACGCCTCAACCTTATACGTCACCTCATTGCAGCGGTAGGTCATTGTATACAGGCCGGTCCGCAGATCCAGTTCACGACGGTAATCGGTCACCGTTTTCGGATCGTGGCCAAGGCGGAAATTGATCTCACCGAGCGACTGAAACATCCCCATGCGGTTTTCGTCGCCCGCCCATTCGCTGTCGAGGTTGAGGACAATCCGGGTCGCGTCAACCTTACCAAACATCATCGCGCCAAACGTGCCGTTGCCTAGCGGAAGAAAATCGTCACCGGGCCGGTTGAACCAGAGCTTGTGGCGCTCCTGGAGCGGCGCCTGCGGGAACGCCAGCGTTGCCGGAGCCGCCAGTTTATCCTTGCCGGACGTATCTGCCCCCATGCTCTTGTCCGCCACCGCGATGGCCGCCGCCTCGTTCTCCCGCACCGCAGCCGAACCGCCGAACTTGGCGGTGTAGGCGTGGCTGAAAAGCAGCCAGCCGCCGTCGCCCGTGAATGTCAAATCGTCAATGGAGCCGGGTTTGAGCGTCCAGCGCTGCTGAATGTCACCGGCAGGACTGAGTACGATCACGCGCGTCGGCTCATCGGGGCGGCTATACGCCGTTGCCAGCGCCACCGCCAGTTGGTTGCCATCCGCGTTTGCGGCGACCCGGACGATACGATAATCCGTCGGGCTATTGTCGGCCAGGACGGCGTTGTCCTTGCTCCACTGCGGTACGAGCGTGTGGCGATCCAGCATCACGACCTGCTGCTCGGCGTAGGCCGCGATGCGCTCACCGAATAGGGCGAGTGCGGCGTCTTTCACATGCGTGTTGAGCGGGAACGACGCGGACTCCACCTTGTTGTCGGACAGCCCGACACGGATCAGCCGACGGGTGGAGTCAACGCCGCCGATGGTGTTGTTCTCGTTTGCCAGCAACAGGTAAAGGGCATCGTCAGAAGCCACCCCGGCCTCTAACGTCTCTGTCGCCGCATCGGCCACGGGGATGATCGGCGAGGGATTCAGGGTCCGCCCGCCATCGGGCTTCAGCCCCGGCCGGGCGTGGGCAACGCACAGCTTCCCGTCCTTGGCAGCGATATACCAGAAACCCTGGCCGTTCAGATCGGCAATCACGCCATCCGGGGTCTCACCGATCCGCTTGCCGCGCTTGTTGGTGTGCGGCTCGAACTCCAATTTGACACTGTCCTTGTCGCCGAACGGCACGGGTGCCACCTCTGCGCCAAACGGAACCACGGAGAAAAACGACCCGTCCTGCGATGTCATCCCCCGCACCACGGCCAGTCCCGCCTGGGGAAACAGCAGCAGCCCAGAAATGCCGCGGCGGACGTCGTAATCCAGATAAACCCCGTACGTTTCCAGGGCCGACTCATGTTTCGTTTTCATTTCTGCTAGGTTTGCTTCGTCCAAGAATTGACCGCCCCGGCTAGCCCGGTACCATGTGTAGGTGCCGTTGCCCATAAACCCGCTGGGTAAGGCAAGGTAATACTCGCTGCCGCATTTCTGCAGCGAATCCAGATCCAGACGCGCGAACCGGTTGTTCTTGGCGGTGATCGACTCGTCGGCAACATGGCGCCCGTCGTTATCCACGGCCACCCTCACGCCCGAAGGTGTGGTGAGTAGATTCACGTTCGCGCCGCGGTGAAACCATGACTGAGTGAGATAGACCGGCTGGCTGGCTGGTTGGGGGTTGGCTTCTTTGAAAAGGAGTTCGATCAGTGGCGCGGGATCGGGCAAACCGTGGGGATGGTGGTCACCGCCCTCTTTAGAGAAGGTCTTGAAGCGGCCGCCGGATTTTTCCCATAAATCCACGACGAGTTTGGCGTTATCGACGTAGGGCACGGTGTGATCTGCGGTGCCATGCACGGAAATCAGGAAGACGCCGTTCTTGATGGCGGGCGCGAAGCCGTCAGCCGCGCGGACGGATTTCTCAATGGCTTCCTCATCGGAGGCAAACTTGAATACGGTCTTGTAGCGGTTCCAGTCGCCCTTCCCGCCCTTGCCTGTTTCTGTTAGCGGTAATCCAGCGGGCCACGAGCGGATGTCGCATACGCCGTTATCCAGATAGAGCACACTGACGCGATCGGGATGCAGGCGTGTCCAGGCGTTCACATAAAGCCCGCCACGCGAGATGCCGAGCAGGGCGGGGCGTGCCGAGAAACCGCGTTTGCCGTGCAGTTCCTCGTAAACTTTCTCCCAGACGGCCATGGATTCAGGCGAGCCGAACTGGTCGCTAATGCCCACATAGGCGACGTGCCATCCTTTTGCAACGAGGCCATCTTCGAGCGACCGGAGGTGGCCGCCGAATTCACCGACCCAGAGCCAGGGTTTGCCGGGTGCCGCCTCCGCGGGCACTTTGAGGATCAGCGTTTTCCCCTCAATGGTGGTTTTCTCGACCGTTGGCTGTGGGCCCGCTTTGGAATCGTCAGCGGCGAAACAGGCAGGCAAGGCGAGCAGTGTACACAGCGTGGATATCAGTATGGTCTTCATTTAATCATCTCCCATTTCGTGGGTTCCGGTGCCCTGCAATCGATCATTTTGTTTACGCATTTCTTTTCTATCGTGAAGCGTCGGACCTGTCCGTTGACGGTCACCTCGTGTTCGCCAAAAAAGATACGGACTTCGCAGGCGCCATTGTCGTCGGCCTTGCCTTCGAAACGGGTCCACCATCGTTTAAACAGAAGTTCGCGAAAATACTTCGCGGCCATGGTTTCCCTCCAGTCCGTCTTCCACAACGCGGC
>DIZZ01000264.1 GCA_002428045.1 Verrucomicrobia bacterium UBA6015
GCCTCCCTGTCTTTGGGTGAAAGGACTTCCTCCAAGACGAGGTCGAGCTTCTCCCGGTCTGCCTTGGTGATACCCTCAACCCAGGCATCGAGCGCGGCATAATGTTCCGGGGAGTCAGGGGCATATTGGTCATTGGCATAGACCGCCAGGACGTTCTTCCCTTTTTTCAAGTGCTGGATCTGGTCTTTTCCCAGGACGATGGAACCGTATTGCGGCTTGTCCTGCCACCAGATGTAGGTGTGAATCTTTTGTCCGTTCAAATAGACGTGGAATCCTTGTCTCGCCAAAACTGCGAGGCGATACGACTCGCAGTCGAGGTTTTCAACTTCAAACGTTGTGCGCATCAACAGGAATTCACCTTTCCCCCATATTGAGGGGAATTTGTCCAATATAATTCCGCTGTGATCCCAAAAGCCCTTTCCGATGGGGGCCTTGCCTTCCGTCCATTTGCTGCCATCGAAGTCGGGCATATACCAATTCTCCATCCCGGCTGGCAGCGTGATGTCGCGGAAGCGCCTGCCGTCATATTCTTCAAGCGGGTCCTTCTTCTCAGTGGCATCAACCGTGGCAAAGCGCCAGATCCGTTCCTCTGGCAGAGGTTTTCCAACCGGCTTCCAGTAATTTTCCCATTTCCATTCCCTGTCCAAGGTTCCATCTGTTTTCAATGTGTGCGCCGTACCGACGATATTGTTATATTCATCCTGCCTGGGTTGTGCGGCTTCGATGACAGTATCCCAAAAGGGCGCGGTATCTACAGCAACCACATTGCCCTTGAACTCGGGCATTGCAGCCGGAGCGGCCATGGCCTTGCGGAAGTTTACATTTTTCTCACCATCTACACCCAGTACGCCGATCACGAAGGGCATCTTCGGGGCCGAAAGATCTTTGCGCACATCCCGAATGAAGTGTGCCAACAAGCGTGAGTATTCATCATAATTATCATTGGGATAAGTCGTCCCATCGACCAGGTCGTTAAAACCCTGAAGCCAGACAAAACCAGCCAACTCATAGCCAGCCTTCGCGTCATATTCCGGACAGACCCGCTTGGGATCTGCTAGGACCTTTTTCACATGTTCGACCATCATCCGGTAAAACACACCCGAGGCGGCGTCCTTCTCATCCTGCCATTTTTTCCGGTCTTCGAGTTTAGGGACCCCGTGGGCACCCTGGGGATACTGATCCCATACGTCCTGAATCGCCTTGGGCAGCTTGTATGGCTCGGCACTGGGCGGACGGAATTCAGTGTTCAGTGACCTGCCGCCCCAGGCCGTCTTGATGATCAGGATGGGTTCCTTCAGCACTTTCTCCATGGTGATTCCGAAGGTGAACTCAGGACCGATCTTTCCGCTATCCTTGGTGGGTTGATCTCCGCGCGCGCCAAAGCCGGCGGTCAATTTCCCCAGGCCCTCACCATTCGCACTGCCATCATAAGGCCCGGTCAAATAGGACATCCAGACCTTGTCACATACCCGTGGAGTTCCATCGGGATTGCGCATCTCCTTGAGCATAGGGGCCGTCAGCGGATCCTTGCCGATATAGTCGAACGTACTGATTGCGGCATGTCCCTCCATGTTGGACTGGCCGACGAGGATAAACACCTTGAGCGGCTTGGCGAAGCCGTTCTCAGAAAGTGCGAACATCAACACGGCGATAACTATACCATAGGCTTGCTTTATCATTATCATTTTACCGTTGAGTCATTTGCGCTTACTCCAAGTCCGATAGATTGAGCCCCTCTATCATGCAGTCCACCTGGCCGAAGGGAATTTTCGTTTCTTGATTATACTCAACGTTGCTGTAGACCGCGATCACATGGGTGCCATTTTTTAGGTGCTGGGACGGGACGGAGCACCAGGGAGCATAGTGGGGTTTGTCCTGCCACCACCCGTAGTCTGCAATCAGGTGCCCGTTCAAATACACATGGAAGCCTTGTGGGCATAGGATGCTCAGGCGGTATGAATCGTAGTCGAGAGCATTCACCTCAACGGTGGTGCGCATGACGATGAATTCGCCTTTGCCCCAGTCGGATTGATTGGCAAAGATAGCATTGCCTTGTTTGTAGAGACCGGTACCGACGGGCGCGCGTCCCTCGCTCCATTTACTGTCGTCATAGTCAGGATGGAACCAGTCTTTCAAATCATCTGGCAACTGAATCTCGCGGAAGCGTCTCCTCTCGCGGGTTGGCAGTTGGTCTTTTTCCAGGATCGTATCAAAAGACTTGAACCGCCAGACACGCTCTGATGGTGGCACCTTGCCAATCGGTTTCCAACCAGCGGTGGGATTCCGGAGTTTCGTGAGGTCGATGATGGAATTCAGTAGTGCCGGATTCTCATAATTCTCTACCTTCATGCGCTTGATGAGTTCCTGGCGGTAAACCGTGAAGAGGATGTCCGTAAGTTCCTCGCGCTGCCTTGGATCCAGTTTTTCCAGAACGGTGAAAAAACCGAATGGCTGTCCGGCTGGATTTGAGCCTGGAGCTGCCACGAGTCCGACAAGATTGCCAGTGCTTAAGTCGCTGAATCGCAGATGCAATGCAGTTGCGAGTGCAGCGGCAAGGGTGGGGTCGTTCTGGATGCAAACCTTCACGGTTTCCATGACGTTGTAAGCCCCCTCGGGGGAACGGTCACCGCTCTTGATCTCGCTCGTGCCCACGGCTTTCCGCAGCGCTGCAATGATGCGTTTGCCCGCGTCGCTTTCCGGTTTCTTTTGCTGCAGAACCCCGTTGAGGTGATTCATCATCCGCTCGCGGGGCATGGTGTGGTATTCGCTGGTCGCTAGCGTGAGGAGCGTCGGAAGAATCTTGACGTATAGGGCATCATCTTTTTGAAGTCCGGAAAGCGCCATGAAGGCGGACTCGCGCAGCCACCAGTCCGAGTGTTTGGTCCACGGCATAATGAGCGGCAAGCGTGTCTGGATTTCCTTCGCTGGAGCGAGCTTGAGCGCCATCAGCGCACCGTCGACCACCCACCATGCCTCCTTGGGATTAGTCAGCATTTTGGTAATGGCTGCCAACATCGCCGGAGAAAACTGCGCTGCGGAGATGGGGTTGTCACCGGCAGCGAACCAGTAGTTGTAATCGATCATCCCGTCCAGCGCAGCGCGCCGCACACGCGGGTCGGCGTCTTGCAGGAGTTTTTCGAGTTCATCGAAGGCATCAACCGCCCGGAGCGCCTTGCCGGCCTGGGTGCGGATCATGTCGTTCCGGTGATAGACATTCTTGAGCAACGTTTCCCGGGGCAGGGTTTTGATGTCCTTCTCCGGTTGGTGATAGGCGCCGCCCAAGGCATAATAGGGAACATGCGAGGGCTCCTCCATACCGTATTTCAAGTATTTGGGGTTGTGATCGATGGAGAGGAATGCCAGGTCGGCCTTGGTGCCCCAAAGGGTTTCAGGCAGGGTGTATTTCCGGGAGAACGTCGTTCGCGGCGCACCGGTGATGCGCAGCGTACGCAACGGCGCGGTGTACGACAGCCCCATGCCGGGACCGGAGGAGCCGACTGCACCACCGTCGAAATCCAACGTCGCGATGCCGATACTGCCGCCCGGTTCACGGCTCAGATCGTGCCACCAGGCGAGGCGGTCCATCGACCGACGGAAAAGGTCGGGTTTTTCCTTCATCAGATAGGAGGTGGTGATACCGCGCCAGATGCCGTCGCCGCGCCCCTCGTCGGCATGGCCACACACCATCGACTCGTAGCTTTCGATCATCGACAAGGCCAAATAGTGGCTAACTTTTTGATAGATAGCGACATCGCCGCTAGCACCTGCGGCGATTTGCATGGCAGCCGCGATCATGCCGTCCTTGCCGTTGGAGCCAAGTCCGCCTTCACCACGGTGATCACCATAGGGGACCGTGCCATGACCTGCGAAACGATAGAAAAACCGGAGTGCCCCGAGCAAGGTCTGCTCATCGACATTCACGCCGCACTCCTTGCCCAGCAGCAGGGTAGTCAACACCTGCGCGCCAGCCGGGTTCATCAGCCCACCCGCCACATAACCGGGAGAGACTCCGCGCCCCCAGTGGGTCCAGCCGCAGCCGAACATCTGCCTCTCCTTCGCGTCATCGCAATAGAATTGCAGAATAGGCAGCACATCCTTGTCGCCGGTTCGCAGATAGTATTCAGCGCAAGCGATCCCGTTGTAGCCATTGTTCCAGGTGTGGTCGCCGATGGTTTTGACATCCTTCGGAAAGGCCTCGAAGTAGGCTTTCACCCGCGGCAGATATTTGTCATCGCCGGTGGAAAGCAGGAACAGGCAGCCGAGGGCGCCCGCAATGCCGCCCTCTATTTTGAATTTCTCCGGACTAGAGTAAAAGGCGGCGGCCTCATCGATGATGCGCTTTGATTTCTGGCAATCCAGCGGCCAGGTCTTGCTGTAAGCGCCCAGCACGGGGATGGTGACGGTTTCCTTGCGCTGGGTCTTGCCGTCGGCAGAGGTCACATCGAAAACCATTTTCCCGTCGGTGGCCTCGGCCCTGGTGAGGGCGTTGCCCATCACGACGAACGGGTCGAGACCTTTCAGGGCAATCCCATTGATTCCGGTGAGGATCTCGTCCTTGGCGAACTTGCCCTCAGCCGGGGAGCCGGGCATCATTTCCTCCACCTTGAGGACTACACCCGGATAGATCCTCGGCTTGAGCCCGGTGGTGCCGATGACGCCGAAATGCCTCTCGCTGGCCGGGTTCGGGCGGGTCTGGTATATGCGCGCTTCGGTGTAATAACCCTCACCGGTGCCGTCCCCTGCCTCAGCATAGAGTTTGCCACCGAGCAGGAGCAGTACAATCGCGAGCGACGCCCGCCTCAGGGTTGAAATTCGCCGGCTTCTTGTTGTCTTCATTATGGGTTTACCTTGCTCTTTTCGTTTGTGTTCGCTAGGGTCCATTCGTCACGACAAGCCTGTAAAACAACTGCTGTGCAGCGGAGTTGGACCATGCATTGATACCGTTGGCAAGAGCCACCCGCTGCACGTTGGACCACGATCCATAGAGCAGGTTCGTGGTTGCCTGAATGGCCAGCGGAGAAACCCATGCACCAACCTCGGCACCCTCCCACTTGATCAATATAATCCCGCCTTCAGCACTGATCGAGGCAATACTCAGGAAGGAGTTGCGGTTCTGAGGGTCTGTCCCGCTCCAGTACTCCTGCCAGGTCGCGAATCCGTCACCGTCTGGATCGGCCAGCGCCGCTGCCTCATAGTCGGTAACCACATTCGTCGAAACCGCATCCAGCCACGCATGCGAAACGCCATGATTGGTCGTCACCGCAGACGAACCGCCCACCGTGATCGTGACCAGCGACACTGACTGAGTGTACGCGTCATTCGCCGTCAGGCGCAGGACGTAGTTGCCAGCGCTGGTGAAGGTCGCCGTGGTATTGGTGACAGCCGCGTTGCCGAAGGTCACTACCCCATTCGTCGGACTGACCACGCTCCAGGTCGTTGTCAGCGGGTCGCCGTCAGCATCACTCGCAGAACCTGTAATAATGACAACCGCAGTTGCTGTGCCGGGGGCTACACGCTTATAGGGATGCCCCGCAGGCAGGCTGTTAGTCAAGCCCCACTTGTGCGCGAGGTAGCCATCGAGTTTCTGGCGTATCACAGAATTTGTGCTGTTGACATACACCATTTCCGCAACGTATCCCTTATGGGATGACTGTCCTATTCTTTTGGTATTAACATCAACCGTCCCGTTTAAAGTTGTTCCACTCGAAGTGTTACTTCCGTTTACGAATACCATTGCCGTTGCACCATCCCACGACATTCCACCAATAGCCGGCACACCAAAAGATGCTGGCTCACTATTGCCAGTATATACACTCCCACTCCCCGAATTGATTTCGAGTTGAAGCGTTGAGTTTGTGTTAGCCATACGAAGGTTCAATTGGTCTACGCCTGACGAACCCCACTTTGACGGGCCTGAATAGGCACCACCGCCAGACTCCTGTCTATACACAAATGCACATTGAATACCCGAGAAAGATACTGTTGCGGCCGTATTGGTCATGAAGTCATCAGAACCGTCAAAATTGATAACACTAAGGCCATTGAGCTTATTTGTGCATGACGGCTGGTAAGATGTATTTGACTGTACAAGATGCCTGCCACTACCGCTCTTGTCATTCCACCGGCTTACCACACCCGATGTGTTGGTTGTAAGAGTGGCCCTGTCGGACGCATCGTGCCACGTTACACAGGCAATCTCCGCCGGAGTCCAGGGTATCTGTGAGGTCCCAAGAGTCACCGTCTGATCCGGCCCAGCGTTGACTACCGGGGGGGTGTTTACACGGAGGGTCTCAAAACGTCTGGGCACTGACCAATTCGTGCCGTAGCTGTTGACCGCGCAGTAGCGATAGTAGTACACGGTAGACTGCAGGAGAGGCGCAGTTTCCGAGGTGTCGTTCGTGTAACTGCGCAGGCCTTCAGCAACACCAAATGATCTACTGCAAGCCCATCCGGTCGTCGTCGGCCCCGGGTCACTATCCGGATTCCAGCAGCACCACACCGTCGTTTCCGCCGCACCCGTGCTGATCAGCGCGCCATTGAGCACCGCGCTGGTGTACGAAATATCAGTGGCACCACCGGCTGATGTGATTACGGGCATCTGCGAAAGACCCGGGACGGCAAACGCCCAACTCGGCTGAGCCCAGACAATGGTATGAGCATTGCTCGCGCTGAAGGTATAGTAGTACGTCTGCCCTGATGCCAGCCCGTCCACCAGACAACTGATGTTGGTCGATGCTACATTTGTCCACGAACCCGCATAGGCACTGCTCTCCCACAAGCCAGGGTTCGTACTTCCGTTGCTCGTGCCGTAGTGCACGTAAACATCGTAGTTCGTTAACGGTACGGATAAAGCGGCATTAAACGTCGCCGCACCCCCGCCAATTCCACCCGGCGCAAGATTTGCGATAATGGCTGATTTTACAGGAGGAACCGCCTTGTAAGGATGATCACCAGGCAGACTCCCGGCCAACCCCCATTTATGAGCAAGATACCCCTCAAGCTTCTGTCGGTCAGCGACGCTTACCGTTCCGTCAATTACAACAACCTCACCGATTGTCGTATCTTGAAAATTAGTTCCATCTCCTCCCACTGTCATACCCCCGACAGTCGCCACGGAATGGCCGGAGGCGTCCGAATACAGCAGTGCACCGTTCCTGAAAATACTCTGAACACTATCACTTACGGATCCGTAGAAGCCTGACATCACGACGGTTCCGGCAGCGACCCCAAAGCTGCCTGAAACACGTTGCGGAGCGGCGACGCCACCGCAATCGAAATATACAACGTCATAATATGGAGCATGCGCATTCCAGCGGTTCGCCGCTGCGTCGCTGCCAGTCAAGGAGAACAGTGTACCCGCCGCCTGGACCGCCTCCACCTTGTGAACCACCAGCACAAGCGCATTCTGCACAGTTGTCCCGAATGGATTACCGGATGTCCCCATGATATCCCCCGTGAAATCCACACCACTGAGACCATGAATCGCCGCCGGACTGACTTGAGGCTGCAGAGCCGAGGTTCCCTGCGCCAGATGCCTGTTGTTCAGGCTCTTGTCCCTCCACTGGCTGACAGCCCCACCAGGCGCCGTAATCGTTGAAGAATCCGAGGCGTCATACCAGGCCGCAACGGTTACAGATTATTTATATACATTTTCC
>DIZZ01000008.1 GCA_002428045.1 Verrucomicrobia bacterium UBA6015
TTGAACGAGTTTCCGCAATGGCTAGAGAAAGCGCGGGAAAAGGGATTGCTCTAATGTGCGTAATCGGAGAGAACATCATGCACCGTACATTTCTTTTAAGCTTGGCTCTGATCGCAACCCCGGTCTTTGGGCAATCCATGTATAAATGCCCGAATGCCGCAGGGGTCGTGAATTTCCAGCAAATGCCCTGTACCCCGCAAGGCGGTGGAGAAGCGGTCGCGGTCAAAGCGATTCCCACAGGCGCTGGTTCCGGGATCAGCGACGACGCCAAGGCGTATTCGGCAGAATTAGGCAAAGGTCGGGCGGAACAAGCGCAACGCGACGCGAAAGAAGCCCAGCGTCAAGAGGCGTTAGGGATTGAACGCGATAAGGTCCAAGCCGCCGAAGAACAAGCCGCTGCCCAACGGGCCACCGCCAGGGCGATTTGGGCTACGGGACAACGCCGATGACCACTGCGATGAACACCCCCACCGGTTTAAACACCGAACTCCAAGGGCTGATTAGCTTCCTGCGCGAACATCCCGAAGTGCGTAACCGCATTCCTGCGCCCCGTGACCGGACGATTGTCTATTCCGGGGGGATTCAAAACGAACAGGACTTGTTCCGAGCGTGGTGGCTGTTAGCCCGGGGGAAAGCCCAAGACCCTCGCCGCTTTGATTACGTGACGTTAGAAGAACGGCTCAAAACGCTGTTTGTCGTGCAATGGGGCCAAACGCTCTACGAACACGCGCAACAGGTGTCCACCGCCCTGAATGATGCCCATCGTCCCGATCAGGCGATGATCGTTTGGCGGATCCTGTCGGGTCTCTATGTGCAAGGCGCTAAAGGCAAGGTTCGCGCGTTGATTCTGCCTACACTCAATACGGACATGAGCCAAACGGTCTGGAACCTCACCGAGGTCAACGTCTTGTTACGGCCAGATGTATTGGCCAATATTGATTTTGACATTCAACGGCTGCGTGATTTTAAAACCTACGTCCAAAAGGGCATGACGCCCGTCCCTCTTGTGGTGATGTAAGCTTGTGGTTTGCGCCATGAAAAGCAACAAGCAGCGCCGTCAAGAAATCAAGGCGCAACGACTCCGGCGCGCTGAGCGGCAAATCCAAATCCGCCGCGTCAACGCTCGACCAGTAAACCGCCCGGTAGGCACTGAACCCGTGACGCCCGCCCGGTTACGGCCCACCAACAGCTACAGTATTCCCGACTTCGTGCAACGCGGCTACTATCAAGATCGGCCTTTCCGCTGCAAGGATTGCGGCGTTGAAGAAATCTGGACGGCGGTGCAACAGCAGTGGTGGTATGAAGTGGCTCAAGGCGATGTCTGGATGGTGGCGGTGCGGTGTCGCGCTTGCCGCCAATCGGAACGGACGCGAAAAGCCGAAGCGCGGCGGATTCATTTGGCGGGGTTGGCGATCAAGCAAGAACGCCAGATACTGGAGTCAGGAAGCCTATGAGCCTTGACGCCCTGCTCTTTCAGCAAGACGGGCGGTGTTTCTACTGCGGCCAGCCGCTCCCGCGTGAAGAGATTGCAGTCGTCGTTCCTTTCGATTGCGGTCCGCTACTCATATCCTGCGAGAACCACCCTATGAAAATGAAAGTCTTTTTTTGCTACGAAGACGAAGAATTCTTCTCACCGATAGGCACGGTAGACGCTGCCGATAGCCAAGCAGTGATCGAACGGGACATTCGCCAGCACATCAGCCGTTTTGATGACTACGGCCAGCAGTTGATCCTGGAGATACGCCAACAGGAGGGCGTAGTGGAAGTGGTCGGCTTGCGCAACCTCAAGGGGGGCACGCCCCCGGCACCACGACCTTTCTCCGTTTTTTGACGATCACGGTCGGCATGGCCTTGACCGGTTCGGCCACGACCGGCTTGGGCGGTTTCACGGTTGAAGTTTGTGGTGCCCGTGCTGCCCGTTTCGCCAGAATCGCCGTAATCTTCTGTTGCGCGTGAGCCTCGCCTTCCGGCGTCACCGGTTCTACCGGCTCCCCGTGCAGATTGATCCGCATTGCCCCGGTCAACACCGTCGCCTGATACGTCCGCCGACTGCCATGCTGTTGCACCGCCCCGAGCAGCGCCTTGGCCGTGCGCGGATCAAACCCGTGCTGTGCAATCCACGCCGACACATCATCGCGGATAGACCGCGCCAGCGGACGAATCGCCGCATCATCCAGCGGAAACGCCAGCGGAAACGCCGCATTCAAGCGCTGATACAGCCCCTGACGGTGGTTTCGGTTACGTTTCGACATATTGCCCATTTCCAGATTTACCGACACAACGCCTCACACGGCATTCCATCCTTATCTCCATCTAGCCGACTCAATCCACATTCCTTTAAATAGAACCTCGCCTCCTCGCAGGACGCCATTTCGCCGCAGGTACTTTTGGCCCCGCAACGCCCCGCAACGATAGGCGGCTCCGGCTCCAATGCCTTGAAAACCATCGGCGACCCACAGGGATCTTTGTGCCGCCAGTCCCAAGGCGGACAGCGCTGATCCGATTGTAGCGCCCACAGCCCGCGTTTCGCAGTTTGCGCCTGAGATTCCAGCCCCGGCAGCATAGGATCATGCGGATACTGCCGATAAACCCATGCCGCGCCCTGTTCTACCAGGGCCGCATTCACATTCACCGCGCCCACAAACACCGTTCCGAGCGTTCGGCCATACCGATCAGGGCCGGCGCTCTCAACCCGCGCCTCTTTACCAAACGCCAGACCCGATAACGCCTGTTTCGCCTGTTGACCGTAAGGTTGCGCGAGTTCCGGCGCATCAATCCCGGCAAGGCGCACCTTGACCTGCTGACGCCCATCAACCAACTGCGTCAAGGTATCGCCGTCATGGACGCCCACCACGCGGCCCGTGAGGGTTTCTGCCGTTGCGGGAAATCCCGTAACGGTCAGCAGCAGAAACAGAAGACCAAGAACGCGCCACATCAATTCTTAACCCCCATGGGCAAAGAAGACCTTATCTGTGTCGCCGCAACCATATCCTCCAGCATTTCTAGCGCAATCCACCGGCGTACCTCGGGTAATTGCTCCCACAGCGTCAATAACCGCTGCTCCATCGCCAACGCCTCGGGCGTCGCTGTCTTCGCATACGTTCCCTGATCATCACGCACTTCAGAATGCGGGCGATCCATCCAACCGCTCGACAAACCCATCGTCCCTTCAATCTTCCGGGCAATCTCCTCGCCCATTTCCTTATGGCCAACCCGAAGATTGCTGATGTGCGTGTGATAAATACCGGATTTTTCCGAGAGTTTCTTCTGCGCACCATGTCCGCCCAAACTGGAAAGAATGAGATTCAGGTTCTGGCGACGTACTTCTTTAAGGCTATCCATTGTGTTCATGGAGAAAACCCTATTACCAAACGGTAAAGAACTCAAAATATCTATATTTAGCTATACTTCATCCTATCATCTGATAGAATAAGGCATGAACCTACAAACTTACTTCGATCAGTACGGAACTGCCGGTGTCAAGGTCATGGCCGAGCGCATCGGGTCGAGCGTGGCCTACTTGCAACACTGCAAATATGGCAATCGCCGCATGTCGGCAGACATGGCGATCCGACTGGAACAGGCCAGCGGCGGCGTCCTTACCGCCCGCGAGTTACGCCCCGACCTGCCTTGGCCCGGAGTACCTGCCCCCACTTCAACACCGCTTGAAAATGCGGCTTAACCCGTTGCGTTGGTGGTTCGGAACCCCCGGTGACCTCCCCCTATTTCAGTCACCGGGGCTTTTTACTCAGTCCAAAGGAATCAATCAGATGCCCAACAAAGAGAAATGCCTCGAATCCATCCACATCCACACCGGCGAATCCTTGAAGCGGGATTTGCAGGATTTAGCGATGCAGCAAGACCGCACGGTAGGGGAGTTAATCCGGGTTGTGCTAGAGCAATATGCCTATGGCGCAACAGCCAAGCTGCGCCCTTTTAACCCAATAGACCAGGCGCATTGAGTACCTGAGAGGCAACAGCCATGCACGACCATTGCGGCAAAGTCCCTTATCCCAATCCTGTCAGAGCATGGCGGGCCACGCACAAACTGAGC
Source organism: Verrucomicrobia bacterium UBA6015 (assembly GCA_002428045.1). Classification (GTDB taxonomy): domain Bacteria; phylum Verrucomicrobiota; class Kiritimatiellia; order UBA8416; family UBA8416; genus UBA8416. The sequence goes on from DIZZ01000008.1 coordinate 4,055, forward strand.
AACCCGCTGGCGGTCATCAGTCACAAGCGCCCGCATAAGCACAATCAGGTCTACCGCTGCCCAATGTGCAACGCTTGGCATTTAACCCA
>DIZZ01000032.1:0-5419 GCA_002428045.1 Verrucomicrobia bacterium UBA6015
CAGATTATTTATATACATTTTCCCCGTTTCAAGACGATTGCCGCTAAACATGGGAAAATAAGCCAGTTGGATATTAAGATTCCACCATACTGCAGCCCAGATGCCCTTATATAGCCACACACCCTGGGTATCAATCGTTCCGGCAAGATCACCGTTTGCGCAACAGGCAAATTTATACATCTGAATGTGCCAGAACTTCTCCCAGTATGCATTGGGGATCTTGATTGAACTCAGTTGCATGTAGTCGTTCCACCACTGGCGATGACGCAAGCAAATCGCATCGTAACCTTCGGCAAGTGCAGCCGCGAGCCTCAAGCTCGCCTGGGCCTTTGCCGTGGCGGCGGCGGTTGCAGTATTGGCGCCGTCAGCAGCTCCTATTGCAAGAAAGAGAACCTGCCTGTTCGTGCTGACGCTTGTAACCGTATAAGCAATTACATTAGCCCCATCTGTTTTCATCAGGTTGGTAATGAAATTGGTTTGACCGCTGCTGGATAATGCCGGCCGCGGAGGGACATGGTCCGGATAGTTAGATGGATTTAAGTTCTTGTGGTAGAACACAGGATTGACGCCCCATTCTTCACGTACCCCGAGAACCGCATTTGATTCTCCCCCAGTGCCGACAAGCTCGGCTACAAAGGCCAGATTCTTTCGGTCACTGATAACCTTCCAGGATATTGCGCCCTGGTCGGTTGTAAAGTCACCAGTAACTTCTCCGTCCACGATACGCATACGCATCGTTCGATACGTTGGGGTTCCTTTTGGATGGATTATGATGTTCCCGCAAAACACTTTCTGATTCGCGTGCCACCCGACGGGAACTGGCGGATCAGGAACGACATAGTTAGCGTATGCATTGTTGTGACTCAGAAGCACCCGCATCCCGTTGGCATTTGCAGGGTCTTTCGTAATGAGACCGCCTTGCAAGCCATCGCCAATAAATGCCCCATCCCAGAAATCGACTGGCATTGAATTTGTCCACGCAAGGTCATACTCTGAAGGTGCGCCCTGCAGCTCCTGCTGCAGGCACAAAGACAAAACAATAACACTTATGAGACAGAGACTGTGTGTGTTTTTCATTTGAATACCAGATTCCAATCATTGATCTTACGTTCATCGCCCGCCCCAGCCTGCTCTGTATGAAGAGCATCTCGGCACCTTCCACAACACGGTTGATAATCACCGGTCAATCAAACAGTTTCTCCAGCTTCTGCCGCGACTCAGCGCCTGCCTTCTCAAAATACGAATCGGCATCCGAGACCCGGCCTAGCGTCTCCAGATAGACCCCGGCCATAGCCTGTGCATCGCCGCTGGTCGGCTTCAGTTTGGCCACCAGTAGCGCCAACGTTACATGATCAACGCCTGTCAGATCATTGAAATTCAGGGTTGCCTCCTGTCGGTTTTGCGCCTTGAACGTCAAGGCACCCTCTGCGTTAGCAGTCGTCAACAGCACGCTCTGGCTGGTCACTGACAAACCGATCGGTAACGGTTCAAGCATCCCGTCCGCACTCAGCTTCACGAGCGTACTGAGCAACGCCCTATTCAGGGAGACCAAACGCTCCGCTGCCAGCTTGCGCGCCTCGCGCGACGGCTGCACAGGAACCTCCGGCTTCGGCGTACCCCGATAAGCGGCACTCTCAAAATAGGAGGTGGTTTTTCGTGCGCCACTGCTGGTCGTCGAGGTGGAGGCGGCCGCCGCTGGCTGCGCAAAATCCGCACCCGTAATCAGCAATTGCCGTTTAGGGAGACTGAGCAGTAGGAGTGCAACATGGGAGTAAACCTGCCTGTCCAGACTGATGCTGCACGTCGAGTTTCGATCGAGGCCGAACGGCTGCTCCACAAGGCCTTTGCCGTCATGTGTTTCCGAGAGGATGATCCAGGTTTTTGAATAGTCCAGAAAGGCACGGAATTCTTTCTCGTCTGCGCGTGAGGCACCGAGAACTCCGAAGAAGGCATGCATGACTGAAGACGCATGGCCATCCCACAAGGTTTTTGGACTGCGGGCGCAGCATGTTGCCATATGCTTGCCGAGATAGTTCCACGAGGTGTTGTCTTTGTTGCCGATATAGTGGGCAAGTGCGCCCATGCCGACAGGGGCATTGTGACCGCCTCCGCGGGAACCTGTGCTGTAAGGGGACGTCGGTTCCGGGAGGATTTCTTCAGCGACGACGAGCCTGCGGCTTTTGTCCAAATCGTACATATTGAGCTTAGCCGCATTCTGTTCAAGCCAGGAGAATTCTTTTGAAGATACCATCTCCATATTCCACCCGCTCCCGGCCTGTGTCCATTTCTCAACTTGATAGGGCCCTGCGTCCTTGACCAGGACAGGCGAGATGAATCCTATGCCTCGCGGGCTTTTGGAAAGATCGGGTTTTTCGACGTGTATTTGCACGGACCCCCATGCATCAAATCCGTAAGCAATACCTCCGTCCGCATTACCTCCGGCGGTTTTCAGGTATGCCTGATGAGTCCGTTCGTAAGCCTTCTGGGAGTGAGGCAGGCCGGTGGCCTTGAAGATGCTCTGCGCCAGCATGGCAAGGCCACCGGGGGCAGCCATTGAACCGTATCCTTTCGGACCGCCTTCAGCCACGCGTCTTTCAATGGCCGGGAAGGGACGGTGCGAGAACCCACCGCTCTTCCAGTCCTGGCCTGTTTCGTAGCAGTCCACCAGCGCCTCTACCGCTGGCATAACCCCCTTGTCCTTGAAGGCGTTGTAATACTCTCCAAGGAATATACCGTTGTATCCCCACATCCATGTGCACATGCCTCCGTCCATCGGATTGGCAATGCTTTTCATCAGCCCTTCAGCCTTGCTTTTCACCAGCGGGATAGCCCGTTTGTCGCCGGATGCCCAGAGGGCGAGAACGGCCTGTATTTCGTCTGGGCGGCCGTCCAGTTTCTCCTCGAGCAAAAAATCGCAGAGATTATTCAGAAGCACGTCTGACCGGGGGCAGTTCCATGGGTACGTGGGCGCAAATCGACCAACAGGCTTGAGTTGAATGCTGACGGTTGTCCTCTTGCCGTTATCGCCGCCCGGCAAAACAATGAGATCGAGCTTCCCATCTTTTCCTTGGCTGTCTTCGATAGCCAGCGCAAGCTCGAAGGGTGCGCCTGCCCAGCCTGAGGCATTCGCCTGCTTGCGGTGAAAGCCGTGCTCATCCTTGAAGTCCTTCCCGTTAGCGCCGACAATCATGTCGCCCTTGTTTATCTTGCCTTTGGCTGGGGACATGGCGTCCTGGAAAACGAACATGACCTTGAATGCTTTCGGATTCGCTGGCTCCATCATTGCTCTTATGCCGGTAGGTCCCAGATTCATCAGAAATGAGTAGTCAGGACTGCCCTCATTAACAGGCTGGTCAAGCCGATGCTCCATTTTACGGGACCATGGCAACGGCTTGCCGTCATCACCAGCGCCCAGATGAATGGCGGACACGCTCTGCCCCATGAAAAGCCCTAAAATTCCAGCCGCTAAACGGATGCTCCAAGATGCTTTATACACCATAGCCCTCCTTACAAACCACACTCATGATCGCCTGGCGGGCGGACCCAGGCCGCATGCCCAAACGGGCTTACCCTTTCACGGCCCCGCTGGTCAGGCCGGCCACGAACTCGCGTTGCAGGGCGAAGAACAGAACGGCTGGAGGAATGACCGCCAGCAGCGTACCGGCCAGGAACACGCCGTACTGCTGGGTATAGACGCCGATGTACTGGTTCAGCACCACCGGGAGCGTTAGGCTGGACTGCGTCTGGATGAACACTTGCGGCCCGACAAAGTTATTCCAGCTTCCAAGAAATGTGATCAGGCAGAACGCCCCGGTCATGGGACGAACCAGCGGCATGGCAACGCGCAGGTAGATACCGAATTCACTGGCCCCGTCGATCCGGGCGGCCTCGATGAGGCTTTGCGGCACCGACACCATCGCCTGCCGGAAAAGGAATATTCCAAACACACTGCAAGCACCGGGCACAAGCAGCGCCAGATAGGTATCCATCCAGCCGAACTGGAAGATCATCTTGTAGACCGGGGCTAGGAACAGCATGCCCGGGAACATCATCGAGCCCACCATGAACGCCATGATCGACTGCCTCCCGCGAAACTCATACTTGGACAGCGCATACCCGCCCATCGACGTGAAGAAAAGATTGACCGAGGTCGAGGTCGCCGCCAGGAATAGCGAGTTGATGACATACTCCCAGAAATAGACGCGGCCCTGCACCGTATCCTCCCCGCTGAAAAGAGCACGGAAGTTGTCGAGATTAAGTGTCGCCCGGCTCCACTCCGCGATCGGCGGCAGGAAGCTGTACTGCATCAGTACATCCTTGTCCTTGAAGACGGCACAGACAAGCCAGGCAAAAGGCGAGAGGATCAGGAACGCCGCCACCCCCAACAAGACATAACGGGCAAACGCGCCGGATATTTCGGCTTTGCGGGGATATACCCAGCGCAGGACGCCGAAGATACCCGCCAGAAATAACAGTGTAATATGAATTGTATTCATTCAACCCTCGCCAGTTTCAGTTGGATCGTGCTGACCGTGAAGATGATCAGGGCCAGCAGCCAGCCGATCGCCGCGCCGGTGCCCAAATCCCCGGTCTCGAACGCCGTGGAGTACAGGTAGCCCACGATCGTGAGTCCCGCGTTGTTCGGCCCGAATCCGCCCAGGAGGGCATAGGGCAGTTCAAAGAGCTGGTACGAGCCTATCGTGCTCATGACGACAACGAAGATGGCCACAGGCTTGATCTGGGGTAGCGTCACATGCCGGAAAAGCTGCCAGCGGTTGGCGCCATCGACACGGGCGGCCTCCTCCAGTGTCTGATCGACATTCTGCAGGGCCGCCAGAAAGTAGATCATGTTGAATCCCACGTACATCCACATGGAGACGACGAGCAGTGCCGGCATCACCAGCCCCGGATTGGACAGCCAGCGCTCCTCGAGTCCCCAGCCGATCAGGCTCTGCAATCCGCGGTTGAACAGGCCATAGCGGGGGGTGAAGATGACCGAAAACAGGATGCCGACGAAAATCGACCCCACCAGGTGCGGACTGAACAGAATCAGGCGAAAGACATTACGCACCCGACTCTTGCCGGAGTTCAGCAGCATGGCCAAGCCCAGCGAGAGCGGCAACTGGATCAGGACCGACGTGATCGCGTAGATCGTGGTGTTCTTGACGGCCGTGTAGAAATCCGGATCGCCAAGGACAAAGCGAAAGTTCGAAAGCCCGACAAAAACGGCACTGCCGGGTCCATTGGTCTGGTGGAAGGCCAGCCAGATGGAATTCAGGAAGGGATAGACAAAGAAAAGTGCGGTCAGTACCAGGTACGGAGCCAGGAACATCCAGGGGGATAAAGCGGTTTTCTGATATGGCTTCAACGGTCATTCTCCATGTCTGATATTCTCATCTTATCCTCCGCACGGCTCGGC
>DIZZ01000032.1:5517-6925 GCA_002428045.1 Verrucomicrobia bacterium UBA6015
TCGCCCTACCCTACAAAAACACATTTCTTGCCAGTACCTTGCGGACATAGTCCGCCCGGACGGAAAGTGCCTGGCGGATATGGTTATCGAGGCCCTCGTCACCGTTACGCTTGTAGAACTCAACGGCATCCAGAAACACCTCGGTGACCTTGCCTTGAGCGAGCACGGTATAGGGGCTCATGTAGGACGGAGGTGCCTCCGCCGCCAGCCCTGCATATAACCGCCCGATCGCCTGCCCGCCAAAGAATGCACGCGGTTCATCAAAAGCGGGCAAATCCCAAGCCTCCTTGAGTGGCGGGATGATATTCATGGAGCGGAAGCGAGCACCTAGATCCTCTTTCTTCAGATACAGGAACTTGGCTAACGCCCAGGCCAGCTCCTGATTCTTGCACGCCTTGGTGATGGCCAGTCCCGTCCCGCCCCAGGTACTCGTCCGGCGACCACCGGGCTCCCAGGCGGGCAGCGGGATCAAACCGAGCTTGCCTTTCAAGTTGGGCATATCCATCTCAAATTGGCTGGTGCGCCAATCCGGACAGAAGAAGAAAAGCACCAACCCGTCATTCATCGCCTTCGAAAGGCTCTGTCCCCACCCCGCCTCGTAGCCGATACGCTCCGGCCCCGTGGCCTGGCGCACGTACCAGCCGATTGTGTCCGCCATCAGGTCGCTGTCGAACACGACATGGCCCTGCTCATCGAAAAGCTGGCCACCACGCTGGAGCAACAGGATGCGGATGACCACATCGGAGGCAATCGGCGTGTCGAGCGCATAACGGTCCGGATTGCCATCGCCGTCCAGGTCCTTGACGATCGAACGCCCCATGGTGATGAAGTCGTCCCAGGTTCTGAGCGTCGCGACATCAATACCAAGCGCCTCGACCAAGTCACGCCGATAGCACAGGGCGACGGGGTGGACATCGTGCGGCAAGGCGAAGATGCGCCCCCGGCTGGACCAGAGACTGTACCGCGTTTCGACCATTGCACCGTAGAGTCCTTCCGCATGCAGCCGGTCGGTCATATCGACAAAGCCAACATCCGCGAGCGGACCGCGCGAGAAAAACCCGATCGACCCCTCTAGCAATTCCACGACATCCGGCACCTCGGCCCCGGTCAGCAGGGCCGACTGCAACCGGCTCTGCAGGGCTTTCTGACTCACGAGCTGCAACTGAACCTTCACGCCATGCTGGCGTTCAAACGCGCCAAGTGCCTCGCGATAGGCATCCACATGGTTCGGCGCAAAGATCGCCATTACCAGGTCCGGGCTCTCCGCCTGCCGTCGAAGCGACAGCGCGACACGCACCACGCCAGCGACAATCGCCAGCAGCAGAATCAGCAACGCCGCTTTCCCATAGGGGTATCTATCCATAACAAATCCCTCTGCACGGCCAAGGTAGGGCGAACCGTCCTCGGT
>DIZZ01000032.1:6938-7094 GCA_002428045.1 Verrucomicrobia bacterium UBA6015
GAGGACGCCTCGCCCTACCCAACTCCGCTCAACCCTACAAAAAAACAACCGGTAGGGCGAACCGGCCTCGGTGAGCCGCTGCGGAGCCTAACCGTCTATACTCACCTTCGGCCAGACGTATGGCCAATCCTCCGCTTGATCCACCAATTCCTTACG
>DIZZ01000166.1 GCA_002428045.1 Verrucomicrobia bacterium UBA6015
GGGCGCAACCCGACTCCCGCCCGCAACAGCCAGATGGTGATGCGGTTTGATTTCTCGAAGGTAGAAGTGAAACCGAATATTGCTTATATCGAACGCTCCTTTAACCATATTGCCAGTCTGGCCATCAGCGTGTTTTCCACCGCGTATTCGAAATTTGCTGATTTCGGTGCGCCTGCTGATCCAGCGTCTGCGAGTGATGCTCTGGCTTCTATTCTGACAGTGGTCAAGAATGGAAACCTTCCGCCCGTGAACATCATCATCGACGAATACGACAACTTCACCAATCAGCTCCTGACGACACATCAGGATGTGCTGTACAAGGCGTTGACCACGGGGGATTCATTCCTGCGGACGTTCTTCAAGGTGATCAAGGCGGGGGTAGGGGATGGCGTGGTGGCCCGCGTATTTGTGACCGGGGTGCTGCCGGTAACGATGGACGACCTGACCAGTGGATTCAACATCGGACAGATCATCTCGCTCAAGGAAAACACGCTGGAGATGATGGGCTTTACCCAGGGTGAGGTAAATCGTTATCTGGATGAAATATTTTTCGATACCGGCTGGCCGGATGCGCTCAAGGCACGGGTACGCGACGATCTGCGGATTCATTACAACGGGTATCGTCTGTTGCCCGATGCCCGCGAGACGCTCTATAATTCGACGATCTGCAACTTCTACCTGAATGATCTGCTGATCGACGAAGGGCGTATCCCGACCGAGACCATCGACAACAACCTGCGAACGGACATCAACTGGCTGCGGCGGTTGTGCGGGAGCGATAAAGAAACGCGCGAGCTGGTTGAGACGTTGATGCTCGATGGTGGGCTGCCGGTCGACAGGGCGATGCTCGGCAGCTCCTTCAACATGCAGCGGTTCGTCGAGAAACCCTTCTTCCCGCTTAGTCTTTATTATTTAGGCATGCTGACCTTCCGGGACGACTTCAGTCTGGCGTTCCCGAACCTGACCGTGAAAAAGATTTTTACAGAATACTTCAATGAACTTGAGCACATTGAGGTGTCGCTGGGCTATACGGACATGTTCCGGCAGTTTCTCAAGGATCATGACTGGGCGTCGCTCTTTGGCGGGTACTGGACACAGTATGTCGGGCAGATCCCGGCGCAGGCGTTCGACAAGGTCAACGAGAACTTCTTCCGCACAACATTTTATGAACTGTGCACGCGATACCTCTCGCACTACTTTATGTTCGCGATCGAGGTCAACCATGCCAGCGGACGCAGTGACTGGGAGGCGATTGGCCGGGCGGGCTCCCTGTTCGAAAACCAGGCCGTGCTGATCGAGTTCAAGCACTACAGCAAGGAAAGCGCGGCCAAGCTGGGTGTCAAGGACTGGACCGAGCCGCCAGCGGAAGCGGTCGAACAGGTCAACGCCTATGCCGCCGATCTCCGGCGGCGCTACCCCGAACTAACCATCACCCGCCATGTCGTCTGCACCCTAGGTGCCGCCGAATTCCGCTTCTTTGACATGGACGAATCGTCTTACACGTCCGTTATTTGCCCTATGCCGTAAAGCGGGAGATTGATGAGCCATGATTCTTTGCGGTAGTCCGACATGGACGTTCGGATGGACATGCGTGGGTTGAATTTCTCGCGATAGGCGATCAGGCTTTTCGCCCGCAGATTTTCTTCGGCCTTGACTTCCAGGGGAATGACATCCATGCCGTGCTGGAAGACGAAATCAATTTCCGCATCACCTCTCTCCGCCGACCAGTAATACGGGGCAATTGAGGATTCCGAGCGAAGCTGCTGCTGGACGTATTGCTCCGTCAGGGCACCTTTGTATTCCGTGAACATGCGATTTCCATCCAATACGGTCCTCACATCCAGTCCGCTTTTCGCTGCCAGCATGCCGATGTCTGCCATGAACAGTTTAAAGCCGTTGGAGGAATATGCAGCAAGCGGAAGTTCAGGTTTCACGATCCGCTCGACTCGATAGACGAGACCACTGTCCTGCAGCCACTGGATAGCGACCTCGAATTCCTTTGCCCTTGCGCCTGACCGGAGACTGCCGTAGATAAACTTTCGGTTTTCCCTTGCCAGTTGCGAAGGGATCGAGTTCCACACCATGCGGATTCGCGGAACGATCTCTACAGGCGCATGTTTCGAGAAATCCTGGTCGTAGGCGGTCAGCAGGCGGCTCTGGATATCCCTGACTTTTGCGAAATCATTATGCCTGATGAAAGACTGCACGGCCTCAGGCATTCCGCCGATAAAATAATACTGCCTTAGCAGAGTCATGTATTTTGATTTAAGATGTGTTATCAGCGTCCAGTCCCGGCTCTTGAGTACATCGGCCATCTGTTCATTACCGGTTGCAACAAGGAACTCGGAGAATGACATAGGATATAAGTCAAGGAACTCTACCTTGCCGACCGGGAAGCTCACGGCTTTATGAGTGCTTACGCCAAGCAGGGAGCCGGCGGCAATGAGCGGATATCCGGGTGCTTTCTCGCAAAAATATTTAAGTGCCGATAAAGCAAGGGGACATTCCTGAACTTCATCGAAAATGATCAGCGTCTCCTTCTCGGTTATTGTACATCCGCACTCAACCTGCAAGGCGGCGATCAGCCGTGGAATATAAAAATCGCCCTCAAATACAGCCTTCATGACGTCATTGTTGTCGAAATTCACGTAGGCTGTATGATTGAAGGCGGCTGCGCCAAAAGCCTGCATCAGCCAGGTTTTGCCGACCTGCCTTGCGCCTCGAATGACAAGCGGTTTACGTTCGGGATTGTCTTTCCATAGGCGCAGCCTTTCCAAAGCAAATCTTTTCATATCAATAACCCTCACGCATTTGAGAAACAAAAGGACATGACCGATAATGATAGGGTTTGCACATTAATTCAACCGTAAAATTGTTTAATAGCACATTATTACGACCGTAATGCGGGTGACGAAAGAGCCACTCCTGTCGACCCGTGCCCGTCGAACGCCGCCCGACAGCAAAAAAAACGGAGCCGTTGCCCTGCCTTTGGCTTTGTCATTGAGGCTCTTGCAAAAACAATCGTGGACGACACGGAGGTCGTCCCTCCAAGTTTCAAGAAACCCGTTTCAACGTATTTTGGAGGGTCGGGCTCTGTCCCGACCGAATGGGTGGGGATGTTTTGCAAGAGGCTCCATTGGCTATCCCCATCCGGAGCAAGATGCTCCGGGCACATTCGAGGCAATGCCCTTTGCCACAAATCCGGATGGTACCGTCGCCTCCCAAATACCTTTTCACTGCACCATGACAAAAAAAACAAAAAATTTAAGGTTTCAACCTAAATATCCGAAATAGGGTATTGACAGGTACATTCGGTTAGTAGTAAAGTGCAAGGTAGGTTTAGGACGAATGTCTAAATAAAACTGGCTGCAAGGCCAAAAATGGAGGCGAAAAGATGAATAAGCTATGGTTGGGAGCAGTGCTTGCAGCAACGGCAATGACCGTGCAGGCGTTTGC
>DIZZ01000276.1 GCA_002428045.1 Verrucomicrobia bacterium UBA6015
GTCTCGTCGCCGATGATCCGCTGGAAATCGCGCACCATCATCGGATAAGGATGCGGCCCCGCCACCGAGCCGATCACATAGAACGTGTCCTCAACCTCTGCCACCCAGGATCGCAGCGCCTCGCTCATGGCATCCTTCAGCGTTCGTGTCCCGCTTTTCACACAGAAAATCTCCGCCCCCAGCAACTCCATGCGCTTGACATTCGGTGCCTGGCGGCGGATGTCCTCCTCGCCCATGTAGATGCGGCATGACATGCCATACAGCGCGGCAGCCGTCGCGGTGGCCACGCCATGCTGTCCCGCCCCGGTTTCGGCCATCAGCTTGGTTTTTCCCATACGGCGTGCCAGCAGGGCCTGGCCGATGGTATTGTTCACCTTATGCGCCCCGGTATGGTTCAGATCCTCGCGCTTGAGATAAATCCGGGCACCCCCCCAGGCAGCGGTCAGCCGACGCGCCAGATACAACGGCGATGGCCTGCCGACGTAGTTTTCAAGCGTCTCGCGATATTCGCGCATGAACGCTGGATCAGCCGATGCCGATGCATAGGCAGCGGCAATTTCCGTAAGCACCGGCATCAGTGTCTCGGCTACATAGCGACCGCCAAAGATTCCAAAATGACCCCGCGGGTCAGGATAGGTTGTCATAAAGCCCCCTGTGATTAAAATACGGCAAGATCGTATCACGGGAATCCCGCAAAATCGAATGAAAAGTGAGGTTCCACGCCAGAAGATCCTCTATCTCAACGGCCTGAATAATCGTCTCCATGGCGTACGACGGACCGTCTACATCTCCAGCAGGCCCTGGACGTCTTCCCAGCTCAGGCTCTTGAGCATGGCTTCGTCGGACTCGACCGTGGCGTTGATGATCTCACGCTTGCGATCCTGCATGGCCACGACTTTTTCCTCGATCGTGCCCTTGGTGATGAGCTTGACGCTGTAGACCGTGCGCTTCTGGCCGATGCGGTAGGCCCGGTCGGTGGCCTGGTTCTCGACAGCGGGGTTCCACCAGGGATCATAGTGGATGACCATGTCCGCCCCCGTCAGGTTCAGTCCGGTGCCTCCCGCCTTGAGGCTGATCAGGAAGACCGGCACCGTGCGGTCGGTGTTGAACCGGTGGACCTGTTCCATGCGGTCCTTGGTGGAGCCGTCAAGATAACAGTAGGTTAGCCCCCGTTCCGACAGCCGGTCCCGCAGGATGTGCAGCATCGAGACAAACTGGCTGAAGACCAGGATGCGGTGCCCCCCGTCGACCGCTTCGTCGATCAGTTCCAGGAACAGGTCCAACTTGGCGGATGGATGTAGCGGCTTGAGATGCTCCAGCTTGAGCAGATCAAGATGACAGCAGGCCTGCCGAAGCTTCAGCAGCGTGGTGAGGATTTCCATGCGGGCCTGGCTGAAGCCCTGTGCGGCGACGATATCGGCGATTTTGCGGCGCGACCGGTCGAGGATCTCCTTGTAGACAAGCCGCTGATCGGGGGACAGATCGCAGTAGGAAATGCTTTCGATCTTGGGGGGCAGGTCCTTGGCCACGTCGCGCTTGAGCCGACGCAGCAGGAACGGGTGCAGCTTTCGGCGCAGGCGGCGCTGCGCTTCGTCCGCCTCGGGACCGCCCTTGGCGATGGGCAGCTCGTAGGCCAGGCGGAAGTTGTCGTGCCGCCCAAGGTAGCCGGGCATCAGGAAGTCCATGATCGACCAGATATCGGCGACCCCGTTCTCGACCGGAGTGCCAGTCAGCACAAGCTTGGTGCAGGCCCGTACCTGTTTGGCGGCAACCGCGTTGCGGGTGGAGTGATTCTTGATGTGCTGGGCCTCGTCAAGCACCACGGCGGCGAATTCGATCGGAAGGTAATGCTCAATGTCGCGGCGCAGCAGGGAGTAGGAGGTAACCACCAGGTCGTTCTTCGGAATCTGCTCGCGCTGTTCCTCCCGTTGGGCACCACTGATCGCCATCACCTTCAACTGCGGGGCGAACCGCCCCGCCTCCTCGATCCAGTTGTATACGAGGCTGGTCGGACAGACGATCAGGGCTGGCTTCCCCTGAGCCGTGGTGTGGAACCGCTTAAGCTGCAGCCAGCAAAGGGTCTGCAGGGTTTTGCCCAGGCCCATCTCATCGGCCAGCAGCCCGCAGAACCCGTGCTGCTCGAGAAAGCGCAGCCAGTCGACACCCTCCTTCTGGTAGGGTCTCAGGATGGGATCCAGATGCGACGGCAACGGCGTCTTTTCGATTTGCAGGGTGCGGTTGGATTGCTCGGCCTGCCGTCGCCAGGCAGGATCGTCGTCGAGATCGACGCCATCCAGCGAGTCGAGCGAGGCCTTGACAAACGGGGCGTAGAGATTGGAGAGACGGAACATGCCGGGCTTATCGGCATCAGCACTGTCGCAATCGGTGAAGACACCCAGCATGGATTCGACAGCTGGCGTGTCGATCAGGACGGGCTGCCCGCCGATTTCGACCCAGGCGTCGCCCTTGCGCAGGGCATCGTGGATCTGCCGCTGGGAAATGCTGGATCCATCGGCATTCTCGAAATCAAAGCCGACGTCGAACCAGCGTCCATCCCGCTCCTGTTCAACCTTGACCACAGGCGTGGCGAATGGCAGGGCCTCAAAAAACGGGGAGACGCGACCGTGCATGTCAATCTGCCAGCCGAGGCGACGGAGCGTCGGGACGCTTCCGCCGAGGAAATTGAGGACTTCGCGAGAACCAACGATCGGGGTCAGTGTATCGCCCGTTTCGCCGCGCAGCCCCAAACCTGCCAGGCGTTTGAGGGCATCCTGCTCGGCGGGTTTGTTGCGCGAGGTATAGCGCATCAGGTCCTCTGGATCGGGAATGGCGAAATGTTCTCGGGCATCCGGCTTGGCGGCAACCAGTTCAACGACAGGGTAGCAGGCGTGGAGGGTGGCAGAGAGCGAGGCGGGGCTGCCGTGGATTTCCAGACGAAAGGTGGGCGAGGCGGGCTCGACGGTGAACAGGTCGAGCGTGATGTCATGATTGACGGTGGCATGCTTGGTCAGCAGCGGCAGTTCGGCCTGAAGGAAGCGTAGGACGTGTTGCCGGTCGATGATGATCGGACGCTGGTAGATCTCGTGATAGGGGGCGGGAAGGACATTGGCGATGGGCCAGAAATGGTCGATGCTGTAGACCCAGGCAATGTTGGCCGCAACGATGTAAAAAGGCTCGTCGCCTGCAGGCTGATCGGGAATGTCGGTGATCGCGGCCAGCTCAAGATTCCCGTTATCAGGGTTCAGCCGCATGGACAGCCGGGTGCGCTGCCGCTCCGGGTGCAGGGTAATGGGCATGTCGTCGGAATCGGCTATGATGCGTCCGGCCAGCAACTGCAACAGGTTCATGAAGTCGCGCTTCCCGAGTTTCATGGTGGCTTGTGCGGGGCCTTCACAAATATCCTCCAGCACAAAGAGCAGCGACTCGTCGGCCTTCTCCAGCCCTATGACGGTTCCCGGCGGAACGGCATCGACTGGAAATTCACGGGAACCAAGCCGGACCGAGCAATAGACCCGTACCGCATCGTCGGAGAGATCCTCCATCCAGCCGGGATCGAGCACCACCTTGATCGATCCCGGGGTTGATCCCGTGGAACCGATGCGGGCGCGCTTGAGGTAGAGCTTCTCGTCGATCGACGCCAGGCGGCTGGCGCGGCGACGCTCCTCCTCGTACTTCTGCTCGCGCGCCGGATCGGCACGCCGCTCGGCAACGGTAAGGCCGAGAGCGATCACATGGGAGCAGATGATTCCGCGCTCGCGGTTCGCGTAGCAGGGGCATTCGCTTTCCACGTTTCCATCGCGCAGGATCCGAAGGCGAGTGTTGAATTCACGACTGTTGTGGACCAGCTTGCCGGTAATGTAGGGGGGCTCGTAATCGGCCTGCAGAACCGCCCCCTGCTTGATCAGGAGCCGGGCATCATGCACAACCTGTGCACCAGCCCACGCCTCCAGTCGGGCAAGGGTGATCGGGATCGCCTGGGCGGGCTTCTTGGTATTCACGTCTGCGGCCATATCGGACTCTCACCTGGGCTCTGGATGCCATTCGTGCTCGACCACGCATTCGCAGGCGTTGCAGTGGCGCGCGGCCACGAAGAGATAGTCCGCCAGCCGGTTGAGATAGCGGATGTCCTCCTGCACGTGATGACAACCGTTACGGTCTGTCAAATGTTCGGCAAGGGCAACGACCCGGCGTTCCGCACGTCGGCACACCGTGCGGGCACGGTGAGCCTGAGCTGCAGAGGCGCAGCCCCCCGGCATGATAAACGCCGTTAGCGGCGCTAAACCTTGCTCCATGACATCGATGGAGACCTCCATCCAGACGTAATCACGGGCGCTCAGGGCGGTCACGCCCGCCGCATCGGCCTCGCTTGCCGAGGACGAAGCGAGCCGGGCCCCGACACTGAACAGGCGGCGCTGGATGCGCTGGAGTTCAGGTTTCAACAGGTCGGCCGCCTTGGCAGGGAGCACCGTCAGCAACACACCGAGTTCTGCATTGAGCTCATCGACGCTGCCCAGCGCCTCGGGGGCGGGATCGTGCTTGGGTACCCGGCGTCCGCCCAGCAGACCGGTGGTTCCATTGTCACCGGTTTTCGTATAGATCTTCATCCCGTCACCGACCCAGTGACGACAATCCAATAACGGCGGCATCGCGCTGGCTCTGTAGCACCTGCGCCAGCCGTGAGGTCAGGTTCTCAATCATCTGCTGCTGCACACGGACGGACGCTTCCAGCGTATCGACCCGTGCCAGGAGCGCCGAATCATCATAGGCTGGCAATGGAGCAAGCGCCGGAGCAGCGGGCATCGCAGGCACGGGCGCCGCGATAGCGGACGACGCCAGCGGCACCGCCGCCGGAGCAGCAGGAATGTAATCTGGAATCGCTGGTGCCACAGAAACGGCAAGGGCTGAAGGAACCGGAGACGGCATAACCTGTGCCGCCGCAGGTGCAAAGGCAGGCACCGGTGGAGCGGCAGGCAGGCTAGGGGCAGAGAACCGCGGCAACGGGCGGAGCGATGCCGTCGTCGTCGGCACGCCCCCCGCCGGCCGCGCGAGGCCCTGCGCAGCCACCGGCTGGACGGCTGGACGGGGCAGAGAAATCGTCAATGGCGGCGTGTTGTCCGCCGATGGATTGACCGGAAGCACGGCAGTCGGCCTCGGCACCGCAGACACAACAGCAGGCGCAACGGCAGGGGCAACGGAGGAAACAGCCCCCTCCATCGAAAGCACATTCGCCACGACGGGTTCCTCCGGGATGGTGCCATCCTTGAACACCAGGGGCACTTCCAGAAGCGCCTTGCATTTCACACAACGCGTCTGTTTCAGCACCTTGAGCGAAACCGCTTTCATTCGCATCTTTGCGCCGCATGCGCCGCATTGTAGAATCGGATCAACTGTTGTCATCGCACTCATCTCCTTTCTGTCACCCTGCTAGATACTCAACAACGCCGTCTGCAGCCCGTTTCCCATCCTGCATGGCACGAACGACCAGCGACGGACCATCCGTCATATCCCCCGCCACGAAGACCCCCTTGACGGAGGTTCCATTTCCATTGTGACGGTTCACAAAGCCACGCGCATTGAGCGAGACGCCAATCTCGTCAAGCAACGCCTTGCGTCCAGGACCGACAAAACCCATGGCCAGCAGCACCAGATCGGCCTTGACCGAGAATTCGCTCCCCGCCTGTTCTTCCGGCACCGGCCTGGAACCGCCTTCGGGAAAAACCCACTTCACATCCACGCAGTCCAGTCCAGTCACCCGGCCATCGGTGCCCGTGAGCGCCCGGGTGGAGACCGACCAGCGCCGTGTGCAACCTTCGAGATGACTGCTGGAGGTGCGCATCTTGTTGGGCCATTCCGGCCACGGGGTGGATAGCGGACGCTGATCCGGCGGACGGGGAAGGATCTCGAACTGGGTCACGCTCACCGCCCCTTGACGGATAGAGGTACCCACACAGTCCGAGCCGGTATCGCCACCGCCCACGACCACAACATGCTTGCCCGTGGCACTGATCGACTTGCAGCCACGGGTATCCTCGCCGCCATTGAGCATATTCTGCCGAGACAGGAAATCCATCGCGAATTCAACCCCGTCGAGTGCCCGTCCCTCGATCGTCAGATCGCGCGCTTCGCGAGCTCCCCCCGCCAGTAGAATGGCATCAAAACGCGGAGCCAAATAATGGAACGAGATATCGCGCCCGACTTCCACCCCGAGTTCAAAGCAGATGCCTTCCTGACGCATCAGGTCGATCCGCCGCTCGACAATCCATTTCTCCAGCTTGAAGTCCGGGATGCCATAACGCAGCATACCGCCAGCATAACGGTCGCGCTCAAAGACCACCACGGTCGCCCCCGCCTGATTCAGTCGATGCGCCGCCGCCAGCCCAGCGGGGCCGGACCCAATGATCGCCACGCGTTTTCCCAGCCGCCGAGACGGTAGGCGAGGCTGCATGAAACCGCGTTTGTAAGCATTCTCGATAATGGTGACCTCGATCTGCCGGATGGAGACCGGATCGCGGTTGATCCCGCATACGCAGGAGGCCTCGCAGGGGGCCGGGCAGATCCTGCCGGTGAATTCAGGGAAGCAGCTCCCTTCAAGCAACAAGTCCAGCGCTTCCTGCCACTGCCCGTGATAGACCTGGTCGTTGAACTCCGGGATGCGGTTGAATACCGGACACCCCATGGCACTGTCCGCACTCTGGCAGAACGGAATCCCGCAATCCATGCAGCGGGCCGTCTGCTCGCGCAGATCGCCGTCGGACAACATCTGTTCGACCGCCTTGAAATCCCGCCGACGCTCCTCGACCGGGCGGTAGCCCGGATCCTTCCTCGGCACCTCGACAAACCCACGTTCTCTATGACGCATAACGTATCTCCTAAAAGGCTACTGCTGAACCACTTCACGGCGCACCGTGGCCGCATCCTCACGGCTCAACCGACCCAGCGCCTTCTTATACTCCATCGGAAACACCTTGATAAACCGCGGAACGGAACGCTCCCAATCCGCCAGGATGGCCTTGGCCTTGGCACTGCCAGTGTATAGCACATGCCGTTCCAGCAGGGCCTTGAGAACAGCCCGGTCCTCCTCGCCGGAAACCAGCTCCAGATCCAGGGTTTCGAGATTGCAGTGATTATCGAAATTACCGCTCTCATCGTACACATAAGCCAGCCCACCGCTCATGCCCGCACCGAAATTGACGCCCGTTGCCCCGAGGATCACCGCCACCCCGCCGGTCATGTATTCGCATCCGTGATCGCCCACTCCCTCGACAATCACCGTGGCTCCACTGTTGCGGATGGCGAAGCGTTCCCCCGCCTGTCCGTTGAGGTAGGCCTCGCCCGCAGTGGCCCCGTAAAAGGCCACATTGCCTGCGATCATGTTGGCGGAGGCATCGAAATCAGCCGTGGCATAAGGACGAACCACGATCTTTCCACCGGACAGGCCCTTGCCCAGGAAGTCATTCGCCTCGCCCTCAAGGATCAGCGTCATGCCCCGCGAGGCAAACGCGCCAAAACTTTGCCCGGCAGCCCCGCGATAGACCAGGGTGACCGTATCATCGGCCAGCCCGTCACTACCGAATCGGCGCGCAATCTCGCTGGAGAGGATCGTTCCGACGGTACGGTTGACATTGCGTATCGGCATTTCCCTGCGGAACGAGCGGCCCGCTTCCAAGGCGTTACAAACCTCGTCGAGATACGTGAAGTCGATCGAGGTTTCCACCCCGTGCTCCTGGGGCTGCGTGCAATAGCGATCCGTATCGGGCGTCGGCGTGTGCATCAGGAGCCGCGAGAAATCCAGTCCCTTGGCTTTCCAGAAGTCAATCGCCGGGTTCACCTCCAGCAAATCGGACCGGCCCACCATCTCGTTGAGCTTGCGCATCCCCAGCGAGGCCATGATCTCGCGCAGTTCCTCGGCCACCATCGTCAGGAAGTTGACCACGTGCTCGGGACGTCCGGTGTACAGCTTGCGCAGTTCCGGATCCTGCGTGGCCACGCCGACGGGGCAATTGTTGGTATGGCACTTGCGCATCATGATGCAGCCGCACACCACCAGCGGCGCCGTGGCAAAACCAAATTCCTCGGCTCCCAGAAGGGCGGCCACGGCCACGTCGCGCCCGGTCTTGAGCTGGCCATCGACCTGCAACCGCACGCGGTTGCGCAGTCCATTGAGCAGCAAGGTCTGATGTGCCTCGGCCAACCCCAGTTCCCACGGCCCCCCCGCATGTTTGAGCGAGGTCAGCGGCGAGGCACCAGTGCCACCGTCGTAACCACTGATCAGGATCATGTCCGCATGACCCTTGGCCACACCAGCCGCCACCGTGCCGACACCCACCTCGGAAACGAGCTTGACCGAAACGCGGGCATTGCGGTTGGCATTCTTCAGGTCGTAGATAAGCTGGGCGATGTCCTCGATCGAATAGATGTCATGATGCGGCGGCGGCGAGATCAGCGTCACCCCCGGGGTGGAATGCCGAACCCGCGCAATTTCCTTGTCGACCTTGTGACCGGGAAGCTGTCCGCCCTCGCCGGGCTTGGCTCCCTGCGAGATCTTGATCTGTAGGTCGCGGGCATTGATCAGGTATTCCGAGGTCACACCGAAGCGACCGCTGGCGATCTGCTTGATGGCGCTGTTGCGACTGTCGCCATTGGGCAGCGGCACGAAACGTACGCGATCCTCGCCGCCTTCGCCGCTGTTGCTCATCCCGCCAAGGCGGTTCATGGCAATCGCCAGCGTCTCATGCGCCTCCTTGCTGATCGAACCGAACGACATTGCGCCGGTCACAAAGCGCTTGACGATCTCCGCAGCGGGCTCGACATCCGACAGGGGGATCGCCTTGCCTGTGGTCTTGAATCGGAACATCCCGCGCAGGGTGCTGAGCCGTTTCTCCTGCCGATTGATCAGCTCCGCGTACTGGCGATAAATACCCGTATCGTTCGTGCGACTGCTCACCTGCAGGAACCGGATCGTGTCGGGCGTCCACAAATGGCGTTCGCCATCCACCGCCACCTGATATTGCCCGCCATGCTCCAGCATCAGCGAGCGCCCGGCTGGAGGCGCATAGGCCGCCTGGTAACGGGCACGGGCCTCGGCGGCAATCTCCTCCAGCCCAATCCCGCCCACGGGCGATGATGTTCCGCAGAAGTATTTATCCACAACGGACTTGTCGATACCGATAATCTGAAACGTCTGCGAGTTGCGGTAGCTGCGCAAGGTGGAGATACCCATCTTGGACATGGTCTTGAGCAGTCCCTTGCAGACCGACTTGACGTAGTTCTCGACCGCCTTGGCGACACCGATGGACTTGGAAAGCTGCTGACGCAGGGCCATATCGGCCACGACTTCAAACGCCATGTACGGGTTGATCGCCGAGGCACCATAGCCCAGTAGCACGGCAAAATGCATCACTTCACGCGCTTCACCGGTCTCAAGGATCAGGCTGATGCTCGTACGCAGGCGCTTCTCGATCAGCCACTGGTTCACGGCAGAGACCGCCAGCACCGCCGGGATCGGTGCCTGCCCTTCCGGCAGGTTGCGGTCACTGAGAATGATGTTGCGATACCCGCCCCGCCCCATCGCCTCGGCCCGTTCGCTGAGCGAAAGCAACGCCGTCTCCAGCGCCGCCCCGCCGCCGTGGGGGTCAAACCCGATCATCAGCGTTTGCGAGGAAAAGTTCGGATCATTCAAGTTGCGCAGCCGCTCCATGTCGTCGTTCGACAGCACCGGATGTTTAAGCTTGATCAATTGCGCATGCTGCGGTACCTCGGTCAGGATCTGGTCCGGGGAGCCGAGGAATGTCATCAGCGACATCACCAGCTCCTCGCGGATCGGGTCGATCGCCGGATTGGTCACTTGGGCGAACAGCTGCTTGAAATACCAGTAAAGCAACTGCGGACGTTCCGAAAGAACGGCCAGCGGCTGGTCCGACCCCATCGACCCGACCGGTTCATGCCCTTCCGAGGCCATCGGATCCAGGATGCGGCGCAGATCCTCGCGGGTATAGCCGAAGAGCCGCTCGCGCAGCAGGAGCGTCTCCTGGTCCGGAACCACGGCCGTGACGGCATTGAAAAAGCCATGGATCAGCACGTGGTTCTCGCTCACCCAGCGGCGGTAGGGCTGCTGGCGGGCCAGGCGCATCTTGACTTCATAATCGCGCACCACCCGTTTCTCCTTCAGATCCACCACCAGCATCTGTCCCGGCCGCAGCGCCCCGCATTCAAGAATGCGCGAGGGATCCAGGTCAAGCACCCCCGCCTCCGAGGCGAACACCATCAGCCGGTCCTTTGTGATCGTGTAGCGAGCAGGACGCAACCCGTTGCGGTCCAGCACCGCCCCCACGTGCGCCCCGTCCGAGAAAGCCACGGCCGCCGGGCCATCCCACGGCTCGACCAGACCGGCATGATATTCAAAAAATCCGCGCAGGTCCGGGCCCATGGGATACATCTCGCCCCAAGCTTGCGGAATCAGCATCATCATCGAATGCCACAGCGACCGGCCATTGCGCTCGAGCAACTCCAGGGCATTGTCCAGCGCTGCGGAATCGCTGCCCTTGGCCTCGATCACCGGCACCACCTTGCGGATCTCGTCGCCGAACAGGTCACTCTTGAAATTACGCTCGCGCGAACGCATCCACTGCAGATTGCCACGCAGGGTATTGATCTCGCCATTGTGCGCCAGATAACGGAAGGGTTGCGCCAGCGACCAGGACGGGAACGTGTTCGTGCTGTAGCGCTGGTGGACCACCGCCAAGGCACTGACCAGGTCCGGTGATTGCAGATCAAGATAGAAGGCCATGACCTGCGAGGCCATCATCAGCCCCTTATAGACCAGCGTCCGCGAGGAGAAACTGACGGCATAAAAGCGTTCACGGTCATTCCCCACCAGCGGCAACGCCTGCTGTTCAATCTGCTTGCGCATGATGTAGAGACGCCGCTCCAGCACGTCCTGAGACACCTTTTGAACGGTCACAAACGCTTGGCTGATATAGGGTTGATCCAGACGGGCGCGCTCTCCAAGCACCGATCCATCCACAGGCACCTCGCGCCATCCCAGAAAAATCCCCCCCTCGGCCGCGACCGTCTTTTCCACCACCCGCATACAAGCCGACCGCGTATCCACATCCGTCGGCAGGAAGAACATACCAACCCCGTAGGCTCCCGCCTCCGGCAGTTTGATCTTGAGCGACTTGCACTGCGCCCGAAGGAAGGCATCGGGCACTTGGATCAGGATCCCCGCACCATCGCCGGTATTCTCATCCGCGCCCGTGGCACCGCGGTGGCTGAGGTTCTCGAGCACGCGCAATCCCTGCTCCACGATCTGATGCTGCGGTACCCCGTCCAGGTTGACCACGAACCCGACACCGCAGGCGTCATGCTCGTTTGCAGGATCGTATAGCCCCTGTTCAAAGAAACGGGAACGCTGTTGATATAGGTTCTGACCAGCCATGGCCCCTCCAAAATCCGTTGGTTCAAAAGAAAACACTTTATAATCAAAGACAATTCGTCTTAGAATCGCGCGGCAGTCTATAACAAACAAAACTGAATTGCAAACCAAACGGAAAAATATGAGCGCCTTTTTCAGTCCATCGTCACGTCTCCGAGTCTCCCGGCCCCTGGCCCTGCTGATGAACACCCTGAATCTTCTGGGACCGTCCCTGCTACTTTGCTCCCTGGTGCTGATCGGCGTCTCCCGTTGGGGGGATTTCGAAACCGCGGAACAGGATCGGATGCTGCTAATCGCCGTGCTGCTGGTCGCCGCCGCCCTCTTCATCCGCCTCTTCTGGGGGATAGCCGTCCGCCTGATCGCCCGGCATGAAATCAATCGTAATGACGACTGTTTAGAGTAATCGATAAGAAAAAAACGGTCCTGCCATTGGCATGGCAGGACCGCTGATGTGACATTGAATACCGCGTTTAGAACTGGCTCAGGTCATCGTCATCCAGCGGAATCACCTCTTCCACACGGGCGCTTCTGGCCGCAATCTGGCGAGTCGGAGCCTTGGGGGCTGCTGGCCGCTTGGCTGCCGAACGCGGCGACGGCGTTGCCGCCAGATGATGCCGCGCAGTAGGACGGGCTGCCGAACGGGTCGCTGGCCGCTGGCCGGTGCCTGCGCCACCCACGATCGACTGCAGCTCCTCGACCATGGCGTTCAGTTCCTGTGCCTGGCTGGAGAGCTCCTCGGAGGCGCTGGCGCTCTCCTCGGCATTCGCCGCGTTCTGCTGCACCACCTTGTCCATCTCAGCCACCCCGGTGTTGACCTGCTCGATGCCCTGCGCCTGCTCCTTGGAGGCCGCCGCAATCTCGCTGACCAGGATCGCCACCTTGCCCGAACTCTCCTCGATGCCCACGAACGTCTTGGTCAGGTTGTCCACCACCGCCACGCTCGAATCCGCCTGTTTCTGCGAGGTCTCGATCAGCTCGGACGTCGTCCGTGCCGCCTCGGCAGCACGCCGCGCCAGATTGCGAACTTCCTCGGCAACGACGGCGAAGCCCTTGCCTGCTTCACCCGCGCGGGCTGCTTCCACGGCTGCATTCAGCGCCAGCAGGTTGGTCTGGAAGGCGATCTCGTCGATCGTCTTGATGATCTTGGCCGTCTGGCCAGCCGACTGCTTGATCTCGGCAATCGCCTTGCTGACCTGATCTACCGCCTTGGCACCCTCGCCGACCACCTTCTTCGACTCGCCCATCATCGAATCCGCCTTACCCGCGTTGTCTGCATTCTGGCGTGTCATCGAGGCCATTTCCTCCAAGGCCGCGCTGCTTTCCTCCAGGCTTGATGCCTGCTCGCTCGCCCCCTGGGCCAACTGCTGGCTGGCACTCGAGACCTGACCCGAAGCCGAGGTTACCTGCTCGGCACCCGAGGATAGCCCCTCGATCACCCGGGCGATCGGGCCGACGATCGACCGGGTGATGATGATCGAAAGCCCGATGCCGACAACGATGGCGATGATCAACCCGATAATCATGACATTCGAGGAGACGGCCAGCGCCGCCGCCGCCCTTTCAGCCCCCGTCTGCACGGTGGTCATACCGAAATCGGCAGTTTTCTTGGCCTCATCCAGCACGGCGCGACCAACCAAAACCCGCTTTGCACCGACGTCATTCTGCTGTGCCCACATGCGCAGCATATTCTGCAAAGAGGTTTTGTAGGCGTTTGCCCCTTGCGTGATGGATTTCAGTTGCGCCACGTTCTGCGGCTGACGGGTTGTCTGCTCTAATTTCTTGACGAGGGTGTCCATTTTGTCGAAATCGCCCATCGAATTCTGGATGATCTCAATATTGCGCTCAGCCTGCGCCTGAAAGTTCTGACGCCGAATCCCATTGGCCAGATCTATGACCGTGTTGATATCGGTAATCTTGTCGGCCCGCTCCACCAGCGACGCGGCCGGAGCGCCTTCGGCAATTTCCTTGCGCAATGAAGCTTCCTGTCCCCGCAGGAAGTCGTCCGCCTGCTTGATCACAAGGGTTCCGTTCTCGGCCAGCTTTGCTCGCTCCGCCTGCAGTTCACCGATGAGTCGACCGGTCTGCGCAGCCAGCTCGGCATACTGACGGGCCTGCTTCAACGCTTCCGTCGCCGCATCGCGCAGCTCGGGGATTTTCTTATCGGTGCCTAGCTTGATCGCATCGTCGGCATACCGGAGAACCTCTGCCATGTTCTTATCGCCGCTTTCCCGGAACGATTCGAGTTCCGTGAACTGATAGCCGCGGAATTCATACATGGTATTGAGCGAGAAGCGCTCAACATTATTGGCCACGGCCACGGTCGGGACTTCAGCATCCACCATACGACGCGCTACCCCGCGCACCATCCACATGTTGTAAACCGCAATACCGCCTAACAGCACGGCAATCGCAATGAGCGATCCAAAACCAACCCCGATCTTTGCTGATAACTTCATTCCTTAAACTCCACTTCTGTTTTTATTTTTGGACGCCGAACGCCCGACTCCCGCTCCCTGACTCCTGTTCTCTGCCCCCCCGCCCCCTACGCGGCGACGGCGCCCACCGACGCAACCTCCGCCACGTCCTGATTCGAGAGCACCTTGTCCACATCCATCAGCGTGACCACCCGGTCGCCGACCTTGCCCATGCCGAGAATAAACGTGGTATCGACCACCCCGCCGAACTCGGGTGGCGGCTCGATCTTCTCGCCCGGCACATCCAGCACCTCGGACACCTCGTCCACGATGATCCCCATCACCACCGAGCCAGTGCCCCGGCGCACGGTGACCACGATGATACAGGTCTTGTCGGTGCCCTCGCGTCTTTCCATTTCGAACTTCAGGCGTAGATCCACCACGGGGATCACTTTCCCTCGTAGATTGATCACTCCCCGGACAAATGCCGGTGTGCGAGGCACCCGTGTAATATCCATCATCTTGATGATTTCCTGAACCTTCAAGATCTCAAGGCCGAACTCCTCGGCATCGAGCTTGAACGTCAGATACTTCCCGGCTAGATCGGCAAATGCCGTCCGTCCGTGTTGTGCTGCGCTCTTCCCCTCTTGCATGCTTCCTCGCTTTCTTCTCCTGTTCTTCGACACAAAATCAAGATAATGGATCCGATGTCTCAAAACAACTATAAGTTAGTGCATATTTTCCATAATTTATGCCAACCACAAGAAATCGCAAGACAATAAATAACAAATTATTTCAGGTTTATTCTAGGCTTGCCATGCCAGCGTGGCTTCGTTAGGGTTCATGTACGTTTTGTTGTTAACCGATGGAGAGGACCAATCATGAGCAAACCCCTTGAGGAGGGAACCGAGCTGACGCTTGATTTCTCAAAGATCGCCAAAATCGCCAGCACATCGCCCGATGTCATTCCCGTAGCCGTGCAACATGCCGACACGCGCGACATCATCCTTGTCGCCTACACCAATGAATATGCCTTGAAAACATCGCTTGCCAAGCGCACGCTGGTGCTCTGGAGCACCTCGCGCAACGAATTGTGGGAAAAAGGGGCAACATCCGGCGAGACGTTCGACCTGATCGACGTGCGGGTCAACTGTGAACAGAACTCCCTGGTTTATGTAGTCCGCCCGAAGCGCGGCAATATCTGCCACACCAAGAACCGCAGCGGGACCCCCCGCAATTGTTACTACCGCCGCTTGAACCCTGATACCATGCTCCTCGAAAACCTCGATCCCTGACCGGCCATGCAACGGCTGCGCTGCCCATACTGCAAGCACTGTTTCGCCCCCGATAAGATCGAGGGGCTCTGTCCGTCCTGTGCAAAAGCATTCATCGTGCCAGGGCGTCTCCGTAAGACCACCTTCCGGGAACGCCAGCGCATGCGCGAAAAACTCAATGCAAACGCCGACAGAGAACGCCGGTCCCTGCTGGCGATCGATTCACGATTCGGGCGCAACCCGCGTATTCTTGGTGGATTCCTGCTGGCACTCATCGTTCTCGGTGCCCTGCTGGTGGGACGCGCCAACCGGATCACCCCCGCCGAGCGGCAGCGCTTCTCGCGGGAGGACAAAACCCGCCGCGAGCTGCAGGCCATGCAGAGCGCACTGGAACTTTTCCGTACCGATACGGGACGCTATCCGGACGCCAGCGAGGGGCTCCGAGCCCTCGTGCTAAACCCTGGTGTCGACGGATGGAACGGCCATTATGTGAACCTCGTGAAACCCGATCCATGGCGCACGCCGTACCTCTATACGACGTCGACGACGCCCCCCGGACTACGCTCCTGCGGCCCCGACCTAAAGCCCTTCACCGACGATGACATCCTTCCGTAGCTTTTGCCAGGCCTGCGCGGCATCCGTCCCGTTCCATTGGCGATACACGAACTCGCCAAGAAAATGCCGGGCGCCCGCCGCGCGCAGGGTTTGAACATGCGCAAGGCGGCTAAAGGGGGCGCGGTTCAGGACGATGCTGCGGCATTGCTCCTGGCACAGCACCACCTGCTCATTCCCCGAGGCGGATCGGAGCACTCGGTCCTCACGATGGCTGCATCGCCCCTGCTCGTGCCCCTGCCCCTGGCAGCCTCCGTCAAAGGCGGCAACGGCACAGGACTCTGCAATCATCAGCGGCGGATCAAAGAAAACGGGCACGGTCATCCGGTCGCCAAACGCCGCCACCAGCGGGAGAATGTCTTTCAACCCATCCTCCGGCGACACCGTCACCCGGCTATATCCGCCATCCAACAGCCCGGTGATCGCTTCACGGTTCCGCGCATACAACGGCCATCCCGCCATGATGTCGTGATGGCCAGTCAAAACGGAGGCAAGCAACTGCCGCCCCCCCGTCCCGTTGACTTCCCATCGGGTGATGCCGAGCTGAATGGCGGCGTTCACGGCACGCACCGTATCCTCGCGGTCACTCCCCCGCACGATCAGTGGCAACCCGATCCGGATTTTCTGGAGGCCGAACCGCGCAGAAAGACGCTGGATCCGCACTGCTGCCTCTCGGCAGGATTCTGAACGCAAGCGGAAAATCACCTCGTCAACCGCGGTCAGATCGCTGTCGGTGAAGGCGTCCAGCGTCTCTACACGATCCAGCGCCACCGACCAGGTTTCGGGGGTTACCGGTCGGTTGGCCTTGGGTTTCTTGACGGTGTACAGGGCCACCCCATGATTGCGGTAGGCCTGCGATTGCTCGCTCAGCATGTCGGCCAGCGTCGTGGTCAATTCCCGGCGGAGCTTGTTCAAAAGCGACACCGGGGCAAACAGGGCATCGGGGTTATCAACACGTAAAAGACCGAGAACAAAGGGGGTATCGCCCAGCTTGGTGAAGGCCTCCCGCGCGACGCTTTCACACCGTGCCGGTTCCTTTGCCGTGGCGAACACACCATCGACACCAGCCCGGCCATCTCCCCGCTTTTCGCCACACCCATCAAACACCTCGCCCTCGGCGGCAATCTGCTGCGCGGTCATGTGCAGGGTTACATCCAACCTGAAGCGGAGCCCATGCACATTTGGATTAGGACGGTTGAACGGATAGTCCCGTTTGGTTTTCTGCGATGAGGCGCAATAGACTGGGGCACCCGGCGAAAGCAGTGGCGCCCCCAGCGGTAAGGTGACGTCGACCAGCGTTCCTCCGGCCGCCTCGAAAACACTCGTCGCCGAGCCATCCTTGGCGATGCGATAAAGCGACTGTACAGAGAATCCGAACGGCTTATCCTGCCCTTGCACATCCACCTGTATCCCGTCGTGCCGCTCGATCGTGCGGAGGGGTGTAAACCGCAGGCGGGAGCCATCGCGGCAGCCTCGCACCGCGATGACCTCGCCAACACGGGCACCGCGATGCCCGACGGTTTGGGTATCGATCGTATCGGCGTTGCGCCGGCCCTTTGAGAACAGGGTGGTCCAGGGACGGCTGAAGACCGTTTTGACATCCTCAGCCAGCTCGGCCAGCTCACCCTCCGTCGCATCACCATCAAGAATCCGCCGGTAAAGCGCGGTGACCGTGGCCACATAGAGCGGACTTTTCTTGCGCCCCTCGATCTTAAGACTCGCCACGCCCGCGGCGCGTAAGGCACCGATCTGCCCAGGCAGGGCGAGATCCTTCATCGAGAACGCAAACACCCCGTCGGCGGCGGCCTGGTCCATGGAGCGGAATCGGTCGCGGCAGGGGTAAGCGCAGGTACCTCGGTTACCACTACGACCGCGCAGCAGCGAGGAATAGAGGCAAAGGCCGCTGTAACTGTAGCAGAGCGCACCGTGGATGAACACTTCGAGCTCAATCCCTGGTACCGTCGCACAGTCCCGCAGCTCATCCACCGTCAATTCGCGCGCCATGTTGACCCGGGAGAAGCCTGCCTGCCGAACGCCGATGACACCATCCCGGCTATGAATGGCCATCTGCGTGCTGGCATGCAGACTCAGGCCTGGAACCAGGGCGCGTACCATCCGGGCCACCCCCAGATCCTGCACGATCACCGCATCCGACCCGGCCGCGACACAATCCAGCAGAACCCCCGCTGCCTCGCCCAGTTCGTCATTCCGGATCAGTGTGTTCAGGGTCACATACACGCGGCGCGGCGGCGTCAGGGAATGCGCAAAGGCGACAAACGTCTCCAGCTCGCCGACCGAGAAATTCTCCGCCTCCGATCGTGCGGAAAACTGTTTCATCCCCAGATAAACGGCATCGGCTCCATAATGCAAGGCGGCATATCCCGCCTCGGGGCCACCGGCGGGGGCAAGCAATTCGGGCGTGAAATTGGATGTTGTTTTATCCATGACTAACGCCGCTGACAAGACCGGCAATGGCCGTAAAGGATGACGTCATGCGCCTCGACCTTGAACCCGGCGGGTATGCCAGCGCTTTCACCGGTATAGCAGCAGCCCTCCAGTTCGAAGACCTGGCCGCAACCGGTGCAGGCGCAATGGTGGTGGTGCGTCAGCCCGGCGCGTTCATAGCGCGGAGACTGTCCGGGTATGTCCACCGGCACCAGCAGGCCTTCCTGCAGCATCGTGCCCAATGCACGGTAGACCGTGGCAATGCCCAGCGCGGGCAGCAGATGCTGCGCCTGCTGCAGGATCTCGACCGGGCTTAGCGGGCGCCGGGCCGCTTCCACAACCTGTAGGATCGCCTGTCTTTGTTTTGTTTTCCGTTGAATCATCGCCCCCCACCCCTTACGACCGCATCTGAAACCGCTTCAATACCACCGCCGCCAAACCGTAGGATGGACTGACCAGGAAAGCCAGCAGAAAAAGTACGCCGAAGGTGCCCGCGATGGCCGGCCCGGTCTGGATATCCGTAGCTATCGAGAGCACCACGCACAGGACCGATACCCCCGCGCCCAATAAACCACCACCCCATAGGATGCCGCGAACGGAGTTGACAAAGAGATAAACCATCGCCGCCGGCGCAATCAGGAGCCCCAGCGTCAGCATGGCTCCAACCGCCTGCAGCGAGATGACCATATTGACCACCAGCAAGGCCGCCAGGCCATGCCCGAGCCAATGCACCGGAATCCCCTGGGAGGCGGCCACATCGGGCGAGAAAAGATACAACAGCAACGGGCGTTGCAGTAGGATCAGTAGTGTCATGGTCAGGGCACCGGCAATATACACGAACCACAAATCGCTATTGCCGACGGCCAGGATGCTGCCAAATAGATAGTTCTCGATATTGACATAGGTCCCGATCCGCTCCAGCACGATCAGTCCTCCACCAAAGGCCGCTGTGTAGAGGATGGCCAGGGCGGTATCGCGATCGATGCGCGAGACCGAGGCGATCCCCGTAGCTCCCAGTCCGGCCGCCAACGCCATGACCACCGCACCAAAGAGCGCACTGTAAGGGTTGAGCCCGGCCACCAACGCCCCGAGGGCGATGCCGGGGAACAGCGTGTGCGTCAGCCCCCCCGCAAAGAGCGAGGACCGTTTCAGAACGACATACCCGCCCAGATAGGCATTGACAAAACCAATCATTCCAGCCGCAAGCAGGGCCCGCTGACTGAATCCATAATCCATGACCTGCTGCCAGATGCTCATGATCCGAACGCCTCCTTCAATGCCGCCGTTTGCATGACCTCGGGCGGCGGGCCAAACGCAATCAACCGCCGATTGACCAACAGGGCTTCATCGAACAAGTCATTCACATTACTCAAATCGTGATGCGACGCCATGATCAGGCGTCCCTCCCTGGCGAGGGAACGCAACAAGCCGCCCAAGGTTTCGCAGGATGGCTGATCAAGACCGGCAAACGGCTCATCCAGCAGCAACACATGCGCTTCCTGAGCCAACGCCCGGGCAATAAATGCACGCTGCTGCTGTCCACCGGATAAGGCACCGATCTGGCGGCTGGATAGGGGTGCAAGCTGCATCGTCTCGAT
Organism: Verrucomicrobia bacterium UBA6015; assembly: GCA_002428045.1. Lineage (GTDB taxonomy): Bacteria > Verrucomicrobiota > Kiritimatiellia > UBA8416 > UBA8416 > UBA8416. The sequence continues at coordinate 19,778 of DIZZ01000276.1, forward strand.
CGCCGCCTCCACCGCCTGCTCATCCGCGCGTCCAAGTCGACGAAAGAGACCGAGATGGGCATATCGCCCCATCTCGACCAACGACCGGACGGTGACTGGGAAACGCCAATCAAGATCCTGGCGCTGGGGCAGGTAGGCGATATCAGGAATCCGCTTGCGCACGGCATGCCCCTGCCAGCGGATTTCACCGGTGGTTCCGGGCAGCAAGCCCACAATCGCCTTCATGAGCGTCGTCTTGCCCGCACCGTTCCCGCCAATCAGCGCAACGGAACGTCCGCAGGTGGTTTCAAACGAGATGCCGTGCAGGGCACACACGGGACCGTAATGCGCATGCAGGTTGATCACCTCCAACCGATGCGCGGAACATCCGGAGGGTGCCGTTGGCGTCGATTGTATCAGGGGCGGAAGAACCTTCATTTGAACACCACCCTTTCGCGGGTGCCATCCCCGTTGATCCATACGGTGGTTCGCCACGCGGGTCCCTCCAGCGGCTCCACCACCACTTCAACAGCCCGTCGTCCGCGGGTGGTCCAACGCACCTCAAGATCCAACGCGGGGCCGACGGCCCGGTTGATCGCCATGTCGACCAATTGCTCCATCTCGTTCCCGGCATCGGTCTCGCTCCAGATCACCCCCGTTGCCACGATCAACGAAAAAACCGCCGGGGCTTCACTAAATGCAACCCGCAGCCACACGGACTCGGACGGAGTTTCCACTGGTGGCAAGGCGACCGCAGCCTCGCTGGCTCGCGAACGGTCCATACCGCCGGATACGCGCAGCAAGGGAATCAGCAGAATGCCCCAGACGATGGCAAAACAGAACCATTCAAGCAGCGGGCTTCCCCTCATTTTCCCTCTCCCGAAGGGGCCAGGGCGGCCACCAGCGTCTCGACATTATGACGGAACATAGCTTCAAACGTCGGCGCTTCCGGCAGCGGAGAACCGGCCAGCAGCACCCCGCCCACGCGTATGCCCGCTTCCTTTGCCACCGTTTCCAACACCCCGGGATTCGCTCCGTTTTCGGGAAAGACCACCTCGACGTTTTCCTGGCGCAGCGTATCCATCACCATGCGCATCTGCCCGGGACGCGGCTGATCCAGGGTGGAAAGGCCAAGGATGGGAACCGGCTTGAAGCGGAAATCCTCGCAAAAGTAATTGAATGCGGCATGCGCCGTGGTCAGGTGCCGATGGGTGAGCGGAATCCGCCCAATTTCCTGTTTCGCCCAGGCATCCAGGGAATCCAGGCGGGATTCATAATCCTTCGCCCGCTTCCTGAAGGCATCCGCTTGCGCGGGCTGTGCCTTGGCAAAGGCATCTGCCAGCAGTTTGGCCGCCCGCTTCATATTGCGCACGCTATGCCACCAATGCGGATCGGCAGCACCATGGGAATGGGTTGGACAACAGGCAAACAGGGCCTTCTCCGCATCAATCCGCAGCGAAGGGATCATCTTGCCAATCTCGACGATCGCCTGTCCCTGAGGCAAGGTTTCGCGCAGCCCATCGAGATAGGTCTCCAGCCCCTTGCCCATGGCCAGGATCAGGACGGCATCCTCGGCGGCTTTCAAATCCGAAGGCGACGGGGCATACACATGCGGATCCTGCCCCGGCTTCATCAGTTCGATCACCACCACCGCATCCCCGCCGATCTGGCGGGCGAGATCCGTGGCAATCGGATTCAACGAGGCCACCTGCAGCACCTCGGATGCGGATAGCGTCCCCGCCAATAACAGCAGCACCAATATTCGCTTTATCATGCTTCCCCTCCCTGCCAATCCCGAAAAAATGCGCCGACCACGTTCTACCGTACCTCTCCCCCACCCCATGACAAGCCGAGCTGCGCCCACACCGTGTGTTCCGCTTCTGCGCCGAGGTCATCATAGTTGTATTGCAGGCGCATGGCAACTAGCGGATTTCCCAGCGGCCGCCAGGTCGCCACCGGACTGGCACGGAACCGTGGTTCGCGCTCGCCCTCACCGTCCATCGCCCCCAACCGCAATCCGGTGTCCCAGTAATTATTCCATGTCCAGATCGCCTGTGAATAGAGTCCAGCCGCCGCGTCGAGCGCCGACATCACCTCGGTGGTCCAGCGTAGCGCCGGTCCACCGGCCTCAAGGCCATGCGCCCGCCACTGGTACGTCAGATCCACCCCCAGCACCGAACGGGAGTTGTCCGCCTCGTTATCGCCGAACGCCCCGGATGAGCCCACCGTCCATTGGTTGAAATCATTGGGACGGCAAATCGCAAAAATCCGCCCATAACCGGCATCCCCGTCCCATCCGAGATGCGCATGATCCGCATGTTCATCGGCGTGGTCATCATGATCGGCGGCATCCTCGTCCTCATGCCCGCCGTGGTCATGCGCCAGCACACGACCGTAACCGGCAACCGCCCCGAACGTCAATTGCCGATCCTTCCGAAGCCAGGTGACATCGCCACCATCCAGTATCAGACCATCCTCGCCCAACAACAGACCCGAGACCAACGGCATATCGACAGTATCCCAGCCATGCAGGTGGGTTGCGTTAAGCGCCCCGAAGCGGGCCAGGACGCGGCCGCCGCGAATCTCAACCCCACCGGGGAGACTGACCAGCTTCAAAAAGGCTTCCTCCCATTCGCCATCCCACTCCTCCGACGCCCCATAATGCAGCGTATAGGTCGAAAAGCCCTGCAGATAGGTCCCTGCCCGAAGCGAGGCACCGAGCTCCAGCCCCTGCACCGAGCCATCCGTGCGCGTCGGGTCATGATGCCCGACAGCCAGATCCTGCGCATGCTCCGCCGTGGAACAGCCAACCGCGCCATTGAAATGAACGCTCGGACTGATCTCCGCCACCTCGGCCTCCGCGCCAAGTCCGCAACCCAGCATTAACACCCCCACCGCCCGCCTCACCTTACCCATGCTGTACCGTCCTTTCAGTTAATCTTTTTTTGATAATAGAATATCATTATCATTTGTCAAGCATACCTGTTGTGCGCCGCTGCGGTTTCCCCTACCAGCCCCGCCACCACTACCCCCCAGCGTACCGTCGTCACCACCAGCATAGGCTTTGACGGCATTTGACACCCAAGTCCAGCATCACCGCAAGATTGGCTGAGTACGCCAGCTTTATTGCGTCAATCGCCGCCTTGCCTGCCTTCACCTTCATGCCAACCTCCGAGCCTTTACATAGTCAACGCCCTTGTTCGTGACACAGCAACACCCACATTCGGAACGCTTCGATTCCGAATTACATATT
>DIZZ01000234.1:0-5000 GCA_002428045.1 Verrucomicrobia bacterium UBA6015
TACTGCCCGGAAACTACCCAGAGACCGCCCAGAGAATTTTGCATGTGCTCGCGAATTCCCCAGACGCAAGCCGTCTTCGACTTGCGCAAGCATTAGGTGATATCACGGAAAATGGCGTTAAATATCAACTTGCGAAGATGAAGCGCGAGGGGATTATACGCCGCATTGGACCNNGCGGGGGCAGAGTACTAGGCATACTGAATACAAACTGGAAATGGGGGGGTATGAACGAGGTGATTGGCGGATATCGTGTGGGCGGGGCTTTGGCCGCGATCCTGATTGGCTGTGCAGGCCTGCCGTTTTCCGGCTGCCGTCCGGCGTCCGATGCAGGCGACAAGGAGACGGTGCCCGCGAAATCGTCGGCAGAATTGCTGGTTGATGGCATTACCGGCAAATACGCGGTGGATGCCGGTCAACGGGCCAAGGCGGATATTGATGCGATTTCCAAACAGCAGAATGCAAGACTTGAAGAGGTTCTGGAAGAATAGGGAACCGTATGTTTTACCGCGACTGGCTGACGCTTTCAACGCACCTGATCTGGTGCTATGACCATGCGGTCCTGGCCTCCCGTGATGCGCCGGAAATCCTGAGCCATACCGACGAAGGGCCGATCCGTGCCTGGCTCGTGCGGTCGGGCTGGATCGAGATACGGCAGCACAATAAGCGTCTCCGTGCAGAGCCGGGACAGTGGCTGTTGCTCGACAGCACGCCCCACACCCGGTCGATCTTGCGCGGGACCCGGATTCTGTCCGTTGCGTTCGAAGCCACATGGCCGGACGGCGCGAGCCTGTTTGATCGAGGCCTGCCGCTGGTCGTGAACGCCGAACAGTATCCCAACCTGGAGCGCCGGTTGCGCAAGGTGGCCGGCATCATGAACATCCCGGAAGGCGCATACGACGTCCGCGAGCAACCGATGGACTACCGGACCGTCCTGCGGCTTGAGCGCGATTTCAGCCACTGGTTGCTGGCACTGCTGGACGTGCTGGTCGATCACCAGATCATCCCGAGCGGTCACTTCAGTATTGACGAGCGCGTGATGAAGGCGGTCCGACTACTGGACGCGCACCCGCTTGGAAAGCCCTTGGAGCCAGATGCCCTGGCGGCGGCCGTCGGCCTCAGCCAGGTGCATCTGACCCGGCTGTTTGCAGCGGATCTGAATTCAAGTCCCAGGCAGTATCTCGATAACCGCCGCCTTGAACAGGCGCGATGCCGTCTCCGCGTTTCGGGTGCCCGCATCAAGGAAGTGGCCTACAGCCTTGGTTTCCACGATCTCTCGCACTTCTCCAAATGGTTCAAGAAGGCCTGCGGCACCACCCCGCGGGCATACTGCAAGCCGTTCCGGACGTGAGCGCACAGCAATTCTCATTATGGCCTCGGGCAGCCTGAAGGCTGAACTACGAACGCCATAATTCCGAGCATTTCGATGTTTGTAGTTCAGGCTTTAGCCTGCTCCCCGCACGGTTTGAGGCCATAATGAGAATTGCTGNNCTCTTGGTTACCGTCCTGCTGACGCTGGCTGGGAACGCCAGCGCGGATGCGTGGGAAGAAACCGTGACCGGAGGTCTGCTCGGCGCCGCCGCCGGGGTGCTGGTCTCGGAGTTGAGCGACGATTACGATGCCCACTATACCATCCCGCTATTCACGGGCCTCGGCGCGTTGACCGGCTATGCCATAAGCCATAATCACGATGCCTACTATCTACCATATCTGGCACTGCCTTACGCCTGGTACAGCCACCGATCCTGGAACAGCTACCACCGCCCGGCTTACCGCTATTACCAGGAACCGCGACGCCTTATCGTGCACAAACACAAACAAACCCCTCAACCGCCAAAAAAGAACGACCGTCATCCCGGCGTCACCCTGATCCCCGTGCCGATCACCCTGCGCAACGGCAGCGTCGTCCCCATCCATGTCCTCAAGCTGGGCGATCGCTATACCGGTCCGCAGGGCGAATCCTACGAGACCATGCCAAATGCCGCGACCCTACAGCACCGCTACGCGCCCTAAGGCACTGCTTCAGCGCGGATAGCGGGCGCGGTAGTGCGAGGGCGGCACGCCGGTGAGGCGGCGGAAGCTGCGCGAGAAGTAGAGCGGGTCCTCGAAACCAGCCTGCACCGCGACCTCCGCCACGGTCAGGTCGGTCTCCACCAGCAGGCGCCGGGCCTCGCGCATGCGCAGCGTCATCACGTACCGCGCCGGCGGCACATGCACGTAGCGGTTCCAGTAGCGACGGAACGTCGCGGCGGACAAGCCATGCCGCCGCGCGATCGCCTCGAAGTCGTGCGGCTCGAACAACCGCTCGCGCACGTCCTGGCGGATGCGGCGGATCACCTGCTCCTCGCGACCGGGNNGGCGGACGGTTCTCCCCGATCCGCGTCTCGACCAGCAACCGCTCACAGGCGCGGTCGATGCGGTCGGCAGCGCCATCCTGCTGGAGATTCCGGGTCAGTTCCTGCAACTGTTCAAACTGCTCGAAGACCTGCGAATCGCGCCGGATCGGCCACCACGGCTTGTGAATCTGCGCCAGGTTCCGCCGCTCGAATTCCGCCAGCGTGGCGGCATCATAAATGAGGTACAATTCCTCCCAGGTGCTCCCCGGTGCCGGCCCGTAGTCCATCGGTTCCCCCGGCCACTGCGTGATCACGCAAGGCCCGCGCACCTCGAAACGCGCACCCCTGAAATGATAGGCGCCATGCCCGGAAACAATCAGCGAGAAGTTGAGGGTTTCGAACGCGTGTCGGATATGATCCCGCTTGCGGGGGACGTAGCCGAGACTCTGTACCGGCAGCCCCGTCGGGTACCGCCGCGGCATCGGGGCCATGTGTATGAGAAAATTATCCATGTTTTAGGAAGATATATCCATTTCCTTTTGCGTTTTTCAAGACTATCTTGAAAAAATCATTTTTCCGCAAGTGCTTTCGGCTGTCGTGACGACAGCGGCTTGCCGGGATCGGGAACAAAGGAAACGACGCGCGATGACTACTGCGAAGACCATGAAGGCATCTAAAGGCAAAACGACTAAATCCGCCCTGATTGTGTGGGGGGGATGGAACGGGCACACACCCAAGGCATGTGCGGATCTTTTCGCCCCCTGGCTGAAATCGAAGGGTTACCGGGTCGTCGTCTCGGAGTCGCTGGACATCTATGCCGACCCGGTCAAGATGAAGAAGTTCTCCCTGATCGTGCCGATCTGGACGATGGGGGAGATCACCAAGGAGCAGTGGGCCGGGCTGCGCGGCGCTGTCCTGGCAGGGGCTGGCGTCGCTGGCTGGCATGGCGGCATGTGCGACTCCTTCCGCACGAACACGGAGTACCAGTTCATGACCGGCGGGCAGTGGGTGGCCCACCCCGGCGGGATCATCCCGCATCGGATCAACATCACCGTCCCGTCCGACCCGATCGTCAAGGGACTGAAGGATTTCGACATGGTCTCCGAGCAGTACCTCATGCACACCGACCCGTCCAACGAGACGCTGGCCACCACGACCTTCAGCGGCAAACACGGCAACAGCCCCTGGATCAAGGGCACGGTGATGCCCTACGTCTGGAAACGCACCTACGGCAAGGGCCGCGTCTTCTACACCGCGCTGGGCCACGTCGCCGACGACTTCAAGGTCCCCGAGGCGATGGAGATCGTCAAGCGCGGCATGCAGTGGGCCGCCCGCGAACGGATCAAGCCGGAATACACCTCCGCCTGATCCCATCGTAATCGTAATCATAATCGAAAGGACCCAGCACTATGAGCCCCATCAAAATCGGCATTGTCGGCTGCGGCAATATCAGCGGCATCTACTTCAAGAACCTGTGTACTGTCTTCAGCAACGTAAGCGTCAAGTCCTGCGCGGACCTGGATCCAGAACGCACCGCCGCCAAGGTCAAAGAGTATCCCGGCGTTCAGGTCTGCACGCTCGAGGCGATGCTCGCCGACCCGGAAATCAAGATCATCGTGAATCTGACCACGCCGCAGGGGCACTTCCCGGTGGCGATGCAGGCGGTTGCCGCCGGCAAGCATGTCTACAGCGAGAAGCCGCTGACGCTGACCCGCGACCAGGGGAAAACCCTGCTGGCCGCCGCCGCGAAGGCGGGCGTGATGGTCGGTAACGCGCCCGACACGTTCCTCGGCGCGGGCATCCAGACCTGCCGCCGGCTGATCGAGGACGGGATGATCGGCACGCCGATCGGCGCCCAGGCCTTCATGCTCTGCCACGGGCACGAGAGCTGGCACCCGGATCCGGAGTTCTACTACAAGGTCGGCGGCGGCCCGATGTTCGACATGGGGCCCTACTACCTGACCGCCCTGGTCTCGCTGCTCGGCCCGGTCAAGCGCGTCACCGGCTCGGCACGCATCAGCTTCCCACAGCGCACGATCACCAGTGCCAAGAAGAACGGGCAGATCATCGATGTCGAGATCCCGACCCACGTGACCGGCATCATGGACTTCGCCAGCGGGGCGATCGGCACGATCACCACCAGCTTCGATGTATGGGCATCCAACACCCCCCGCATCGAGATCTTCGGATCGGAAGGCTCGCTATCGGTACCGGACCCGAACACGTTCGGCGGCCCGGTCAAGGTTAAGCTCAAAGGCGAGAAAGAGTGGCGGGATCTGCCGCTGACCTGCGGCTTCGAGGCCAATGGACGTGGCATCGGGCCCTCCGACATGGCTGACGCCATCCGTACCGGCCGCACGCACCGCGCGAATGGTGCGCTCGCCTACCATGTGCTTGACTTGATGCACGCCTTCCACGATGCTTCCACGAATGGGTCGCATGTCGCCATCGAGAGCACCTGCAAGAAGCCCGAGCTGATGCGGGAAGGGCTCTTCGACGGTAACTGGTAGGCATTGGGTGAACTACGGAATACACGGAACGCACGGAAATGGGAAACACAATTAGATATACAACCAGGGATATATTTGGCCACAAAAAGGCACATAAGACACAAAAGAAATTCAGCCATCATGTTTTGTGTATTTTGTGCTTTTTGTGGCAATCAAT
>DIZZ01000234.1:5070-5345 GCA_002428045.1 Verrucomicrobia bacterium UBA6015
GGGATTTCCAATGCCTGGCTTAATTCGGAGACGGTAAAGAAGAAGGTGGACGTCGTCGGCCTGGTGGATCTGAACCCGGCGGCGGCGGAAGCGAAAAAGGAAAAGCATGGCCTGATAAAGGCGGTCACCGGCAGCGATCTGGATGCCATCCTGCGGCAGGCGAAGCCTGACGTGGTCTTTGACTGCACGGTTCCGGAGGCGCATTGCCCCACCACGCTGACAGCGTTGAAGCATGGCTGCCACGTCTTCGGCGAGAAACCGATGAGCGACACCAT
>DIZZ01000234.1:5358-5532 GCA_002428045.1 Verrucomicrobia bacterium UBA6015
AAGGCGGGCAAAACGTATGCCGTGATGCAGAATCGCCGCTACCTGAAGGGCATCCGGGCCTTGCGTCGTTTTCTCGACAGCGGGGCTCTGGGAAAACTGGTCGCCGTGCACAGCGACTTCTTCATCGGCGCGCATTTCGGCGGGTTCCGCGATGTGATGGAGCACGTGCTGCTG
>DIZZ01000090.1:0-3363 GCA_002428045.1 Verrucomicrobia bacterium UBA6015
CTGGGGCTGGTGCCGGTGCCGGGGTTGCTGGTGCTGCTGGTGCTGGTGCTGCTGGGGCCGGGGTTGCCGGTGCCGGGGTTTCGGCCTTGGCCTTTGCCTTGGCTTTGGCGGAGGTTGCGACTACGGCCTTTGCCATATTCAGGATAACGGCCTGATCGTGACCGGCGGAGGCGAAGAATCCCTTGCGGTCTTCCTTGGTCATGGCCTCGGTGTTGCGCACCTCAACCACATCATNNTACCCGGCGGCCTTGAGCCCCTTCCAGAACGCTTCACTTGCTTCCAGGTCGCCGTTCTGCCAGCGCACACCGGCCACATTCTGTGCCGCTTCAAGGTCCGCTTTCGATCCGATGACGATGGTCTTGGCGGATGCACGAATGACATAATCCACGGGGGCCAGTTCGCGCCGCTTCTTTGCACCGCGCCGAACCATCCACTGTTGATTCGTGTAATCGTAGAAGGATTCGTCGGTTTCGTTGTTAACGGACTTTATATTGTCCGCCGTGATCGGCTCGCCTGGGATGGAGTTGTCCACGTCGGAGAAAACGCCCCAGTGGGCATCATCCATTGAGAGATACAGGCGGGGACCGGCGAACTTGGCAGAGGACGTTTTTCCGCTGTGCCCGTCCATGATGGCATGAACGGCCTTGCGCTTGCCGTCGAACTTCTCGCCCGCCTTGAGTGCCTCGGCGGATTCCGGGGTGGTCCAGTGCTTGAGCGTCTTGGCCGGGCCGGAGGAGCGGGCGAATTGGGGGGTGTCCATGTTGTGCATTTCGGCAAGCGTTTCCGGTTGCAGGGTTTCGCTATCAACAATCACGTCGATGAACTTTGCCGAACCGTCGTCCTGGAAAAGAACATTGTCCGGCGTCACATCTTCAACGGCAATGCCCGTGGCAACTTCCATCCAGCGATGTGCGCCTTCCTTGATAAAGCCAGCTTTATTAAGTGCAGACTCAAACTCGTCGGGATCAAGTATTTTATCGCCATGAATGTAAGGTTGCCGGGTGACAATCGCCGGGTGACCATTTTCACGAACAACAACACCAACAACATCTATGGCGGCATCAGGGAACGTGTGACTGAACTCGATCAGCCGTTTCAGGTATTGGCTTGGAGAGGTCGCATACCACGGGTGACCGTAGCTTGAACCCCTAGTTATGCGGATGATATAAGGATCCTCTCCATTCAGGAAAGAATACGCCTCATGTTCAGCTCCGCCGATGTTGTTTCGGTTATCTTCGGCGTTCTGGATGACATCATCGTACTTAAGAATCAGCCCGGTGGATTCGGCCCAGTTGATGAGGTTTTCACGCTCTTTACGTTGCTCATCCGCACTTAAAAACACCGAACTTGTGGGTGACGGTATATCAATCAGGCTTTGTGCCGTGACTTCATGTGCTGCGTGTTTCGCCTGATACGCTCCAGCCGTTCCTGATAACTGCCGCCCTGATCCAAAGGCGTTTCCTTGGCTTGACGTTCCCGCAACGCCTCTAGCTGACTGCCGCGATTGTTTGTTTCTGGCTTCATTGGTGCCTCCTATACTAACGCCCTGCCGCGTTTTGTCAATCCTGCTGTTATCCTCCCGCGCTTTCAGCACGCTGTTGACGTAATCGCGCAGTTNNGCCAGGTCGAGACCAAGGGCACGGCCAAGCCTGCGGATGGCGGCAATGATCCCATCGGTGAACCGGCCCCAGAGGGAGCGGTTCGTCAGTCCGTCGCGATATGCCTTTGCGGCCAGTTCCCGGAAGAACTCGACCGAGCCGGGATTTACTTTGTAATTGTCCTTGATTTCCTGCTGGATCGCCAGCCACTTGCCGCCATAGGTACGCACACCCAGTGCCTGCGTCCGGCCTCCGGTGGCAAACTCGTTTTCGATCCGGTGGAAGGCTTCTTCCCGGATGTCACCGGCCAGTGCATCGGCATCGTTGTAGCGGTCGAGGATGAACCATGAGCGGTCGCCCAGCGTCACGGCCCGGATATTTCCGCGCTCGTCGCGCATAAAGGCAACGCCCTCCCCTTCCCCGCGCTCGATGGCGTCTTGCACATTGGCGGGGAGGTCTTCGAGGGAGTCAACGGCGGTGGTCTTGTCGGCAACCCAGGGGGTCAGCTTGGCTTCGGCCTGCATGGTGGCGTCGAACTCGCCGCGTTCGATCCCTGCCGCCGGGGTGGTGCCCTGCTCGCTGCGGGCGAATTGGGCGTTGTCCTTCCCGTCCTGTTCCCCTTCGGTCTTGGCGTCGGCCTTCGTGACCAGTTCAGGAGCCGTGAACTCCCGTTCCTCGTAGATCGGGGCTCCCTGCTCGTCCTTCACATCGGTATAGGCTGCCCGCTTGCTTTCCAACTCGTGGGCGTGTTCCAGCAGTACCCACCAGTTATCCTTGTCCCACTGGTGGCCGGAAACAACGCGCTCCTTGCCGCCCACCATGACGGTCGTGCCGATGGGCGTGGGTTGCCGTAGCCAGCCTGGGGCGGGTACGGGGTTCACCTGCATATCCGCGTCCAACTGTTGCAGCATGGTCTTTTTCTTCGAGAGCGTCTCGGCCTGCGGGAAGGGCTGCGTCACCGCCTTCTTGAGGCTTTCGATGGATTTGTTGTTTTCCTCGACCTGCTTCTGCATCGCCGCGATCTGCTTGGGGATTGAACGCATCGAGGCTTCGAGCCCGAGAATGGTGCCGCTTTCGGACCAATAGACCGTTGTCCCGTTGTTGAAGCGAACCGTTGACCGGGAGCTTACATACAGAGCCATCGTCGGATCGGCCCAGGGATTCGCCAGTTCCTTACGCGCCATGATGCTGTGCCCGTGGAACTCGCCCACCTTGATCGAGTCGGTTTCCTGCCGCTTCTTGAGTTTATCCAGCTTCTCGTTCAGGGCGGCCTGTGCCTCCTTGCGGTCGGTGAATACCGTATCGCCAATCGTGATGGAGAATGGCCGGTCCTTGTCGTTGAACAGCTTGTTTTCCTTTTCCAGCGCATCCAGCGAGCGTTCAAGATCATCATTGAACCGCTCCGTGCGCTTGATGCTGTCCTTTGCGGCCACAATCCCCTGATCGTATATGATCTCGCGCCGCCGGAGCTTATCGACATCCGAAACGAGCTTGGCCCGCTGCATGATCCGGGGGTCGCCCGTCGCGTCGGAAAGGGTCGAAAGCATATCGTTCCCGCCCGCGTCGTCGTCAATCGCCGCGCTATCGCCCTCGATGATCCGTTGCAAATCGCCCTTGGCCTTCAGGAATGCCTTGATGAACTTGTCCTTGATGACAAGCACCTGCCACCGCCGCCCGTCAATCCCCTCGGTGACGTAGCGATACTCGATCACGCTGTTCCACTTGTTTCCCTGCCGGTGGCCGCGCCCGTTGCGCTGCTCCAGGT
>DIZZ01000090.1:3411-7617 GCA_002428045.1 Verrucomicrobia bacterium UBA6015
GCCTGTACCCAGCGTCTGCGTACTGCCGATCACAACGCGGATTTCGCCCGTGTTCATGGCATCGGCAATCTGCTTGCGCCGTTCCTTGGAAACCTTGCCATCGACAATCGCGATCTGCTCCGCCGGGATTCCAGAGGCTACCAGCTTGCTGACCAGTTCCTTTGCAAGGTTAAACCGTTCAACCTTTGTCGTCGTCTTGGTCCGTTCCTCGCCATCGCCGGAGTGCGAGGTTTGTGTTGCCGTGTCGGAATAACCCCGCTCCATGAAAATCGCCTGGCAAGCCTTCTCATGCTCGTTGTAATGGCGCACCACGTTGCGGATAGCCATATTCACCTTGCTGTCGGGCGAATCCTCGGTAATTTCCATATCAAACAGCCGAGCGTCCAGCCCGGCGTTGGAAGCGTCGGTCTCCACCCGGATCGGAGTGTTCGGAGAGCCATCAAGCATCATCTTCCTACGATCCTTCTTGGTGGCCTTCTTGAAAGCATTGGCCCGGCGGATAAGTTCCTGTCGTATGGCCTGCTGCTTTGGTGTCATGGGAGCGACGACCGTCTTAACCAGCTTATAAGGGCGACCGATTGCCTTTTCCGTGCGTCCGTCCTGCAACTCCGCCTTTTCCGCCTCGGTCAGTCCGGCCTCGCTCATCGTCTTGCCGGTGGATGTCTTGCGGTCCTCGAACTCGGGCATATCATCGGCGAACACGGTATCCATGTACTGCCCGGCCAGCCGCCGCAGTTCCGGGACGTTCACAAAGCTGGAAAGCCTTGAAACGGTGTCATATTCCCCGGTGGGCGTCACTTCCACATCGCTCACCAAATCGGCGAACGTGTTGAACCAGGCATCCCACCGGTCAACGCCCTTGTTCTTCATCATATCCTTCATCGTGAAGCGCATCATGTTAAAGATTTCGTTCAGCGTGTTGGTGATGGGGGTGCCCGTGAAAAGGTGAACGCCGCGCCCGTTGTTGATCCCGGCCACATAATTCAGCAGGAACATGATGTTCACGGAGCGGTTGCTGTCATCCGTGTTGAGCCCCTTCATCCGCATCTTGGTGGCAAGGGGCGGTTTCTTGAACTCGTGGGCCTCGTCCACGATAATCATGTCAATCCCGGCATCCTCAAGACGGATGGCGTTCTTGCTCGAAAGCTGCGACTGCAAAAGGATCCTTTCCTTGATCCGGTTGCGGGCCTTGACCAGTTCCTTGGCTCGCCGGCTGCGCTTCTTGCGCATTTCCTTCTCGTCGTCCATGTCCTCGATAGAGAGCGTCACCCCGTCCTCTGCCGCCGCCTCCAGTGCCGCCGCCTCAAGCTGGGCGATTTCCTCTGCCGCCAGGGCGGTATAGGTTTCGGGGCGTAGGGCGAACTTGTCCACCATCGAATGAGGGACCACAATCGCGTCCCAATCGTCGTTCTTGATCTGGTTGAGCAGGATTTCCCTGCGCGACTTGTCCATGTTGTCCACATAAAGCACCTTCGCGCCGGGATACATCTCATTGATCTCGCGGGCCACGGTCGCGCTGTTGGCATTGTGGGCGAAGATCAACGGTTTCCTGGCCTTGCCGTACCGCCTGCTTTCAATGGCGAGCCCGGCCATCGTGAACGTCTTGCCGGTTCCCACCTCATGGGCATAGATGCCGCGCCCGGTCACAAGGCCACGCGCAACCGCGTCGATCTGATGCTTGCGCAGATTAAAATCGCGGTCCCCCTTGGTCAGCATCATCCCCTCGAACGCAAGAAAGGATCCATCGAACACGGGCGTTGCCACGGAATTGAACGTGTTGTTGTACTCATCCTGCAACTTCACGCGCCGGTCCACATCGCTCCAGAGCCACTGGGCGAAATGATCGCGCAGAGCCTTCACCTTCTCGTTGGCGGCTTCGGTCGCCTTATCGTCCGTATGTTCATTGCCGTCGCTGTCCTTGTCCTTGACCGTGACGGGCGTGTTGTTCATCCCGGCTTCCATGATCTTGCTGAACTTCACGGAGGGCGTTCCCCACTGGCTGGTTGCCTCGGGTTTGCGCAGAACGTGGGGTTCCATCTCCACGCGCCAGCCATTCGGGGAGATACGGACCACAATCCCGTCGGTATCGCTTTCCGATAGCAATTCGGCGAGGAATTGCTGATACACCGCCGTGGGCGTCCAGTAATTCCCAAGTTTGGCTTCGATCTTGAAATACGGTATCGTTTCCGGGATCCGCGCTTCCAGGTCCTTGATGTTCCGCTCCATCCCCTCCGCGCCCTGCTCCTTGGCATTCAACGCATCGGCCAGCTTCTGCCGCACATTGCCGGAAAGATAGGTGTCGGCATGTTCCCACTTGCCCACGGGATTGAAGAAGATCGTGTTCTTTCCTGAAAGCTGCGCGATAACCTCGGATTCCTCCATCTTCGCCAGCTTCGCCACGTCCGCCGGATTGAACACCAGTTCATCATTACGCTGCTGCAAATACGCCTGATCCAGCGTCAGCACATCGGCCTTGACGGCCCCGCGCATCGTCGAACGCCGGAAAATCTCCGGCTTCTCCCAGCGGGGAGGTTTCGCCTTGTCCTTCTCCGCATTCCGTTCCAACGCCGCCAGCGAGGCGTAGTGGGGATCGCTGATCTTCTTGAAAACACCTTTAAGTGCATAATTGCCATTGGCGTTCAGGAAACCGTACTTGTCCACATAGGCGTCATACTGGTTATTGAGCTGCTTGCGGAGCTGGTCCTGATTCTCGGCGTTGCTGCGCTGGGCGTCCATAAGCTGCCCCAGCGTCTTGCGGATCGCCACCAGTTCGCCGATCTCGGCAAAGCGTTCCTGCGTTTCCTTGGTACTCTTTACCTTGATCCTGAAAACATCCTCAATCGGGGCCATCTGGTCGCCGCGCGAGACATAGAGCTTGCCGTCCTCGCCCGTCAGTACGCTGTTGATCCGGTCGCCGGTGCTGTTGCTCACATACCGAACCTTGCGCTCGGCGGAGTCTTCCTTGTAGGTATCGGCGGGTATCGCTCGGGGAATTGCCGCCATGCGCTGCTCGAAGTCGTCGGGCCGGTGAACATACATCGCGGGGCGTCCGTACAGTTTCCCGCTGCCGGTGGTAATGAAGTCCAGGTCGCCAAGGATGTTCTGCGGGTTATGGATGAAGTAATTGTTCACGCGCACATTGCGGCCCGAACGGGTCGCGTCCGTCTCGGACACATTCACCCAGGCGGGCGGCGTGGAAATCCCGCTGGTATCGGTCTTCTTGCGTAGAATCACGATGTCCGTCACAACCTGTGTACCGGCATACCGCTTGAACGCGCCGGAGGGAAGGCGGAACGAGGCCACCAGGTCAGCCTTGTTCGACATTTCAAGACGGATGTGCGAGGCCACCTTGTCCATCGTGCCCGCGCTGGTCACGCCGATGACCAATCCGCCGGGGCGTACCTGATCCAGAGCCTTGAGGAAGAAGTAATCGTGCAACGTGGGTGCAAGCTGGTTATATCGCCGGTCTGCCGTCCGCTGTTCCGAGAAAGGCCAGTTGCCAATCACCAGGTCATAAAACCCGTCGGGAGTCTGGCTGTCCTGATACGGCTTGATCTGTATGTTCGCATCCGGGTAAAGCAGTTTCGCCATGCCGCCGGTGGTCGGTTCCATCTCAATGCCGGTCAGTTCGCTGCGCACGGCCATATCGGCGGGCATCATCCCGAAGAAATTGCCAATCCCCATCGAGGGCTCAAGCACGCGCCCGCCCTTGAATCCGGCTTTCCGGACCATCTCCCACATCGTGCCAACCGTGAAGGGGTCCGTGAAATGGGCGTTGATGATCGAGGACTGCGCACTTTCCCAGGCATCCTTGCCAAGCTGGTTGCGGAGCCACTTGTCCTCGGTCTCCCATCCGTCCTTGGGTTGGGGCCGGTCCCATGTGCCGTTGAAAAGCTCCTGCCCGAAGCTGCCCCAGCCGATGAATGCCGCCATTGCATCGCGCTCGGCATCGGTGGGAGCCCGGTTCTCCAGTGTGACGAGATCAAAGGTCTCAATCGCGGCCTTGTTGCGCGAGAACTTATCCTTTGGACCGCCGCCGAACAGGGCTTCCGGGTCGGTTATGCGGAAGTTCCGTCCGTTAAGGGGTTGAACCGTTGCCGGTACCCCATCCTTGACGCCCTTTTTAGGACGCACTCTAGGACTTCGTGGGGCTCGTCCAGTTCTTCCTCCTCGTCCATCAGATACCAGTTCCGCTGCGCCTGCTCC
>DIZZ01000090.1:7647-8185 GCA_002428045.1 Verrucomicrobia bacterium UBA6015
GCCCTCTCCTCGCAAATCCGGGCGAAGGTCGCCGTTATCCCCATTTCCTCCAGCAGGCTGAACAGCCTCGGGCGATACTCCTTCCAGAAGCGAATCATCATCGTTTGATCCATGCCCCCCTCGCCCAGTTCGTCCAGATGCTCCTTGGCTGCTTCCGCTGCCAGAGCCTTCTTGATCGCCGCCTTGCGTGTTGTTAAGTTCTCCATCGGGGGCCTCCTCGTCGTCTGTCGTATCGTTAAGATTATTGTCCGCCTGTTGCAGCTCGTTGTCAATCCCGGAAATAACCGCGCGGGCATCAGTGCGCGAAATGTCATCGAGGGCTTCATCCACCGCGCCTGCCGATTGCCACGCGCCGTGCAGCATTTTCTTGACGGAATCCCAGGCGTCGGCCATATCAACGCTCACATTGTGGGCGAACTGCGCAAAGGTCTTGATGCCGCCTTGGGCATAGAGCGAGGCCATTTGAGCGGCCAGCGTGTAGCTCTCGGGGTCGAAGACAGGTTCAAGCACCTGTGCCATACCGGCGGCACCCTTGTTG
>DIZZ01000217.1 GCA_002428045.1 Verrucomicrobia bacterium UBA6015
GCAGGTATTCGCGGTCCGTCTCGCGGGGGTGTTCGCGGAAGTAGTGGGTATGCCGGTCGCGGGCATGGGCAAGCCGGTCGCCCGGCCCGGAAATCCAAGGCTCCTGAATGAGCTGGTTGTCCTCCATGAACCGGACAAAGACGCAGCCGAGAATCCAGGCCACAGCCGCCTGCGTCACCTGCTCATCCCGCCAGGTGGTAAACACGTCGCCCGTCCGTTTGGCCGCCCGCGCGGCGTTGTAGCCTGCCTGGAGATGATCACGCACCTCAGGAACGGACTCCGAACGTTCGCGCAGGTCATCCTCCAGCTTCCGCAAAACGGGCTTTAGATCATTGAGTAGATTTGCGGCAACGATCATGCGAAAGACTCCCTATTCCGAGCTAAAAACAGGCGTGGCCTTGCTATTACGATGTCCGGATCATGTCCGGATACAGTCGCCCGCCGTCGACAGTTCCATCCGTGATGTTCTCTTAAATAGCTGCAATCGAATGATATATGATCACGAAACCAACTGGCGCGCCAATCAATCATCGTGCCCGGGAATGTCCGGAAATGTCCGGATAGGGTATTCATGAACCCTCCTTCTGTGATTTCAGCCATGCCCCCGGTACTCTCGCATGCTGGCCGCTGCCAATGACTGGAATCGGCTTGCCGGCGATCGTGGGCAGAGGGCCTGCGTTTTCCTCCGGCACCAAAACCCATAGGCCGTGAAGCTCGCTGCCCTGTACGCCGATCCTGTCACGGAGCCGGTCGAGAAGGCTCATCTGGTCATAGCGGGCGAGGAGTCCAGGGTAGGTCAGAAGGATGGTCTTTCCACACTTGGCGAGGTGGGATTCCACCTCCGGCATGCAAACGCTGAACAAGGTCGCAAGATTGCCCCAGTCCCGGCTGCTGTGGTCGGCCTGGTCGGCCCGCAGCACAACCTCCCACTTGACGCGCTTCTCGGCTGCTTTCACCTTGAGTTCGGTGATGAGCAGGCGATCAAGGTTGCGCGGCTCCAGTTGGAATCGCTTGTGGAGAACCTGTTCCGCGCGCGCCAGGTCATGTGGGGCTACCGACAGAACAAGGAAAGCGCCGTCTTTATCGGCACTGGCGAGCTTCCGTTCAAACAACCGTACCTCGGCTTCATTCTCGGCCGGGGTCGTTACGGCCTCAACCACGGTTCCCCTTGTGCCGTAGGTGCCGCTGCTCAGGGTGTACTGGTCGGTCCGGCAGAAACGGTACGCGCCTTGGCCATCCGCCGCGGAGGGAACCCAGTCCATCTCCAAACCGATTTCGGCCAGCAAGTCATCCAACGCGGGGCGGTCGGGAAGTTCCGCGCTCTCAGGATAGCGACCCTTGACGCGCTCCCGCACGGCAGTCACCGTCAATTCGGTGCTGCCGGAAAGCGCTCCGGCGGCTAAACGAAGCGACCGGAGGGCCGTCATGTTCCTGGGGTAGATCTCCATGCGACTGGAGACGGCGGCCCCTGCCGAGAGATAGACGGCCAGTTTCAACAAATCGCTGTCGGTGCGGAGCCCCATCTGCCCTTCCGGCAGCGGCACCGCCCGCAAACGCTGGACGGCACGGTCGGGTGCCACCAACGGATCCTGATTAGCCAGGTCATCGGCCATGCCGCCCAGCTTCTCGACATACCGGACCAATTCGGCAGCCTGCGTGATCAGGACACGGTCGTTGACGCGGCTATCGGTGAACCGGGAATCCTGGTTGCCTCGCTCGGCCTCAACCGCCGCTCGCACGACGGCGATGGCACGTCGCGTGCGCTGGGGCTCGTCAGTCACGGAGCCGCGGGCGGCCAGGACGGCGGCAACGACATCGGGCATGCTCATCACCCCGCCATACCCGTTGAGAATGCTGTGAATATCGTCCCGGAGCGGTGTGAGTGAAGGCATGCGACGCCACTGCTCCCTGGCGTTGACGACAATCTGGCCGACACGGGCGCGTGTCACATGGAACCGCCGCCCAAGCTCGCTCTGGTTGGGCCACGCGCCCATGGGCTGATCCTCGGATATACCGAGATACGCCATCAGGGCCTCTTTCGAACTGGATTGTGGCTTTCCTCCGGTGCTGCAGACGTCCCTGAATAGGGCATCCACACTGAAACCCTCGCCCGGGGAAACGGCAGGTTCTTCCTCACCCGGCTGCTTGACCCGCTCCAGACCGGCCCGTTCGTCCACTTCGATGTCCGGGAACTTGCGATGCAGGTTGTGGGCAAGCTCCGTGATCTCCTTCCGGGTCTTGTGTCCAACGCCCCGAAGCTGGCGGAAACGGATAATGGGCAGGCGAAGCAAGCCCTCAACGCTCATCACGTTGAGGTGGTCCATGGCATTCAGCGCCCGTGTGCTGAGCCCTAACGTGATCAACGGGGTTTGCCGGTCGGCATTGGCGATAGCCTGGGCCTGATCGACCTCCGCTTCGTGGACCGTTGCGGTGGGCGCCTTCTCCACATGCTCGAACACGCCACGCCAGGCACGCAGCATTTCGTCGGCGTTGTCAAAGCGCTTCCTGTAATCGCGACGGAGGGAACGCTCGAAGAACTCGGTCATGGGGCCTCGAAGACTGGGCTCGAACATCTCCGTCTGTATGGCCGCTTCGCAGGCGAGCATGGCCGGATCGCTCTTGCCATCCCCCCATTGCGGGATCGTTCCGGTGGCCATCTCGTAGAGCGTCATCGCGGCCGAGAAGCGTTCGGCATAGAGGTCGTAGGTTCGCGGCGACGGCGTTTGCAGGAATGGGTCACGGTATCGAATCGTGCCGGCGCGAGTGTTGTCCAGCGGGGTGGACGACAGCGAGAAATCGAAGAGAAGCAGGCGCAGCTTGCTCTTGCTGGTCGGATATCCGATGCCGATGTTCTCAGGCTTGATGTCACGATGGTAGATCCCGTGCTCCTCCAGGTGTTTCAGGATGTCCAGCAGGTCTTCGCCGAAACGCTGCAGGAATTCCAACTGCATCCGGCCGTCCTGGCGGAGCCGCTGGGCGAGCGTCTGGTCCCCCGCATACTGGACCGTGAACCCTCGAAGCCCGCTGACCTGGGCAAGCTCATACGCCTCCGCAACCAGGGGATGGCGCAGTTTCTTGATCGCCTTGTATTCCGCTTCCAGCCGCTCTGCGTACTCGGGCTTGTTGGCCAGCTTGAGCACGACCTCCCGCCCTTTGTATTCCACAAGGAAAGCCGTCGCCGATCCCCCGGCACCCAGGCGCTTCTTGACCCTGAATCCGCCTTCGAGCTGGTCTCCCGTACGGGCGTCCAGCGGATTCGCCACGGATTCATCATCGGGGCGGGTCAACTCCTCTTCCACCCGCTCAAGAGCCTCCAGAAAATCGGTGACCGAGTCCCACCGGTTATTGACGTCCGGGTGGGTGCTGTACTTGATGAGGTCGCGCAGCTCGCTGCCTGCGCCATCGCTTACGGCGGCGATGTCCAGCCCCCTCTGCTCGGCCAGCTTCTGGTTGAGTTCCTTTGCTGAAGCGGCAGGCGGGACCCCGGAAAAGATCTGGTAGGTAATCGCCCCGAGGGAGAACACGTCGACGTATGGCTCGGCACTGTCAGGGGAGGTGATGGCTTCCGGCGCCATATAGAGTAGAGACCCATCCTCAACCAGTTGGTCAGGGTGCAAGGTGTAGGTCATCCTCCACGCACTGGTGGTGCTGGTGCTGATGAACTGCCGACCGAGCTGCCAGTTGAAAACCTTGATCCTGGGGTTGGACGTTTCCGGGTCGTAGACCAAAACGCTATGGGGGCTGAGGGTCCTGTGCACGATACCTTTGCCATGTGCGAACTTCAGCGCCTCGGATATCTGGCGAACCAGACTGAGACGGATGTCTACGGGAAGGCTGTCCCCCCGCTGACTGAGAAAGTGATCGAGCCGTATGGCGCCAGGATCGTGCCGGAAGATGAGCGCGGGACCCAACTCATGCTGGGTGAATTGCTCGGCGTGCAGTATCCCGTCGTGGTCCAGTTGCTCCAGTAGCCGGAACTCACGTTCCGCCGCCCGGTTGATCAGGCTCTTCGTGGCTTCACTTTCATGAAGAGCGACATTATAGATTCGGACACGCCGCTTGACGTTCTTCATGGACACATGTGAAGCCGACCATTCCTGATAGGTATCCTTGGGACACTGGAACAACAGGTCCTCCAGAACAAAATCCCCGACTTTTTTGGACCGCTGGGAGGGGCGAATACCAATCTGCTCGATTGCCCGGCCCACCGCCTTGGCCGTCGGGGTGTCGTTGCGGCGGCTGTCCGGCTTGAGCCCGATGCAGTCCCGGTCCAGCAGGGCAGCCATGATGCCCTTTTTCTGCATTTTCGGATCATCTCGAAGACAGACACGGTTGCGCGCCGGTCCGGAAAGGTGACATTCCAGATTGGCGTCCGAACAGAAGACCAGTTCGTCCAGATAGGGAGAGGCCACCTTGCCGAGTGCTTTCTGCCGCCGCAGCAGGGATGCGAACTTCCCCACCTTGCGGTGAAGCAGGAGCAGCGGATTGTCCCGTGTATGGATACGTCCGTCCGCATCGGTCCATTTCCATGTGCTGTTGTCGCCTGTGAGCTTGCCAGGCCTACTCTTGATTTCCACCATGAAAAAGCCAGCCGGCGTCAGGACAAGCAGGTCGACCTCGTTGATCGTCCCATCGTCGGCGATGAACTCGAAATTGGACCAGGCGCGGTACGGTTCGTGGTCTGGCAGGCGGTCACGGATAAAGGCCAGCGCCTCACGCTCCCAGGGAAACTGCGAAGGGCTGATCTCCTGCCATCTATCGGATACCATCGCCATTATTTTTCTTCCGTACGGTCTTTCGCTGATGCCTACACTGCTCTATCCGGCGGTTGCTATCCTCCCGCATGCCTAGATGATTTTGACTCTATCCTCAAAATCTACGCCAATCACCGACCTCATGCAATAGAAAACAGACCATGTCAGCCAGTGCCAATTCACGCCTGCTGCCCCCCGGGCTTACTGCGATGTAAGATGCATCCGCAACCGGTGACTTTTTCCGCTGGCAAACAAGCTGGCAAGCCCCTATAGTCACGAGCTGCGGCTGTAAATAAGGCATGAACGCTCGTTCAAGTTGTTTTAGGCAGACAAAGCCCACTTTTAACGTATCTCAACAGGTGCGATGATGTTTATCGACGACGAAGCGAGAGTCAGAGTAGATTGTACCAAGGGGGAGCGACCTTGGCGGATGCTTTGGAATAAGCGCAACTTCCTTGTATTGCGGCACGGCTTCCTTGTGCCCGATGACATGATAACGTTGACGGAATCCGAACGGCAAGTTCTTGATTCTGAAAAACCAAAGAATGGTGATGAAGCTTGGCAATTATTGTTTTTGAAAGGTCTGCAAGAGTCCCTGATCCTGCTACTGAAACAAGAAGACGCACCAGAGTGTTTTGTGCCGGAAAGCATCTCCACAGAGACGAAGGAGGCTGACTGTCCACATGACTGCAAGATACGCCACAACGGGCGATCTATTGACGCTCGCATCATCGTCACAAAACAGTGCTGCGAGCTACCGCCTAGCCTACAGGTGGATAAGGTTCGAGAAACACACGGCGTTCACGATTTCTGGTTCGCTCCAACTACCCCTGATAAAGGAGCATATCTCAAGTTATCTCGCATCGAACGGAATGACGAGGGACATATCCTGCTTAATCTTGATAATGGCGATTTGATCTGCTTCGAACCCCTCGACACTGCCGTGCCGACACCATGGCCCTACGAGATCACCGCGCTATTTTCAGGGTACATCCGAACAGACACATTTCCTGCGGCCTGCTGGCTGGAGCTGGTGTTCCCTCCGAATGTCGAGCATGCCCAGGATGACACGATGATCCTCGGAAAGCGGTTTTCAAAGATCAGTGACGAGGCCAGCTTTGGCGAAATGCTGTCGGTTCCGGAGGCTGCCAGCTACGCGAACGTCAGCGTCCGCACGATACAACGCTGGATCAAGGACGATCTGCTTCAAGGCGTCAAGGGATCCGGTTCATTGCTTCGCATACCGAAAAGTTCCTTGGCCACATACGCAAAGCGTCCTAACGCCTGATATTCAAGCTTTGTTCTCGAATATCAGTACAGGGCGGGGCGAACATTTAGCGGCGTAGCTAACCTTCGTCCGTATACTGCAAAAACCTGTCAAATCTATTTTTAAGAATTTTTGTCGTCCTCGCGTCGTTCTCTTGTCGCGCCCATGTCGTTTTGTCGCGCTCCCTCCAAAATGCCCGTTTCTTTCAAAAACATGCAGTATGTTTGCCGTGTCGCGAAAAGAAAAAGCACGTTGCCAATCTTTGATCGCGGCGGACACAGGAGGCGAAAAGATGAAAAATGTAGCATCAGTGAAGTTCCCAAACGAAGGCAAGGGGCGCACCCAGAGCCAAGGTGCTGGCATCGAATTGTTGGCACACGAAATCCCGACGAAGCAAGGCCCGCATGGTTATACCGTGAGAGCGTACGATTGCACACTGCGTTTCCGCCTAGTGGGGCAGAATGGAATCAATCATCAGTGCCTTGAGCTTGGCCACTTTAGAGATGACCAGCTCGGAAAGCTCGCGGAATGCGTCAGCGGAGTTTATCGCCGCGGGATCGGTGTTCTCGGCCGTTCCGTCCAGCAGCTCGACAAGGTCTACGGCAACGGCGCATCAAGCACCAAACTCGTTATGGACGGCATGAATGAAATCATGAAGGAGCTCAACTTGTGTATCGAATGCGGCAGCCGGTGCGGGCATTGCCGCAGTACTTCGGTTGGAATGGTTCACCCTGATCGGCTCTACGATATTTCTCTATCCGTAGAGGCTCTTGCAGAACCCCTC
>DIZZ01000041.1 GCA_002428045.1 Verrucomicrobia bacterium UBA6015
TCACGGACCACGGCAACATGTTCGGGATGATGAAGCTCTTTGACGCCTGCGAAAAAACCGCCGACGCCAATGGCAACTGGGCCGTGAAGCCGATTCTGGGTTGCGAAGTCTATGTGGCGCCGCGGTCGCGCTTCGATCGTAAGATCGATAATGCCGCCGCCAATGCCGAGGGCATGGAGGATTGCCTGGATCCCTCGGGACAGCGGGATGCGGGCTATCACTTGGTGCTGCTCGCCAAGAATGCGGTCGGGTTTTCCAATCTCTCGAAGCTCGTATCCAAGGGCTTTACCGAAGGGTTCTACTACAAGCCGCGCATCGACCACGAGTTGCTCGCCGCACATTCGCAGGGACTGATCGGGCTATCGGCCTGCCTGCACGGCGAAGTGGCCCACCAGCTTGTGGAAGGCAACGTGGACGGGGCCGCCGCCAGTGTCGGCCGGTATGCGGAGATATTCGGCAAGGAACGCTTCTTCATCGAGATGATGGATCACGGCATCCTGGAGCAGCGCAAGGCCAACCGCCACATGAAGGAACTCTCGCAGCGCACCGGCATCCCGCTGGTGGCAACCAACGATGTCCATTATCTAAAAAGGGAACATGCCGAAGCCCACGACATCATGCTCTGCATGCAGACCAGCACCGTTCGCAGCGACCCCAAGCGCATGCGGTACAGTACCGACCAGTTCTACTTCCGCACCCGTGAGGAAATGGATGCCCTTTTTACCGAATTCCCCGGCGCGGTCGATATCACCACCGAGATAGCCAGCCGCTGTCATGTGGAAATCGAGTTCGGCAAACTGCATTTCCCGGTGTACGGGGTGCCGGAAGGGATGACCCAGAAGACCTACCTGATCCAGATCGGGCACGAGGGTCTGAAGGATTTGTATGACATTCCCGATCCGGCGACCCCTCGCGATAACCGCGAGCGCGAAATCATGGAGCGCTTCGACAAGGAAATCGGCGTCATTGAGAAGACCGGTTTTATCAATTACTTCCTGGTGGTCTGGGATTTCATCCGGTTTGCCCACGAGAACCACATCCCCGTCGGCCCCGGCCGCGGCTCGGGCGGCGGTAGCATCGTGGCCTATGCCCTCGGGATCATCAGTATCGATCCGCTGCGCTATAACCTGATTTTTGAACGCTTCCTCAATCCCGACCGGGTTTCGCCACCGGACTTCGACATCGACTTCTGCCAGGCACGGCGCGAGGAGGTCATTCGCTATGTGAAGCAGAAATACGGATCGGATCATGTCGCCCAGATCATCACCTTCGGCTCACTGGGTGCCAAGACCATCATTCGCGACGTCGGGCGCGTCCTCGAGATTTCCTTCAACAAATGCAACGACCTGTCCAAGATGGTTCCGGAAGATCCGAAGATGACGCTCAAGAAGGCGCTTGAGGATAATCCGGAATTCAAGAAGGCATCGCTGGAGGATAGCGATCTGCAACAGATCCTCAAGTATGGCGAGGTGCTGGAGGGGCTGTACCGCAACGCTGGCACGCACGCTGCCGGCGTCGTGATCGGCGAACAACCGCTCATCAACATCTGCCCGCTTGGCGTCGATAAGGACAAGCAACCCGTAACCCAGTTCGCCAAGGAACCGGTCGAGGAAATCGGGCTGCTCAAGATGGACTTCCTCGGACTCAAAACCCTGACGGTCATCCAGGAGGCCGTCGATCTGATCGAAACCTTCCATGGCCGGAAAATCGATATGAAGCGCCTGCCGATTGACGATCCGAAAACCTACGAATTGCTCAGCCGGGCCGATACCGTTGGCGTGTTCCAGCTTGAAAGCGGCGGCATGCGCGACCTGATCCGGCGGATCGGTATCAACAATATCGAGGAAGTCATTGCGGTGATCGCCCTTTACCGTCCGGGCCCGATGGAGATGCTGCCCGACTATATTGAACGGAAGTGCGGACGCGCCAAGCTAGTGTATGACCACCCTCTGCTGGAACCCGTCCTGCGCGACACCTACGGCGTAATGGTCTATCAGGAACAGGTTCAAAAGGCGGCCAACGTACTGGCGGGCTATTCCCTGGGCGAGGCCGACATTCTCCGTCGCGCCATGGGTAAGAAGAAAAAAGAGGAAATGGACAAGCAGCGGGAGAAGTTCGTCAAGGGCTGCAAGGATGTCAATAACATCAATGCGGACCTCGCCGGCCGGATCTTTGACAACATCGCCGCCTTTGCCGGGTACGGGTTCAACAAGGCTCACAGTGCAGGCTATGCCATCGTCTGCTACCAGACGGCATACCTGAAGGCCAACTATCCCGCCGAATTCATGTGTGCCCTGATTTCCTCGGAAATCGGCAATTTCGACAAGATGCCGGGGTTCATCCGCGAGGCGGATCAGATGGGACTCAAGGTGCTGCCGCCACATGTCAACCACAGCCGGTCCCGCTTTACCCCAGAGGGTAATGCCATCCGCTACGGCCTGGCCTGCATCAAGAATGTCGGCGAAGCCGCTACGCAAGCCATCATCCGGGAACGAGAGAAGCACGGCTCATTCACCAGCATGCTGGACTTCTGCGCCCGTATAAATACACAGGACGTCAACAAGAAGGTGACCGAAAGCCTGGCCCGCTGCGGGGCGCTGGATATGCCCGGAATGCACCGAGCCAAGATCTTCAACGGGATTGAGTTTGCCTTCAGCCGTTCGGCATCGACCCGGCGCGATCTGCAATCCGGCCAGGGCAGCCTGTTTGATCTGCTTGGCCCAGAAACCGCCGTCGCAACCGATGCCGAGGATTTCCCCGAATGCGCCCCTTGGACCGAGAATCAACTACTCGCTGCCGAACGGGAACTATTGGGTATCTACACAAGCGGCCATCCCTTGAGCCAATACGAACCGATCCTGCGCAAGTACGAACTCTGTAGCATTGGAAACCTTGCCACCCAGGAAGATAAATCGCTGACCCGCATTGGGGGCCTCGCCTCCAGTGTCGAGAAGAAGATCACCAAGACCAAGGAAACAATGGCGGTTATCCGTCTCGAGGATCTCGACGGCACGATCGAGGTCGTCGTCTTCCCCTCGGTCTACACGCGCTACCAGTCTGTCATCGAGCAGGATGCCACCTTGCTGATCGGCGGACGGGTTGCGATCAAGGACGGGATTCCCAGCTTGCAGGCGCTCGAGGTGTATCCCCTGGCCGACGCACCGAAGGCCTTTGCCAAATCGGTCAGCATCCACATCACCTCGGTCCAGATTGCGGACAAGCTCGACGCCGTCAAACAGATCGTCCGGTGCTATCCCGGCACTATTCCGTTATCGTTCTGCCTGATGCTGGCAACCGGTGAGAAGATCATGATCAACGTCGATACGGGCTTCTACATTACCCCGCTTATCGGGCTGATCCGCGACATCGAAAAGGAACTGGGCGAGAATACGGTATTTGTCCACGCCAACCCGCAGCCGCTGAAGAATCCAGAAACCAAGCGGACGTTTCAAAAGGGTGCACGCCCCGCGCCCAACGCCTGAGTGAGCGAGTAATGCCTATTATAGACAACCCGGAGGTGATCATTATTGGCGGGGGCGCGGCGGGGCTGTTCGCTGCCGCGATCATTGCCGAAAGCACACCGGCCCGACGTGTCCAGATCATCGAGAAGGGGCCGGTCCCGCTAGCTAAGGTCCGCCTCTCCGGCGGGGGGCGGTGTAATCTCACCCATGATTGCACGGATATCAAGACCTTCGTACAGAACTATCCTCGCGGCAGCCGCGAATTGATTGGTCCCTTTAACCGCTTTGGGCCCTCCGAGACAATGCAGTGGTTTGAATCCCACGGCGTGCCGCTAGTCACACTAGCGGATGGCTGTGTATTTCCACGCAGCGATACGGCAGCCTCCGTTATCCAAGCGTTGCTGACCACCGCCGCAAAAGGCTATGTTCAGATCCAGACAGGGATTGCCGCCACGCGCATCACCCCATCGGTCGACGCGTTTGCCGTGGACCTCTCGGACGGCAGCCGTTTATGCACACCGAAACTGCTGCTGGCCAACGGGGGCGGGGCATTCATCGAAGGGCTGCAACACACGATCGAGCCCTGCGTTCCCTCGTTATTTACCGTCAACACCCCCGATCGGGAATTCACCGCGCTGGCTGGGATCGTGGTCGAGCAGACCGGTTTGCACACACCGGGCGTCGATGCGAGCGGGGCACTGCTGATCACCCACACCGGCATCAGCGGGCCCGCCACCCTTGAGCTCTCCTCGCGGGGTGCGCGCCTGCTCGCCGCCATCGACTACCAATTCCCGCTCACGATCAACTGGATGCCCGGAAAATCACCGGAAGACATCCTGGCTGAGATTGACGATCTCTGCCGAAACGCCCCGCGCAAGCAAATCGGTTCATGGTTCGGGCTGCCCAACCGGCTCTGGAAGCTGCTTCTGCAAAGGGCTGGCATGCCCGAGAGCAAAGCCTGGGGGCAATGCGCCCGCTCGGAGCGCCGGAAGATGGTTGACCAGATCCACCAGTTTGAGCTGACGATCTGCGGCAAGAACAAGCATCGCGAGGAGTTCGTGACCTGCGGCGGGATCCGGCTGACGGAGATTGACTTCAAAACCATGCAAAGCCGACTGCATCCAGGCCTTTACCTCGCGGGCGAGGTTCTCGATATCGACGCCCTCACCGGAGGCTACAATCTACAGGCCGCTTGGACGACAGGATGCCTTGCCGCCCATGCCATGGTGACGATCAGTACGGCGAACACCCTCATATAAGAGGCTTTTGGCATCCGTGCGCTTATGTTCTATAATTTTGCAGCTTTGTTCTATGATTTGGCGAGCTGCTGTGTGTATCTTTGTACCGTGCAGCAGGAAATGATTTTACTGGCACCTTGTGACAAACCACTCATTTAATACATGGAGATTCAACATGACAGGTAAGGAATTGATTTTGAATGCGGTGAAAGGCCACGCCACGCCGCGCCCGGCCTGGCTGCCGTTTGTGGGCTGCCATGGTGGAAAGCTGATCGGCAAGAGCGCCACCGAGTATCTACAGTCGGCGGAGCTCATGGTCGAAGGACTCCAGAAGGCCAAGGAGCTCTACCGGCCTGACGGATTGCCGGTCACGTTTGATCTTCAGGTCGAAGCCGAGATACTCGGTTGCCAGTTGCACTGGGCCAACGAGGTTCCGCCCTCTGTGGTCACGCATCCGCTGGAGGAACACTTCGACCTGGCCACCCTGCCTGCCTTCGCGGCAACCAAGGGGCGCCTGCCGATCATCATGTCGGCGCTCGATACGCTCAACACGCAGATCGGCAACGAGGTCGCGCTATACGGCCTGCTCTGCGGCCCGTTTACCCTGGCACTGCATCTGCGAGGCAACAATATTTTCCTGGATATGTTCGATGATCCCGCCAAAGTACAGGAACTGACCGATTACTGTGCCGATATCGCGATCAAGATGGCCCGACTCTATCTCCAGCATGGCGCCAGCGTGATTGCCGTGGTCGACCCGATGACCAGCCAGATTTCTCCGGAGCATTTCGAGGCGTTCGTGACCCCGGCCATGAACAAGTTGTTCGACTGGATCCGTGCGAATAACGGGCTGTCCTCGATCTTTGTCTGCGGCGATGTGACCCGCAATCTGGAGGTCATGTGCCAGACCCATGCCGACAACATCTGCGTGGATGAGCAGATCTCGATCCCTCACTTGCACCAGCTTTGCGAGATGACCGGAAAATCGTTCGGCGGCAACATCAAGCTGACCTCGGTGCTGCTACTCGGCAGTGAGCAGGATTCGCAGCGCGAGGCGGTTGAGATCATGGATGCTGCCGGTGGCAAGGGCTTTGTGCTGGCACCTGGCTGCGACCTGCCCTATCACACGCCGCCCGCCAATCTCACCGCCGTGGCAGCGGTGGTGCATGACGAATACGCCCGCCGCGTCGCCCGCGAAACGGTGGCTGGTATGGCCGATGCCTATGATGACATCGAAATCCCGCACTACAGCCACTACAAGGAAGTCATCGTGGATGTGATCACGCTCGACTCGACCTCCTGCGCCCCTTGCCAATATATGATGGAAGCAGTGGAGAAAGCCGCCGCCAAGGCGTTTGTCAAGGTCTACATCAATGAGCACAAGATCAAGGCCAGAGCCGGTCTGGGGATGATGAAAAAGCTGGGGGTCAGCAACCTGCCGACCATCTGCATCGACGGCGAGATCGCCTTTGCCTCGATCATCCCTGATATGAAGACCTTGGTCAAGGCCATCGAGGCCCGTGCGATCGCCAAGAATATCTCGGGGCTGGCAAGTTGATCCCCATCTGCCTGGTCACCGGATTCCTCGGGGCTGGCAAGACCACGTTCCTGAAGTCGATCACCCGCCGCCATATCCAGCGGCGGTTGGTCTACCTCGTCAACGAGTTCTCACCGCGCGATATCGATGGGGCGATCGTCTCGGAATCGAATCCTGATGTGGTTTCCGTTCCCGGCGGCAGCATCTTCTGCAAATGCCTAGTGACAGAATTCATATCCCAACTACAGTCGATTCCCGTGCGCTTCGGGGCCATCGAGGGGCTGGTCATCGAGGCCAGCGGCATGGCCAATCCGGGGGTTATGGCGTCCATGCTGCGCGAGACCCGGCTGGACGCACAGTACCGCCTGGCCCGGATCATCAGCGTGATTGATCCGGGCAGTTTCCATAAACTGCGGCTGACGCTGCCTAACATCAATGCGCAGATCATCGCCTCTGACCTAGCCCTGATCAACAAAACCGACCTGTATTCCAAGGCGCAGATCCAGGCCACCGAAGATGCCTTGCGCAGTCTCAACCCCGGCATTCAAATCCTGCACAGCGTACACGGCGACGCGGATGTCGAATTATTCGAGGCAACCGCATCGCTGCCCGTCGTGAGGGATGCTGCACTGGCCCCGTGCCGCGATCCGCTTTATGCCACCGTGACACTGACCCCAGGTGCCGGTATCGATCCCGAAAACCTGCGACAGCGGTTGCAGGAGGTGGAGTCGGACATCTACCGTTTGAAGGGCTATCTCCGACCGAACGGCGGCAGCGTCTACGTGGATTACTCCAAGGCCGGATTCGAGACCCGTCCGGCCGCCACCGCCAGGCTCCCGGTCATCGTGCTGATCCATGCCGGGGCTCCAACCCCGCAAACCCGCGAATTCATTGCGTGGCTGACGGCATGATTAACTGATGGGATAAGTGAATTCGTGCGGCACCGGAGTAAGATGTCCTGGATACGGTAGGGGGCATGCTGGAGAGCACTTGCGCCCTCTCATCGGATAACTCAATAATGCGTCTTGATCAACTTCTCAGAATTGATAGTATCTCTCGTAAAGGAGTCGAACCATGAAACGATGTTTGATGACGGTCGCTGGCATCGGAGCCGCACTGTGCGGGCAGCTTGCGGTTGCCGGGGTGGTCGAGGGCAATAACGAATTCGCGGTGAAGTTGTATCGTGAGCTGGGAGCGACGGAAGGAAATCTGTTTTTCTCTCCCTTCAGCATATCCTCGGCACTCGGTATGACCTACGCCGGTGCCCGTGGCGAAACGGCAAAGGAAATGAAAATGGCACTGTGTTTCCCCTGCGGCCCGCAGGAACTGGGGGCGACATTCGGAAAACTGCAGGACGGGCTTGACGCGATCCAGAAACGCGGCGATGTCAGCTTGTCGATAGCTAACGGTATCTGGGCCGAACAAACCTACGGGTTCCTGCCGGATTTCATGAAGGGTGTCGAGGTGGACTATAAAGCCCGGATTGCGCTGGCCGATTTTGTCAACAACGCCACCGTGGAAAGTCAGCGGATCAACGCCTGGGTCGAAGGGAAGACCAACGAGAAAATCAAGAATCTGGTTCCCGAAGGTACCCTGGATGCACGGACCCGGATGGTCCTGGTCAACGCGATCTATTTCAAGGGCGACTGGGCGAGCCAGTTCAAGGAAGGGGCAACGCGCGAGCGGGATTTTCATGGGCGTGCCGGAAAGACCGTGAAGGTGCAAATGATGCAGCAGTCGGACGACTTCCGCCTAGCCCAGGATGCGGATACGGAGGCACTCGAGTTGCCGTACAAGGGCAATCAGTTATCGATGCTGGTGCTTCTGCCCAAGGCAAAAGATGGCATCGCGGCGCTTGAGGTGAGTTTGAGCGTGGCGAAGCTCGATACCCTCATTGGGAGGCTCCGCAAAACCGAGTTGGATGTGGCCATTCCGAAGTTCAAACTGGAAACCCGCTACGACCTTGTCTCGCCATTCCAGACGCTGGGCATGAAGACCGCCTTTAGCAATAGCGCCGATTTCTCAGGAATGGACGGCAGTCGGAATCTTTACATCTCCGCGATACTGCACAAGGCTTTTATTGACGTGGACGAGAAGGGAACCGAGGCGGCGGCCGCCACGGCAGTAGTCATTCGGACCAAGGCGGTGGTTCTGAAACAGCAATTCATTGCCGACCATCCGTTCATCTTCCTGATTCGCGACAACGCGACCGGAAGCATCCTGTTCATGGGACGGGTTGCCGGGTTCTAGAGGGCTTTGGATAATGAATACTTATGTAATTCTTGGCATTCCCTTTAATAATGTTTCTTTCGAAGATACCGTGGAGTGGGTGCGCCAGCGGGTGCGTTCGCGCCAGCCCGCTTATATCGCCACGGCGAACATGGACTTTGTCACCCAGGCCTGGCGCGATCCGGAACTGCAGCGGATCCTCCTGGAAGCCGACTTGGTGGTGGCCGACGGCATTCCGATCGTCTGGCTGTCGCGTATCCTGGGATATCCCCTCAAGGAACGGGTCACTGGAAGTGACTTGGTCCCAATGTTTGCAGCACTGGCTGCCCGTGAGAACTTCTCTCTCTATGGCCTTGGCGGTGCCGAGGGTGTTGCCGAGAACGCACTGAACACGCTGGCGGTCCGTTTCCCGGGGATGCGGATTGCCGGATTCTACTCCCCGCCCAAGGCGGAGATCACCGATATGGACAACGCCGGTATCCTCGCCCGGCTGGCCAAGGCGAACCCCGACATCCTGTTGGTCGCGTTCGGCGGGCCGAAGCAGGAGAAATGGTGCAACATGCACATCCGCAACTGGGCGGTGCCCGTGTCGATCGGTATTGGCGGCTCACTTGATTTCATTGCTGGTGCGCAAAAGCGGGCACCTCGCTGGGTGCAGCGCCTGGCCCTCGAGTGGCTGTGGCGGATGCTTTCTAATCCGCGCCGACTGTTCCGGCGGTATATCAGCAACATGGGCTTCTTTTTTGGTGCGCTAGCCCGCTTGCTGTGGTTGCGCTGGGGACCCATCCCGAAGGCAGCGAACGCCGACCTCTTGACTGAGGTGCCCGAGGCAGCGCGGGCAAGCGTGCAGCAGGTCGCATGTCCGGCGGCTAACGCTACGCCTCGCGACATGGACGCCTTCCGCACGGCTTGCGAGACGAACCCGGATCGGCCGCTGGTGGTTGATATGGGGACGAGGGCCTGGCTCGACAGTCGTGAGCTGGGCGAGATGCTGGCTCTGAACAAGCGCTGCCGGGCGGCGCATCGCTGGCTTTGTGTTCTGGCCCCACACGCGCGTCTTGCGAATATGCTGCGCTTTGTCCGTCTGGATCGTTATATCCAAGTGGCCACCGATATGCAGGACGCCCTGCGCAGGCTGCATGCCTGGAGCCAGTCCAACAAGGACGGCTGTATCCGGATGGAATCGGACCGTCGACTGCGTGTCGTTCTTCCTGCCGAACTGACCGCCGCCAGCGTGGCCCGATTCAAGGACACTCTGGATGGGGCGTGGACGCCTGCTGCGGAGGTTTCCGGTATCGCGGTCGATGCTTCTGGGGTGACGTTTCTCGATAGCGCCGGCGTTGGGTTCCTAGTCGCCCTGCGCAAGATGTCCGTCCCGCTGCCTGGCGGATTCCGCTGTGCTGGATTCCACGGGAACGCCCGACAAACGCTGGCGATCGCCCGACTCGAAACGCTGTTTACGGACGATGCGCCCGGGATCGGAGCCACGCCATGACGTTATCATCTCCCCAGTCTGCCGAGCCGACCTCTCCCTTCAAGGGCAAAGTCGCCCATGTCATGCGCCGATTCGTTCCGGACAAGTGGGGCGGCACCGAAAGCGTGGTCTTCAACCTAGCCCGCTCCTACATCCGGCAGGGCATGGAAAGTCCGGTCTTCTGCACCGACATGTTCGCCACGCCGGGCACGCAGCGGTTCAACGAGGTTCCCATCCAACGCTTCCGCTATGTGTTCCCCTGGCTTTTCCTGAGCGATGAGGCCCGCGCCAAACTGCAATTGAAGGGTGGCAGTCCGCTCTCGTTCGGACTCTTGCATGCACTGTGGCGGGAACCGGGAGTGACCGTGATCCATGCCCATGCCCAGCACCGGCTTGGCGGGATTGCCCGCACCGTGGCCCGCTGGCGCGGCATCCCTTATGTGGTCAGTATCCACGGGGGCTACCTGACCCTTCCCGAGGAACAGGCGAGCCAGATGCAGGATCCGTTTCGAGGAAAGCCGGAATGGGGTAAACTCTTTGGATGGCTGCTCGGTGCCCGGCGTGTGCTGGATGATGCCGATGCCATCCTGTGCGTGGGGCGCGATGAACACGAGCGCATGCGGCAACGCTATGGCGAGAAGGCGCACTATGTCCCCAACGGCGTCCATACCGAACGCTTTCGCCAGGCCGATGCGTCGGCCTTCCGTCAGCATGCGGGGCTCAAACCCGGCGAGAAACTGGTACTGTGCGTGTCGCGTATCGACTACCAGAAAAACCAGCGCTTGCTCGTGAGTGCCTTCGCCCGGTTTGCCGCCACCCGCCCGGAATGGAAACTGGCACTGATCGGTGCCGTCACCGTCGAGGCGTATCGCGACGCGATCCTCGCCGATATCAAGCACGCCGGCCTGGAGGGTCGAGTGCTTCTGATTCCCGGCTTTGCGCCGGATGATCCCCTGCTGCCATCGGCCTACAAGGCGGCGGACGTCTTTGTGCTGCCCACGGTACACGAGCCCTTCGGCATTGTCATCCTCGAGGCCTGGGCCGCCGGGGTACCGGTCATCGCCAGCCGGGTCGGCGGCATTCCGGGCTTCTCTCACGACGGGCAGGATATCCTGCTGTTCGAGAAAAACGACGAGGATGGACTGCTCGAACGGCTCGAACGGCTGGCGGATGATGCCCCGCTGGGTGAGCGCCTGAAACAGCAGGCATCGCACGAGGTCATCCGCTACGACTGGGACGAAGTGGCCCTCGACGTCTGCTCGATCTACGCCAGTGCCGTTATCGCCCGGGGTTCACGCACAGTATAGTGCCACCTCCGCAGACGTGAGATGCGCCCATTCCGCTGAATAACAGTTGATTAATGTCGA
>DIZZ01000269.1:0-1175 GCA_002428045.1 Verrucomicrobia bacterium UBA6015
GACGCTCTACCTGACACGCACCACCTTCAACCTGCAATCCTACATCGGCTGCATCATGCTGGCCGGTATCGTGGTCAATAACGCGATCCTGCTGGTAGACCAGTCCAGCCAGCTTGTCGCCACCGGCATGCGAGTGCATGACGCCATCGCCGAAGCGGGTCGCCGTCGCTTGCGTCCGATCCTGATGACAACATTGACCACCGTGCTGGCGCTAGTTCCGCTGGCGTTGGGCATCGGCGAAGGCGCAGATGCCCAGGCCCCGCTGGCCCGCGCCGTCGTCGGCGGCCTGACCGGTGCCTCACTGATTACCCTGCTGCTGATCCCTGCCGTATTCTCCCTCTTTCACCCGCAACATAAACACCCTGTCAACCCGGAGATCCAATGAACCGTTCCGTCCTGATTTCAAGCCTCTTAGCCCTGATCCCCTGCATACTCATGCCATGGACCGTCACCTCAACGGAGCCTGCCCCGCCCCCTCCCCTGGAAGCCAGCGAGGCGGCCGCAGCACCTGCGGAAGCACCCCCAGCGGCGGCGCAAGGCTTGACGCTTGAACAGGCGCTGCTGATGGCGTTGCAGCAGAATGCCGATTTGCAGGTGCAGGCCTTCGAGCCCCTGATCGCGGGAACCTTCCCGGCACGGGAGCAAGCCCGGTTCGCGCCGGAAGCGTTCGCCACGGCCTCCCACCTCGATAGCAGCAGTAGCGAAACGGCACGGTCCACCGGCGAGCAGTTCGATGCCGAGGTTCAGCAGAACCGGCTGACGGGCGGCATCCGCCGCCAATTCGCCACCGGAACGGAAGTCGAACTCTCCGCCCAACATGCCGGCGAAACCTCCAACCGTGCCCCCGACCAGGAGGAAGCCCGTCTGGCCATCGCCCTGACCCAGCCCCTTTTGCAAGGTGCCGGACGCACGGTCAACCTCGCGTCCGTGCAGCGTGCCAGGCTGGATTTTGAGATCTCGGAAGCCGAGCTGCGCGGCTACACCGAGGCCATCCTGGCCGAGGCCGAAAGCGCCTATTGGCGTTACTGGCTGGCGGTGGAGACGATTGCCATCACCGAACAGGCGCTTGAGGTGGCCGAGAAACAACTTGATGACATGCGTCAGCGCATTGCGGTCGGGCAACTTGCCCGCAACGAGGAGGCCGTGGCTCAGGCGGAAGTCGCCCGTCGCCGGCA
>DIZZ01000269.1:1259-18126 GCA_002428045.1 Verrucomicrobia bacterium UBA6015
CAGAAGCCGACCCTGCCGATACCCTCGAAAAGCGGATCGACGTTGCCGACCAGGCTCGGGCCGATCTGCAAGAAGCACGCCTGCGGCTGGAACAGCGGCGATTGGACACGGTCGTCTCGCGCGACGGGCTGTTGCCACGCCTGGATTTCTTCGCCCAACTGGCCAAGACCGGCTTCGGACCGGATATGGGCAATGCTTGGTCTGAGATAGGTGGCGACGGCTATGCCGTCGAGGTCGGACTGCGCCTTAGCCGCAGCCTCGGGGACCGCGCCGAAACCGCCCGTGATGACGAAATGCGCTTCCGTCAGGAACAGGCGGTGGTGGCGGTGGAGAACCTGCGGCTCAAGATCGGCCGCACCATCCGGCTGGCGGCCAACGAATTCGAGCGGGCCTTGAAACAGATCGATGCCAGTGCCGAGACCCGTCGTCTGCAAACGCTCACCGTCGAATCCGAAATCGAACGATTCCGCGTCGGCACCGGCACGGCCCTGCAAGTGGCCCAGGCCCAGCGCGACCTCCTCAGCAGCCGCATCGACGAGCAGCAGGCCCGCGTCGCCGCCCGCCTGGCCCTGCTCCAGCTCTACCTGGCCGAAGGCAGCCTCCTGCAACGCCGCGGCATCGTCACCCCCTGAAACGAAAAGGGGGGATGCGATGATCAACCAGCCACGGTTCCATCTTAAGAAATCTTCAGGGTAACGCGGTTGTCTTTCGACGGGCGTGATGAAATGATGCTGGCATTGAAAGGAGCATTATCATGACGCTTGAATCTATAGTCGATCAGACCACCCAGACACGGCGACGCGACGCGTTGCCGTTTTTCGGCGGCGTCCTGCGCAAGGCGTTCTCGGAACATATCAGCGGGATGCGCGATGTGCAGCAGCGCTGCCGCCGCTACCTCCATTCCCCCGCCGGTACGCCGGCTGCCTACACCGTCGCGCCAGACCGGATTTCACCCGCCACCTTCAAGCTTCGGCGCAACCTGTTCTCGATGCTGTTCAGCGCAGTCTATCATGTGCTGGATATTCCCCGCGAACGGCGCTTCCTCTATGTGCAGCTCAATTATCTTTTCCGGATCTGGGTAACCTCGGCGGATAACCTGCTGGATGCGGAAGACAAGGTCGTTATTCCCGTACGGATGCAGGGGCAGTCGCGCACCATGCGCCAGGTGGTCACGTTGATGGCGGCGGACCGGGTGTTGCGCGAACTCCTTGACGAGGCGGTCCGGTCGGACACGATCAATGCCGGTGCCGCAGACCGGCTCAGCGAACAGACCTTGCGCTGCCTGCTCCCTAGCGCTGCGCAGGAGGCTGGGGAGGAGGGTGGCATTACATCCCCCCGCCCCCTGCCGGAATTTGTCCTCGGGACGGTGCATCGGTACAAGACCGGGATCCTGTTCCATGTTCCGTTTGTCGGGCCGGATGTGGTCGAGACATCGATTGACCGCCACCTGCTGGAGCAGATCCAGGAGGCCCTGATGAACTTCGGCCTGGGGTGCCAGTTGCTGGACGACATCCGCGATGTGGCACGTGACTGGATCGAACAGCGGCACAATTATGTGCTCTCGTTGATCGAGCACCAGCACCCGGAACTGCTCGTCCGTCTGCGGGAATCCGTCAAGACCGTTGAGGATCGGGCCTATCTTGTCCTGCCCGGCCCTTGCGCAGAGACGGCGCAACGGGCGCTCGGACTCATGACCGATGCACTCACCCTGCTGGGACGCTGCGGGTTCGGGTTTGCACCGCGCACTGCACGGCGCATGGCGACATCGATGCTTAACGTGCTGGATCTAGGAGACCTCCGCTATGCAACATCCTGAGCCTCGCTGCACCTGTCGCCCCGGTGCTGCCTGCGCACCAGTGGCCGAGGATAATCCGGCAACCCGCACCAGTGGCCGCACGCTTGACCATGCCGCTCCCGTCTATGATCTGCTGGCCCCGTTGATGACGCTCGGGGTGGAGGGGCGTTGCCATCGCGAGGTCCTGCGCCTGCTGGCGCTCCAAGGCGCCGAGCAGGTTCTCGATATCGGCTGCGGAACAGGAACGCTGACCCGCGAGATCGCGCAGGCGCTCGGTTCAAAGGGGCTGGCCGTCGGGCTCGATGCGGCAACGCAGATGCTCAAGGTCGCCCGGCGCAAGGCTGCTGCCATTCCCAATATCCGGTTTGATGCCGCGATTGCCGAGGCGCTGCCGTATGACAATGCCAGTATGGATCATTTTGTATCGACCTTCTTCTTCCATCATGTGAATGCCGCCTTGAAACGCAAGACGCTGGATGAATTATGGCGTGTGCTGCGTCCCGGCGGCATGGGCGTGATTGTGGATGTCGATACCCCCTACAATCTGTTCGGTGCCCTGTGCGCCTGGAGTGGATATGTGCTGTTCCACCAGGATGAGATCCGCGAGAACATCCGTGGTGAACTGCACAAGGCGCTTGCGGAGAGCCGCTTTGACTGGCGCGTACAGAGTCGGCGCGCCGGCTATATCACGACCTTTGTGCTAACGAAAAACAAACCGGACAGCAATGTCCAAATAAAGAAGGAGAAGTAACATGAGAAAGCAAGGAACAATGATCAACACGTTCATCGCAGGAATGGCACTGCTTGGAACGATCGCGCTGCCGGCCTGCGGGCTGGGGGCGGAAGCGCTGACGATGGAACAGCGGATTCGCAAGTATTTTGACACCTGCTTTGCCGATCTCAAGGCCGTGGCGGATCAGCAGCCCGATGTGGATACGTTCCGCAAGGCCATGAAACCGATGGCCGACAAGACCGCCGGGTATTTTGGCGGGACGCTGATCGATCCTGAGTTTGTCATCCAGGAAGTCTACTTCAAGCGCGATTGGCTCGCCCGCGGGTATGATCTGAAGAAGGTCGACCAGCTCGTGGCGTTTGCGAAGGCCATGAAGGAGAAACCGGCACCACAACTGAGCGAACCGGGGCACGGCAACCTGGTTCAGCCGCGGCTGGTGGCGATGCGTTATCCCGTGATCAAGGATGGAAAACTAACGGCTATCGTCTCGGTGATGATTCGTACCGAGGCTTTTCTTGAAGCCGTAGGACTTGACAAGGTCAAGGCTTTCGAGATCTGGTGCCAGGGAAAGCTGGCGGAATCGAACGGCACCCTGTCTGCAAAACCGCAGAAGATGGTCATTGATCTGCCTTCAAACCAGTGGGAAATCCGTTTTGATGAGGGGAAATAGTCATGCATGTAATGGTCGCTGGGGCTGGCATTCTAGGGCGTGAATTGATAAAGGTGTTGCTCAATCAGGGGCATGAGGTTACCGCTCTGGCCCTGTTTGAGCGGGAGTTCAAGGGATTAAGCCATGCGCGCCTGCATTGCAAGGCGGTTGATGTCACGCGGGCGGAAACATTGCACGGCGTGGCGGACGGTGTACGTACCGTCATCTCATGCATCGGCATAACCCGTGTCAACGGTAAGGTGACGCATGAGGCAGTGGACTACCAGGGGAATTGCAACCTGCTGGCGGAAGCGGAGCGAGCCGGAGTCCAGCAGTTTGCGATTATTTCGCCGGAGGGCGTGGAGCTGGGGCGGCGTTCCGCCCCGCTCCTGCAGGCCCGGCAAAAGTTCGAGAAACGGCTGCAGGAGAGTCGGCTAGCCTGGCTGATTATCCACTCCGGCGGATTTTTCTCAGACCTGGCCATGATGGCACAGATGGCACAGCGCTCACCGATGTTTGTCATCGGGCGTGGCGTTGAGCGGTTCACACCGATCGCGGTTGCCGATCTGGCGCAACTGGTGACGGAAGAGATCGGCGATGTGCGCGCGCGCAAGGTGCATGTTGGCGGGCCGGAAACGCTGAGCTGGAATGCGATCATGCAGATCTGCTTTGCCCATTGGAATCTACCAGCGAGGATTTATCACATCCCGCGATGGTTGTGCCAGCTTGCGCTGGTATTCGTGCGTCCTTTCTCTGCGCGATATTATTCGATGGGAAAATTACTGGTATTCATGTATACCCATGATCTGCCAACACCTGAACGTGGCAAGACAACCTTGCGGGAGTATCTGAAAGCAAACGTAAAAGCAACGTAGCAAGAGGGGCGAATGAGAGGAATCCGGTGGATTATTGGAGAAGATGGAGCGCTCAAGCTCTGGGTCATGGCAATCATCGTCGCCATTTTCTGGGGCGGGGAATACTGGCGACGACAGTTGTGGGAGCCGGATGAGGCCCGCTATGCCTACGTCTCCACCGAGATGCAGCAGGACGGACATTGGTTGGTTCCCCACCGCAATCGCGAGTATTATGCGCATAAGCCTCCGCTGATGTTCTGGCTCATCAATGCGGCGTCGGTGCTTAACGGCGGAGAAATCAACCAGGTCACGACGCGTATACCAACGTGGCTGGGGACCTCGCTGAGCCTGTGGGCGACAGGCCGGATAGCCGCCATGCTCTTTGGGGGCACGGCGGGCTTGATGGCACCTGCGCTGCTGGCGGTTTCGGCACTCTTCTGGCGACTCAGCGGGGCTGGCCACATCGATGGTCTCTTGTGTGGACTCCAGATGCTTGCGTTCTGGCTACTGCTGTCCGCCAGCAGGGAGACGGCATCCCGCCCTGGCCTTCGCCGCGTGGGCGCTTACCTCGCGATGGGACTGGCAGTCCTATCAAAGGGTCCGGTTGGTTTGCTGGTCCCACTGGGAGCATGGGTGGCGTTTTGTCTTTTCTCGGGATGTCGCTCGCGGCGGCAGCAGTGGCATTGTATCTGGGGTATTCCATTGGCACTATTGCCCACAGCCCTGTGGCTGGGTTCAATCGTCTATTTCAACGCCGCCCCGGACGGATATTTTGACGAACTCTTGTTCAAACAGAACATCGGCCGTGCATCAGGCAGTTTTGCTGTCGGGCACAAACGCCCGTTCTGGTATTTTTTCGTGTATTTTTTCGGCGATTTCATGCCCTGGACGCCCTTGTTTCCAGCGGCGCTAATCGCCTTGCGCCGTGATAATGACGTTCGCCGGATGGCCCGTGGCGTGGCCGCCTGGGGCCTTTTTGTGTTGTTTTTTTTCACCCTGTCCACGACGAAGCGTAACTTGTACACGTTGATGGCCTATCCAGCAGCGGCGATCCTACTGGCGGCCGGATGGGATCGAATCAGGAATGCACCCGTCAGGATGCGGATCGTCTCGCAACGCCTGTTGGCTGGCATCCTGATCCTCGCGGGCGTCGTGATGGCATCTGCGGAAGGGGTCATGGCGTTGCTGCAAAAAGCAGCACCCGTTTCCCTGATGGCGCTTATTCCAGGTGGATGTGTCCTGTTGCTGGCAGGGATTGTCTTGCTCAGGACAACCCATGATCAGAATCTGACCCGCTGGCTTGCAACCGCTGCCGGCGGCATTGCATACACGTTGGCGATAACGGCATTCCTGCTCTATCCCGTCCTTAATACGGTTAAAACCCCGCATGCCTTGGTGGCCGCCGCCAAGACCCGGTTGCCTGCCCATCAGGATCTGCTCCTTTATCGGATCCATGGTGAGATCCAGGCCTTATATTGCCGTACGCGCGGTAGGCAATACCATAATCCGACCGCATTGGTTGAGGCGATGAGAGCACAGCAAACCGGTATGGTCGTCCTGGAATCTTCCCGTTTCCATGAGATTGCCGAGGTTCCTGAAGTCAAAGCGAGCGAATGCGGCCACTTTAACATGGGACAGAAAGAGATGCTCTGGATTGCGTTCAAACGGTAAAGCGCAGGCGTCTTGACCCGTGATTGGGTGATCAAACCAGCGTCTCCAAGACCCCGCTCAAGAGGGCAGTGAAGACCCTGTTGTGCTGCTTGACGGACGCATTCCAAACGGGCATAGTAGGCGGCGAATTTCAGATAGGAGCCCTTTTTGGATAAAGCCGACGAATCGCCTGTAATTAGTGTAAAGAACCTGACGCGCCGTTTCGGGCGGGTCACGGCGCTGGATGGGTTGACCTTTGAAGTCCGGCGCGGGGAGATCGTCGGGCTGCTGGGGCCGAACGGGGCGGGCAAGAGTACCACGCTCCGGATCCTTTCCTGTTATCTGGCCGCGAACGGGGGCGAAGCCCAGGTGGGCGGGG
Organism: Verrucomicrobia bacterium UBA6015; assembly: GCA_002428045.1. Taxonomy (GTDB): domain Bacteria; phylum Verrucomicrobiota; class Kiritimatiellia; order UBA8416; family UBA8416; genus UBA8416. Next base: position 7,320 of record DIZZ01000269.1, read on the forward strand.
CGGACGTGTTTGAAGCCTCCATGGACGTCCGTCGGCGAATCGGCTACCTTCCCGAGAACGTGCCACTTTACACCGATATGCGGGTACATGAGTACCTGCAGTTCCGCGGGGCGCTCAAGGGGTTGCGGGGCAAGCGGCTGCGCAGTCGTATCGAGAACGTGCTCCAGCAATGCGACCTGACGGCCGAATCACGAGCGTTGATCGGGCGGCTCTCGAAGGGCTTCCGGCAGCGCGTCGGGCTGGCGGACTGCCTGCTGCATGAGCCGGACTGCCTGATCCTGGATGAGCCAACCATCGGTCTGGATCCGAACCAGATCCGCCATTTAAGGGAACTGATCCGGAGCCTGGCACCGCAGCATACCGTGCTGATCTCGACGCACATTCTGTCGGAAGTGGAGATGATCTGTAGCCGCGTGCTGATCCTGGATCGCGGTCGGATCATCGCCTCGGATACCCCCGAGGCGCTGCTGGGCTTGATGCAGGGGGATGAACGGATAACGGCAGAAATACAGGGCCCCGCCGACGAGGTAGCCAAGGGGGTCAGTGAGATGCCCGGTGTACGGAATCTCACGATCACCACCGATGGCGGGTGGAACCGCCTTGGCTTCCGTTCATCCAGGGGTATCGGGGTTCGCGAGCAGCTTTTCGACCTGGTCGCCGACCGGGGGTGGCGCCTCAGGGAGCTCGGGGTTGAGCGGCGGCACCTGGAAGATGTGTTTGCCGCCTTGACCGAGAGAGATGTTGTTGCCTCGGGCCCCGGTGCGCCGACAATGGAGGATCATCATGCGTAATTTCTGGATCCTTCTGAAGCGCGAACTGGCGGCGGTGTTCCTGACGCCGGTGGCGTATGTCACCATGGCGGTTTTTTTTAGCGCCTCGGCCTGGACATTTCTGGCGACGGTCAAGGTCAAGGTAGGTACGGCGGAATATCTCGAGCCTCAGCTTTTTTCCGCGATTCTTCTCTGGCTGCCCATGCTCATCACGGTCATCTGCATGCGCCTGTTCGCCGAGGAGAAACGTACGGGAACGATAGAAACGCTGATGACAACGGCGGTCGGCGAGACCTCCGTCGTGCTGGCCAAGTACGCAGGTGCCCTGCTTTTCTGCTGGATTTGCGTCGTCCCTGTCGTCGCCGTCCCGTACATCCTCGTGGAGGCAAGCCCGGGGCTTGAGCGGGTGGATCAATATGCCTTGATCGGGGGGGGGGCGATGGTGGTATTGATCTCGTTTTGCTGCACGTCGATCGGTGTATTGACCTCCCTGCTGACGCGCAACCAGATCGTGGCGGCGCTCTGTTGCTTCTGGGCCATCCTAGCCCCCTTCATGGTGCATCCCCTGATGACGGTCATCCCGTTTTTCAGGCAAGCCACGATCGAGCGGTTTTCGATGTTTCAGCATGTGATGCTATTTGTATCGGGCACGCTGAGCCTGCAGCCAGTTGTGCTTTATCTATCGGTGACAGTGCTGATGCTGTTCTCCGCTATCCGGGTGCTGGAGTCGAGGCGCTGGCTTTAAGGGAAAAAGGGAGAATTATCAATGGCAAGACGCAGACAACGGGAGACGCCGGAGGCGCAGGCACGGCGCGTGGCCGTACGCGCGTGGCGGCGGCGCAGGGCCATTACAGGACTTAACGTGCTGGCAGCAGTCGGGCTGATGGCCGTGGTCACGTTCCTGGTCAACGCGGTGGCCGAACGGTTCCCGCAACAACTGCAACTCGCGGCCCGGTCGCGCCATATCCTATCGGAAAAAACGATTGCCCTGTTGCGGGGGCTGGATTCGGAAATCACGGTCACCGCCTTGTTTGATGCCGAATCGGCCTATTACGATGATGTCAGCAGCCTGTTGCGCGAATATGCGTATGCTGCCGAGGCGATTCCTTCATTGAAATTCAACCTGGAGATTGTCGATCCGCAGCGGGATATTGCCCGTACCCGGGAACTGGCCCGCTTATACGACATCGAGAGCGGGAACCAGGTGATTTTCGCCTGCGGTGAAAAGCGCAAGGTGATTGATATCGGCAGCCTGGCGCAATATGAGTTAGAGATGAAAGAGTCACGCGTGGAACGGCGGATGGTGGGATTTTTAGGGGAACAGGCGTTTTCGTCGGCCATCCTGAACGTGACCGAGAAAACCACACCGGTCGTTTATTTCCTGAGCGGCCACGGCGAACGCGATGTGGAGGACTTCGAGCAGGGAGGGTACTCCGCCCTGGGGCGGGTAATCTCCCGCGAAAACATCGATATCCGCCGCCTGGTTCCGGGGGAACATAACCGCATTCCCGAAGACTGCCGTGCCTTGGTGGTAGCCGGTCCCGATCGCCAGATTGCCGATGCCATGATCGCGCAGATCGACGATTATCTTAAAAGCCGCCATGGCCGTGTCCTTCTCATGATCGACCCCGGGACACAGACAGGACTCGAAGGCATGCTCGAGCACTGGGGTATCACAGCGGGGCCGGGCGTGGTGGTCGGCCGAACTTTTTCCGGACGGGATTTGATTGTTAATACGTATGGCGAACACCCGATTACCCAGGGCTTCAAAAACGTAACGACGATGTTTTACATGCCGATGGCGCTAGGGCCGCTAGAACCTTCGGGGAACCCCACCGCCCTAGACAAGGGAACCGGCAGCAATGAGGATCGCGTCCGGGTGAGTACCCTGGCGGGAACAGGACCGGAAGGGTGGATCGAGACGAATCTCTCACAGGAACCCCCCATTTTTGATGAGGCGGTGGATCACCGCGGCCCGGTGGCGGTGGCCATGGCCGTTGAACGCGGGGCGGTGGGTATCAATGCGGAATTGCAACCCACCCGCATGGTCGTCATCGGGGATTCGTTTTTCCTATCGAACCGGGTGATCGATAGCGGGGTTGGCGGAAGTGTCAGTTTCCTGCTCTCCGCCCTCAATTGGCTTGTGGAACGTGATAGCCTGTTGACCGTGGCCCCGCGTGTACCCTCGCTGTTGCAGCCGGAGCTGACAAAACGGCAATGGAGACACCTGTTTGGTTGGTTGGTTTTCGGGATACCCGGCAGCTTGCTGCTGATCGGTGGTGTCGTGGCGCTGTTTCGCCGTCGCTAGGAAGGATCTCCATGAAAAGCCGTACAACCCTGCAGCTCGCGCTGATCGCCGTCATCCTTGGCAGCGGTATTTACCTACTCGACAACCAGATCGATCACCGGCAGACGCAAAAGCTGCAGGTTAAGCGGGTCTTCGACGTGAACACCGATCCGATCACCGTGATCGGTATCGAGGAGGATGCCCAGCGCATCGAGTTCGTACGCAAGGACAAACTCTGGTTCATACAGAAGCCATTACGGGCACGGGCCGAGGGGGCCAGGGTGGAGGCCTTGGCGGCGGCGCTTGAACGGCTGCGCTGGGACGATTACATCACCGTCGAACAACGCGAACAGCGGGGGCGGTCCTTGGCGGATTACGGACTTGATCCGGCGACCCGGCGAATTTTCATGGAAACCAACGGTGGCCGGGTCGAGATCCTGCACCTGGGCGATCCGGGACCGTTTGGAAAAACAGTCTATGGTCGGATGGATAGGAATGATGCCGTATTGATACTACCCGAATCGGTGATGAGGCTTCGCATCAGGGACCTGTCCTACTGGCGCGATCGACTATTGGTCGACGGCACGCCGCCGAAGACAGAGCGGATCGACCTATACCGCCGCGATTTCGGGTTTGTGCAACTGGTGCGCCAGAAGGGGGAGTGGGTGTTGCAGCAACCCCTCGTCGCCAAGGCCGATAGCGTGGTTGTACGTCAACTTCTCGAGGCACTCTTCGCCCTAAGGATCAGTACATTCCACTGGGATGCGCCAGCGGAAGAACCCGGCGAGGAGGCGGATGAAGCCCGGCGAGAGATGGACTGGAAAGGCCAGATGGAGTCCGCCGGCCTCTCCGCCGACGCGGCCCGCCTGCGGTGCCAGCTCTGGATCGAAGGGGATCGGTTGGGGCAGGAAATCCTGTTCGGACAGGATGTCAAGGATACGGCACCTCCTGGGATTTATGTGCGAAAGGCAGGATCCATGGCGATCTATACCGTACCGTCCGCGATTGTGGATACCTGTTCAATGCCCGTGGATGCGCTTCGCGATCGTGCCGTCTTTAATTTTGCTGCGGGCGACGTGAGGTTCCTGCGACTGGAGCATAACGATAACCGGGTCGAGCTGCAGCGAACCAACGGGACGTGGCGACTACAGGTTCCCGTGCAAGCCACGGCCGATACCGAGGCCGTAAGCGCCCTGATTGGTCGGTTGCTGGCACTGCGCGTGGACGAATACCTTCCCATGGATTCATCGACAACGCCGGTACTACCGCCCCCGGACTGTATCCGCGTGACCCTGTCGCCGCAACCCGTGGACCCCTCAACGCCTCGTAGCACCACCCTGTCTCCACGTGAGGTAACCCTGTATGTCCAGGAACATGCCGAACCTGGACAGCCCAGTTTCGTCATCAGCCAAGGCCGCAGCGATGTCTTCACATTACCGGTTGATGCCGTCGCCGGATTCGATCAATCGCTGGTTTCCCCGTTGCGCTTCCGCAGCCCCGTGATGTTGACGGTCAGCAATGCGGCCGTGATGCGCCTGACGCTTGCCGATCACCGCACCAGTACCACGCAACGGGTAGAACGTGCCGCAGACAAGCCGGGAACATGGCGCGATAGCCGCACGGAAGCCAGCCTGCCGATCAACGCCGCCGCCGTGCAGGATCTGCTGGCGGCGACCGAACGAATCGAGGCTAGCCGTTTTGCCGCCTTCATGCCGCACGATCTGGCTCCCTACGGACTGGCGGTCCCATCCACGACCCTGACGATCATGCTGCGCGGCGAGGTCGGCCTCCAGAATACACTTATGCTGGGGAACCCGGCGGATAACGACGGTGTATACGCCATGGTAAAGGGGCACGACGTGGTGTTTGTCCTGCCCACGGCCACGGCTGAACGTCTGCGCCAGCCGCTCTTTGAAACCGCAGCAAGCACGGTGCCGCCGCCGATGGCCCCCTTGCCTGCCGTAGCTGAGCCCGAAGAGCGGCGACCCGTTGATAACAATTCATCCACTAGCACCCCTGCAACAGCAACAGGAATCTGACCATGGCGGAAAAAACCTTTTTTGTACGCACCTATGGCTGCCAGATGAATGTCCGCGATACCGAAGCGGTGTCGATGCTGCTGGCCCGGCATGGTCTGGTTCCCGTCAAGGACGAAGCCCTCGCCAATGTGGTGATCGTGAATTCCTGCAGCGTCCGCGGCAAGGCGGAGGACAAGGCGATCGGAAAGCTTCAGATGCTGGCCTTTTCAAAGCGGGATCAACCATCGCGGATTATCGGCGTTATGGGCTGCATGGTGCAGCGATTGCAAGGGGAACTGTTCGAGCGCGTTGGCGGCCTCGACTTCGCCGTCGGTCCGCGCCGATTCTCGCGAATTCCGGCGCTGATTGACCGGATTGCCGGCGGTGAGCACCATCTCCTTGATGTCGGGATTGGTGATGAGGATCTTGATGTACTGAGCGGACACGACGAGGAAGATGTCTCTGCGTTCGTCAATATCCTGCTGGGGTGCGACCGGCGCTGTGCCTATTGCATCGTGCCGGATGTGCGCGGTCCGGAATGGAGCCGTCCGGCGGAAGGGATCGTGCAGGAGGTCTCCAGCCTGGTCCGATCGGGGATCAAGGAGGTTACCCTGCTGGGGCAGAGTGTCATGCGCTATGGACTGACGAACGCGGTCTGGGCTCCGGATGCCGCATCCCCGCGCGGATTCACCGAACCGTTTGTGCGGCTGCTTGAGGCACTGAACAACCGCTCCGGCCTGAAGCGCCTGCGCTTTACCTCCAGTCACCCTTCCGGCTGTACCCGCGAGCTGGCCACCGCCATGCGCGAATTACCCTGCCTCTGTCCGCATCTGCACCTACCGCTGCAGTCGGGCTCGGATACGGTCCTGCAGCGGATGCGGCGCGGCTACTCGGCGGCGGATTATATCGGGGCCGTGGAGCGGCTGCGGGCGGCGGTCCCGGCCATCGGACTAACGACCGATATCATCATCGGGTTCCCTGGCGAGACGGCCGATGATTTTGAACAGACGCGCCGCGTCATGGAGATCGTCGGGTTCGATAATTCCTTTATCTTCAAGTACTCGCCACGCCCCGGAACCCCTGCTGCCAAATGGCCGGATGATGTTCCCGAGGAAGAAAAGCGGCGACGGAACCAGGTGTTGCTCGAGGATCAGGACCGGATAGGTCAACAGATCAACGACGCCCTGGTCGGCAGCACCCTGGAGGTGCTTGCAGAGGGCGAAAGCCTGCGGGACGCCTCGCGCTGGAGCGGACGCAGCGGGAGCAACAAGATCGTCGTGTTTGCCCCCGACGAGCATTGTGCGGCTGGCGATTTCCTTTCGATTAAAATTGACCGGGCGATGCCGCAGACCCTTTACGGACAGATTGTAAACACGGAGAAAAAAGTATGAGTAAGCTGATGATATTGACCCTGGTGCCTCTCGCCATCCTGCTGCCGTTGCATGCCTCGCTGGTATGGGCCCCGTCCACGATGCGCGAAGGCTTGCGACGGTTTCCCCGCCATCGCTGGATCGGATGGGCTCTGGCAGGCGGTGCCGTGGTCTGGGCGGCCTGGCTGCTGCGGGATATGCCACTGGGACGGTTCGACTATCTGAAACAGTTTCTGGTTCCAGCGGCGGTGGTCTTTGCCGGCCTCGTGCTTTACACCATGGAGGAACTGCTGGCACCCCGCGCCCTGGGGGCACTGCTGCTGCTCTACCCCGCCCCGCTGCTGGAGGCTGCCCGCCTGCACGAATCGCCATGGAGCGTGGTGATGTCGCTGGTAGCGTATGTGATGGTGGTCAAGGGCATGGCGCTATTGCTCAGCCCCTACCTCTTCCGCAAAGCAACCGAGCGCGTGTTGGCCACCGATACCGCATGCAGGGTTATCGGCAGCGTAGGCCTGGCATTTGATGCCGCCTTGCTCCTGCTGGCACTGGTTGTCTATTGATCAGGGGGCTTCCGGTGCCGCCTCGGGTTCGTTCATGCTGCTCGCGCGCTTACCCCCTGCACCCGATCCGGCCCTGACCACTTCCTTCAGGAATGCACGAACCGTCTTGCGGTCAAACCCAGTCGTGGTGACTAGGCCGACATCCTGTTCAACCGCCTTCCCTGTGTATAACGCCTTCCTTCGGATGGCTTCGGACGAATCATCCTTGCTGGTCGTCATCTTCTTGGCAAGCAAGCCCGGGTCGGCCAACACCAGCGTGATGACCGAGGATCCGACACCCGCCAGGACGCCTTCGGCGTTGAACACACCGCGAATCAGCTCAAGCAGGGTCTCGTTTTCCCAATCGTCCCTCGCATTGCCACCATCCAGCAGAATGAGCAGGTCAACCGCATCGGATGCCACCGCTGACAGTTTCTTGACGTCCTTGAGCGTTGCCTCGGTGCAGGTTCCACTCACCGAGGCAAACGTCAACATCGCCCCATGGGCGATCAGCTCGCGTCGCACCAGGTCGAGATAGCGTGGCTCGTCGGAAGGAACAACCACAAGAACGCGCTTACCCATCAGATCATAATACGGTGCCAACACGGTTTTTACCGAAATCTGCCGACGCCGTATTGTCATATCAATATACTTTTCCTGCGTGGACAGAAGGCTCTCAAGCTGTTGACTGAAGGATGCCACATCCGTCACCTGGAGCCCGCCGACATGCGTGACAATATCCCCGCCCCTGAGCTCGGCCATTTCTGCTGGCGACCCTTTCTCGGCGGCATGAACCAGGATCCCCGGATCATCCTGGAGTCCGTGCATGATCCGATGGGTACTTACGATATCCATGAACGAGAGCCCTACCGCATCGAGTTTCTGGGTTTTCAGCTCCCCCGGAAAACGCTGTGTCCCCGGCATCGGTTCGGCTTCCTGAATCGTGGCGAGGATCTTGACCTCTTTATATGCATTCCCATCCTTGCGCAGGACCACCCATTCAACGGGCGTGCCCGGCTCAAGGATCGTCAGTGCCCAGATCACGTCCTTCAGCTCCGCCTGCGTGGCGGCAGCCATCGGCTGTCCATTCTGACGGATGATCACATCGCCAGCCCTGAGCCCCGCCGAATCGGCAGGTGTGTTCTCCATCACATAATCCACCAGCACCCCTCGCTCAACGCCAAGGGCGAGTTTCATCTCCTCGTACACTTCGCTGACCGAGAATACGGGAACATCAGCCCGGATGAACCGCCCGGACGTCATCAGGTCCTTGCGGATCTCCTCGGCCACATGGATCGGGATGGTGAATCCGAGATTATTGGCCCCCTGGGAGGCATACGTGTTCAATCCCAGGACCTTGCCATCCCGATCGAACAACGGACCGCCACTGTTGCCGGGATTGATGGCCGCGTCTGTCTGGATCACCTTGGTAAAAGTGCCCAGATCCGTACGATCCACATTGCTCAGGATGCCGCTTGAGAAGGTGCGCTTGAATCCCTGGGGCGTTCCCACGGCAAACACCTTCTGACCGATCTGGGCATTGCGCGAATCCGCGAACTCAACGGGCGAAAGCGGGGTATCGCATTCGATTTTCAGGAGGGCCACATCTGGATTCATGCAGAATCCAAGCACCTTGGCGGGGAACTTGCGTTCATCGTTCAAGATCACCGTGATTGATTGGGCCGGTTCCATCGGATCCTCATCATCGCTCCCGCGCACCACATGACCGTTGCTCAGGATATAGCCATCCGTGCTGATGATAAATCCGCTACCAATGGCGCTTTCATGCTTGATCGCGACGACCGAGGGATCAACCTTCCGCACAATCGCATCAGGGATATCCTGATCCGCCTGGGCCTGTGGTTGCTCCTGTGCCATGAGACCGTTTGCACCCGATACAAGCAAAACACCGAAAGCAAACCATAACGCATGACGGCAAGATTGTGTTTTATCGTTCATTTACGCTTTCCCCCTTCAGTGTCCTTTTCTCCAATCTTCAGATTCAGTGCCGCCAGCCCGGTGGTACGTCCACGGCGATAGGCCACCAGCATGATCTCCTTCTGCTCGCGACGCAGGGCTTCGAGCACGGCTGAGAACGTCGCCAGATCAGGCGTCGGAGTCCCGTCAACCGCCGTGATGACATCCCCGGTATTCAGCAACCCGCTGCGCATGTTACTGCCCACTGAGGCGGCACTCCCCCGCTTGACGTCCACGACCAGTACGCCCTCGCCGGTGAACAGGTTCATGTTGACCACGTCACTGCCATCGATCCGCTTGACGGTCACGCCCAGGTCGGTGGCCAGCACCGTTTCGGGCTCCGGCTCCTTCGTGAATACCCCCTCAAGATCGAGCATCTTGCCATCGCGGAGCACCGTGACACGGAATGGCTGCCCCACCTTGGGCCGCAGGGCCTTGTTGAAGAACTCGCGGGCGCGCTGGTCCGTCAGACGCATATCGCGACCATTAACACGCACGATCAAATCGCCCGGCTTCACCCCGGCGGAATCGGCCGAGCCGTCCTGGACGACGTGGTGTACCCATAAATAACTCTTGCTCAAGCCATATTTGCGGGCGTAGTCCTTGTTGATCGCGGACAGCATGGCTCCAAACCAAGCCTTCTTCTTGGCCTCTTCATCCGCCGATTTAACCCCAGCCGCCTCTTCGATCAAGGCCAGCAGGTCGTCACGGATATCGTTCATGGACAAAACGCTCCCCCGGCGCTGCACAATGCCGACGACATTCCCGGAAAGCCCGAGAATCGGGGTTCCCGGCCTGAACGCCTGGCTGCTATCGAGCAGGAATTCACGATAAAGCCCTGCGGACTGACCACGGCAGACGGCGAGGGTTATTAATTGTTCATAGTCAAGGACCTCATCCGAGGGCTGGACCGCAACGCACCACTCGCCCACCTGCAAATCATCGGCGGTGGCGATGTTGAGTGCCTTGACTGGCGCATCCACATCCATTTTGAGTACGGTGATGCCGAGTTGGGGATCGTTCTTGATCACGTTGGCGCGGTATTCGGTGTCGCCGACCCAGGCTTCCACACGGGTCACATCACTCGGGTTGATATTCTCGGCCACAACCACATAACCGTTGGTTGTCAGGATCAGTCCGGTCGCGGTTTTCGCGCCAGCCTGTTCAGACGTGCGCATACGTCCACCCTCTATGATAAGGGACTGATCGCCGGTCAGCGCGTCACCTTTCAGTTTGACTAGGACGACGGTTCCCTTGGCACCCTCCGCCGCTTCTGCCGTAGCCGCTTGCAACGATGCAAAACCCCGGCGCCCGCTGTCCGCCCCCGCCCCGCCGGTCACTGCACAACCGGAAACAGCCACCGCCCCACACATCAGCAAAAGCAGAACAACCGCCCTATTCATGACCGCTCCTTTTTGAAAATCAGCGCCTCGGACTCGCAAAACCCGCAACCCTACCACCATCCAAGCGCATGTGGCAACGCAAAATCACATGCACGCGATGTCCCTCGCAGTAAGGGGCGCAGGGCAAAGGGGAACGCAGACCTCACGTCTGACGACAGGGGAGGGATTGCTTCCTCATTTCCTTCGGGGTGCAGTGGTAGTGTTCGCGAAAGATGCGGTGGAGGTAGGTCTTGGAGAGGAATCCCACCTTCGGGGCAATATCCACGAGGGTCAGATCGGTCGAGAGCAGGAGTTCCCGGCAGCGTTCAAGGCGCTTGCGCAAGAGTTCCTCGTTCACACTCCGTCCGATCGCCTTGCGGAACCGCCGTTCCAGACTGCTGCGGGAAATACCTGCGGCAGCGGCCGCCTCGTCCACCGAGATGGGATGGTTCAGATGTTCCCAG
>DIZZ01000225.1:0-498 GCA_002428045.1 Verrucomicrobia bacterium UBA6015
GACCAGTTCTTCAGCCGTGCAAGGAACAAGGCGTACGGGCTATCTTCAATGGCATTGCCCCAGGCCTCGTGGAGGACGTTCCAGACGGCATTCCTTTTTTCGTCATCCCCGTTGCCGTTGCCGCTGCCTTGAATTGCGAAATCAAAGCTCATTTCCGAAATACGATCCTTGCGGGGAATCGTTTTCAGTCGTAGCGATGGGGCGTCGGCCTTGAGCGGGGCTTCCAGAACGGTCTTGACCATGGTCTGTGTGATGGACCGCTTGGCCTGCGCTTCGCTTTCCGTACCCTTGTCCAGTCGGGCCAGCTTCAACTGCTCATCGATGACGTGGGCGATGGCTTCGGCGTCCCCTGTGAAATCGATATCCTCAAAGATCTTGTGCCAGCAATTGCCGGTACGTTTTCCGGCAGGGAATGAGAAGATGTTCAGGTCGGTCTTATCTCCGGGGTGTTCGTTTCCGGCAGGGTCATCGTTGTCGTCGTGATCTTTGGCCGAGACC
>DIZZ01000225.1:683-2040 GCA_002428045.1 Verrucomicrobia bacterium UBA6015
GTGCCGGTGACAACATAGGTCCGGAAGGAGGCGCGGGTGGCTGCCACATAGAAATTACGGATATCCTCCTGGGCTTTCTCTGCATCAGCCTGTGCTTTGGCTTCCTTGTCCGCGGTATCGAGATGCATGTAAATATCGGCGTGGGAATTCTCATCCATGGGTTTGGCGTGATAAATCAGGGATGTACGCTGACGCATTCCGACCTGACTAGACCACAGCGTGGGGACAAAAACGACGGGGAACTCGAGTCCCTTGCTCTTGAAAAAGGTCATGATCTGGACGGCCTCCGCATCGCTTTCCAGCCGCGTTTCAAAGGCGTCGTCCGTTTCCCGTGAATCTGCCGACAACTGACTCGTGTACCAAGCCAGCAGGGCGGCTGGACCGAAGGCGCGCTCCGCGCAGATCCGGTGCAGGATGTCGCCAAGTTGCAGGATATAGGAAAGCTGGCGCTCGCCCTGTGGACAGGAGGCGATGTGGGCTTTCATTCCCGATTTCTCAAGCAAATCCGCGAACCCGGCGTAGAATCCGTTCTTTGCCCAGCGATGGCTGGCCTCCTGGAATATCCCGATCCATTCATCCAGTGTTTTGGTCTGTCTGTTCTTCGCGTCCTTGCCGGTCATCGCCGCCGAGGTTTGTTCGGCCATGCGACGCAGATCGTCATCCGTAACCGGAAGTAGGTGTGACGCGAGCGCTGTTCGGACATAGCGGATGTTGCCGGGGTCATGCATGGCACGAATCACATAGAAGAGGCTCGTGGCTTCTGATGTCGCGAAAATATTGCCGGCGGCCTGCCGGACAACCGGAACGCCTCGCTTGGCTAACTGCTTGTAGAGATGCTGGGCTTCCTTGTGGCGACGAACCAAGATCGCGATATCCGACGCTTTGATTCTACGCAGGTTGCCCCTCTCATTGACAAACCCTGTGTTCGGATCGTTGAGCAACCGGACTGCTTCCTCCGCAACCCATTCATAGATACGCTGGGCGTCGGTAGAGCTGTAGTTTGATGGAGTCTTTCCTTGGTTCTTTCCGTCCGACCGCTCAACCGTCCAGATTCTGAACGGTTTATTGTCGATCGTGCCTTCATCCTTGAATTGCTCCTTCAGTCCCTTGCATTTCAGCTTACCATCATAGCTGATGGATTCATGGGCGAAGAGAGACGCCTCGCGATCCTTGAAGATTGTATTGACTGCCGTAATCAGGGATTGCTGGGATCTGAAATTCATGTCGAGTTCAAAACGGTTGTCGGCGGCAATCGATGTCTTCTCCGATGTCTTGGCCTCGCAGTAGGTATAGATATCGCCGCCACGGAAGGAGTAAATGGCCTGCTTGGGGTCGCCGACAAGGAATACCGGAAGGC
>DIZZ01000225.1:2072-3660 GCA_002428045.1 Verrucomicrobia bacterium UBA6015
ATCAAGGCGGCGTCATAGGCACTGCGGATGGTTGACGCAATCTCCGGCTTGCCCTCCACCACCTGTTGCAGGCGAATGATCATATCATCGAAGGTCATGCCGCGCGCTTCGTGTTTGCGTTGGGCATACTTGGCTGCGATGCGCTTGATGTCTGTTGCAAGAAAACTATTGGCATAAGCGGTTAATGCCGTGTTTGCATCGTCCGCCGCCTTCATACAATTTTTAACCTCAGTACCTCCGTCCCAAGTCAATTTCGGTAGCGGCTTGATCTTCGATATTTTCTCAAGTGCTGTCCTGCATTCCTTTGGTGATCCGCCGTCGGCAAGTATATCATTGAGTCGTTTCTCCAAAATGGCAGTATTGTTCTTGAACTCGTTATCAAAGAATCGTTCCGGGTATTGCTGGACAACGTCTTTTACAAAACATTTCAGATTATCCTGTTGATTGCGCAGAGCACTCATTACAGAAGCAAGCATTTGCTGCCACTCTGTGAGCAACGACACGGGAGGACTCCACGGATCATTTTTTCCTTTGGGCGCAAAATCATGTGTCTTGACAAATTCGACACAGGTTTTTGCCTGCACGAGGCATACGTTAATGTTTTCTGGTATTGTTGTAGGATTACCTATTTGAACAACAAGCTTAGCTTGAATCTCATTTAACATCTGCAAGCTTTGCCACTTGTCAGGCGGTGGATTGCCGCAAAAAGAAGTGATTAGACGTTCGATGTTGTCGATTTCCGTGCTGGATGCAAAAAAGAAATCTGATTCTGGTTTCCTAAGTGCACCTATGATGGCTGATTGATTAGCCTGTAGGGTGTCCACAGCACGATCAATGATTGACTCGATCTGAGCTATCTCGGATCCAGCTTGTTTCGCTTCTGGCTGCAGTTTGATGCCATGACGTCCGATATACGTTTTGGCCAAGCTGGTGAGCTTGGTTGGGTCTGGGAACTTGGCTTGGATGAGGTCCTCGGCTGCGTTGGTCGGCTTCTTGTACATGATGGCACGCCAGTGATCGGTGCAGATCTCGGCGAGCAGGGCATCGCCGGAAATGACTTCGGTGTCGAAATCCTGTCCGCATTCAAAGGCGAATTCATTCAGGGTGCGCTGGCAGAAGCCATGGATCGTAAAGACCGCTGCCTGGTCGAAATCGAGCAGAGCCCGGCGTAGCCGCCGCTTCTTCATCTCCTCTGCGTTAATCCTCTCAGGAATGCTATGAGGCACCAGTGCAAGGATTTCCTTGATCCGGTTCGGCTCGGTATTGGTTGCTGCGGTATCCGTATTGGCGGGTTCAGGAGGATCTTCTTCTGGTGCCGTAAGGTTCTTGTAGGATTCCTCCAGGATTTTCCGCAGCCGTTCCCGCAGTTCGGCGGTGGCCGCCTCCGTGAAGGTCACCACGAGGATCTTTTCGACAGGGATGCCATGCTCGACCACAAGGCGCAGGTACAGTGTTTGAATGCTGAACGTCTTACCCGTTCCCGCACTGGCCTCGATGAGGCTAAAGCCGGTCGGGGCAAACGATTGTGACAGAATATGTTCCGATAAGGGTTTCATTCGCCTCCGGCATCGCTGTTTTTGTCCGCCTC
>DIZZ01000057.1:0-270 GCA_002428045.1 Verrucomicrobia bacterium UBA6015
CGTCACAAACATTGAAACACTGGACAACAGGGCAAGGAGAGACCACCGGAACCCGACCCAAACTCGCATTGAACCATGATTATTCTTCATGCTGAAAGCCTTTCCTTTGCCATTAACACAGCCAAGTGCATAATCCCATGAAACGTCGTTGCGCGTATTTATGACCACACCGTAACGCTTTAATTTTCGTTCAATATACCAGTACGCATGTCGCCGTCAATCTCAAATTAACTAAACATGGATAGCTGTGTAGTCAGAAAGTTTAAAAAT
>DIZZ01000057.1:359-1040 GCA_002428045.1 Verrucomicrobia bacterium UBA6015
GGTCGGGGCGGACGTCGGCCAGAGGCTGCATCACGAAGCGCCGCTGTGACCAGCGTGGGTGCGGCAGGGTCAGTGCGTCGTCGTCCAGGATCTGGTCGCCCGCATACAGGATGTCGATATCAATGACGCGGGGAGCGAACCGGTCCGTCGTGCGCACGCGTCCCATCAGCGTCTCGATCGCATGGATGTGACCGGACAGCGCGTCGGGCGTCAGTCCCGTGGCGATGATCAGGACGGCATTCAGATAAGCCAGGTGCCGATATTCCGGCCTGACCCCGACGGGGGCGGTCTCGTAGATGCCGGAACGGGCGATAAGGGTGGTGTGCGGCAGGGCGGCAATATGGGTGGCAGCGGCGCGCAGATTCCCCAGGCGGTCTCCCAGATTGGTTCCCAGACTAAGTCCCGCTTCGATCATCATGCCGAAACTCCTTCCCCGCATCGTGGTGCGAGCAGGCCGCAGGCGGCCGCTATATCGTGGCCACGGCTTCGTCTCACCGTCACCACAAAACCTTTTTCCAGAAGCGCATCGCGGAATGCCAGCAGGGCTTGGTCATCCGGAGATTCCAGCGGAATCCCCGGCACAGGATGCATGCGCATCAGGTTGATCCGGCAGCGGAGGCCCTGCAGCAGCCGTGCCAGCTCGTCGACATGCCGCTGGCTATGGTTGAAATCCTTGAAGAG
>DIZZ01000057.1:1118-21820 GCA_002428045.1 Verrucomicrobia bacterium UBA6015
TGCAGGCTGACCGCCAAGGGACAGCGGGTCTTTTCGAGGAACACGCGGATGCCGGGCAGCACCCCGGCTGTCGATACCGTGATCCGGCGCGGGGGGATGTTGAATCCTCGATGCGACGTAAGGATACCGATGCTGGCCATCACGGCGTCGAGATTATCGAACGGTTCACCCATTCCCATGAAGACGATATTGGTTAGCTTCAGGAACTCGGGCACGCTGCGGATCTGGTTCAATATCTCGTCCGTTGAAAGGTTCGCAAGAAAGCCCTGTCGTCCGGTCATGCAGAAGCGACAGCCCATGCGACATCCCGCCTGCGTCGAAATGCACAGCGTATAGCGTTCCTGCTCTGGAATACAGACCGTCTCGATGGAGTACCCTCCAGCGGTGCGAAAAATGTACTTCCGCGTCCCATCGGTCGATACCTGCAAGTTGACGGGCGGCGATGCATCGATGGGTATAAACGGCTCTTTAATGGGATTCATAGAAACAAAAATACGTTCCTGGCCTACAAAGTAAAGCCAGAAACGTATTTCAAGTCAGCCGGGCAAATTAGACTTTGCGGGGCTTTGCCTTTGCTTTCGGGGCAGCAGCGGCAGGGGCAGCAGCCGGTCTGGCTTTCTGCACAACAGGCTCGTTGCTGTACTGGTCGGCCGTCTTCCATTCCAACGGAAGAACAATGCGACCACCGCTCTTACCATACTCCTGCACGAATGATTTCACCAGCAGGCGCACGATCGCGGAGACCGTGAGACCCATGTTGTCACCAATGTCCTGCAGGCGTTCCTTCGACTCAGTATCGAGACGAACCGGCAATGATGCTTCTTTCCTAGCCATACAATCCTCCTTAGTTATAATGGAAAACCTTATAACTAACGAAATGCTAATGCAAGCGAAAATGTGATTATTTTAAATAAATAATCATATTTTTTCGAACATGGATAACAAGGGCGTTCAAACCAACAACGCAAGGCCCTGATAGGCAATGATTTTTATCAGGTTTCCCCCGATGATGCGCACATCCGGTTTCCACGCAATATGCAGGCATTCGTTGGATTACAACCTTGCGTTATAAGCCCTGTCGATGCATGGATTGCATTTGAGACGGGGTTAATCCATGCGTGCGTAGAATCCTGCGGGTTTGCGCAATGTCGTCGGCTATTTGTGCTTTGAGCTCTTCCACGGTGGCAAAGTACCACTCATCGCGCAGGCGTTCGATGAAGAACGCCTCGATCTTCTGTGCATAGATGTTGCCGGCGAAATCCAGCAGGTGAAGTTCAAGCAGCGGCGGTACGGCCTTGTCCTTGTCAAAGGTAGGGCGGATTCCGAAATTGAGCGCCCCGTCGTGTAACCGGCCATCGACAACGGCCTGGACGGCATAAACGCCCAGCGGAGGCAGCGCCTCATTGTGCGGGTCGATATTCGCGCTCGGGTAGCCCAGGGTGCGGCCGATGGCACGGCCATGAATGACGGTGCCGAGCACGCTGGGCGGACGCCCGAGCATGGCGGTGGCATCGGCGAGGTCTCCGCAGGTGATGGCCTTGCGGATGCGCGTGCTGGAAACGGGCAGCCCGCCATGCATCAGGGGCTGGACTGTGGTCACGCGGATCTGCATATCCCGTCCCAGATCGGCCAGCATCTGGGGCGTGCCTTTTCCGCCCGAGCCGAACCGCCAATTTCCCCCGGTGATGACGGCCTTGAGTGTCGGGGCGCAGTGGAACAGCCATGTCGAAAACGCTTCTGGTGGCATGGCGGCAAGCGCATGGGTGAAGGGAAGCAGTATGCAGCCGTCCACGCGCTCCTGCCGCAGCAAGGCCAGCTTGTGTGCGGTGGACGTGAGCAGCAGCGGGGCGGATTCCGGCTTGAGTATCTTCAGGGGATGCGGATCGAACGTCATGACCCATGCCTCGCCGCCGACCTGTTGCGCGGTGGAAAGGGTGGTTTGTATCACATTGCGGTGGCCACCGTGCAACCCGTCGAAGAACCCTGCGGCAAGAACAATCGGACAGGAACGGCTTTTCAGTCCCTGAAGATCATTAAGGATGATCACAGGAAATTCCTCATCGGGATAATCCGGGTTGCCAACTGGGCTGGCGACAGTGTCAATGCCTCTGCCAAGGGCAGGGCGTCGTCGATCGAAAGCGCTCCGCAGCGGGTGCGCCGCAGGCGGGAAAGGTGGGCTCCGCAGCCTAAGGCGTCGCCGATGTCCGCGCAGAGCGTCCGCACATAGGTTCCCTTGGTGCAGTTGACTGAGAACTCTGCACAGGGCGAGGTGAAAGAATGCAGGTCGAAGCGGTACAGATGGATCAGGCGGGCCTTGCGTTCGACCTCGATTCCTTGACGGGCACGTTTGTAAAGCGGAACCCCGTTGACCTTCAGCGCGGACACCATTGGCGGCATCTGCATGCTATCTCCGAGTCGGGATTGCATCTGGTTCCAGACGGCCTCCTCGGTCACGGCGCTGGCATCCGCCGTGCGCAGCACGGCACCCATGGCATCCTGGCTGTCGGTGGAAATCCCGAAATGCATGGTCCCTTCATACGTTTTGTCCGACCCTAGGAAGCGATCCGATAACTTGGTGGCCTTTCCAAGCAGGAGAATCATCAGCCCCGACGCCATGGGATCGAGCGTGCCACCATGCCCGACCTTTGGAATTCGGCAATAGTGGCGGATCCTTGCCACGATATCGTGCGAGGTCGGACCGATGGGTTTATCGATCAGAAGGATGCCATCAACGCTATCGGAGGATCCTGCGGGGGCACTGACGGCAGTGCCAAATGTTTGTATTGTACTCATGCCTTTTGCTCCGTTGGCTCCGTTAGTCTTTGCTTGCTTCAGCGTCGCCCGCATCTCCGGCGGCGTGATCGTCTCCGACCGGCAGTGGGTCGAGATGGGAGAGGATGTCAAGCACCCGGTCGCCTTTGGCAATCGAAGGATCCAGTTCAAAATGCAGCACGGGTGTGTATTTCAGGGACAAGTCGCGGTTCACGGCCTGCTGCAGGTCACTCCGGAACTTCCTGATGATGTTTAGCATCTGATGCTGGTGATGCTGATCCCCGCGCACTGAAAGATGCACATTGGCGGTCCGCAGATTGCGTGCCGTGGAGACCTGCGTCACCATGACGGAACTGCAATCGAAACGGGTATCCGTGATCAGACGGAAAAGTGCTTCACCGATTTCCCGCCGGATCAACGCATTGACGCGTTCAATTCGGTCTACGGACATGACAACCTCCCAGCATCATTCGCTGCCCTAATAAAGCGACCCAACCGATCAGAGCGTTTGCTCCCGCTCCTCGATCTCGTAGGTCTCGAGGATATCGCCGACCTCCAGGCTGGAGAATCCCTTGATCCGGAGACCGCATTCCTGCGCTTCGCGAAGCTCCTTGACATCATCCTGGAAGTGCTTGAGGGAGATCAGCTTGCCTTCAAAAATAACCTCGGTTTTGCGTTTTACGCGGATATGGTGCTTGATGTTGACGGTGCCCTTCAGAATCAGGCAGCCACCGACCTGATCGCCCTTGCCAACCTCGAAGATCTGGCGTACCTGCGCCTGTCCACGGCTGATCTCCTCCATGCGAGGGCCGAGGACACCGATCATGGCATCGCGTACCTGATCGATCAATTCATAGATGATCTGATGGATGCGAACCTCGACACCTTCATGCTTGGAGAGTGCTTCCACATTGGCTTCTCGCGACACATGGAACCCGAGCACGACGGCATTCGACGCACTGGCCAGCAGGATGTCGTTGGAGGTGATGTTCCCCGTCGCCTTGTGAATGAAGCGGATCGATACCTTCTCGCTCTTGATCTCTTTCAAGGCGTGCAGGATGGCTTCTACACTGCCCTGCGTATCGGCCTTGATGATCACATTCAGTTCCAGGCCCGCACTGGATTTCAACTGATCGAACAAATCATCCAGCGACGCCTTGCGAGGGGCTTCCAGGGAAACCGCCTTCAAGGCCATGGCCGTTTTCTCGGCGGTTTCCTTGGCCTTGCGATCACTCGACATGACCATGAATTCAGCGCCCGCTTCCGGTACGCCCGAAAGACCCAGGCACTTGACGGGGGAGCAGGGGCCTGCGGATTTAACCTGTTTGCCGTGATCGTTGATCAGGGCCTTGACACGTCCCCAGTGGCCGCCGCAAAGCACCGGATCGCCGACGTTCAAGGTTCCGCCAGTAACCAGCAGGGTCGCCGTCGGTCCGCGGCCGGGCTGCAACTGTGCCTCGATCACATACCCCACCGCCCGCTTGTCTGGATTGGCTGTTAGTTCAAGCACTTCCGCCTGCAAAAGGATCATTTCAAGGAGATGTGGGACGCCTTCTCCAGTCAGGGCGCTGACCCGACAGCAGATCGTGGATCCGCCCCAGTCCTCGGGGGCCAGATCCTCGCCTTGCAACTGCTGCAGGACACGATCAGGATTCGCCGCCGGAAGATCGCATTTATTGATCGCCACCATGATCGAGACCCCCGCTGCCTTGGCATGTGCGATGGCTTCACGGGTCTGCGGCATGATGCCGTCATCCGCTGCGATGATAATTACCGCGATATCGGTCATATTGGCTCCGCGGGCACGCATGGCCGTGAAGGCTGCATGGCCCGGGGTATCCAGGAAGGTGATCGGCTTACCGCTCATCTCGACGGTATAGGCTCCAATGTGCTGGGTGATGCCACCACTTTCGCCTTTGGCCACGGTCGCATTGCGGATCTGGTCCATCAGCGAGGTCTTGCCGTGGTCGACATGCCCCAGGAAGGTAACCACGGGCGGGCGGGGACGAAGATCCTCGGGCTTATCCACATAGGGAAGATCATCCGAGGGGACCATGACGGGGATGGGGTCATTACTGCGTTTGTCGTGCTCAACCAGGAACCCGAATTTCTCGGCAATCGTTGCGGCCACATCAAAGTCCAGCTTGGCATTGATATTCGCAAAGACGTTCATTCCCATCAGTTCGGCAACCACGCGGTTGGGCTTTTCGCCAATCAGTTCGGCGAACTCGCGAACAACGATACCTCCGCGGATCTTGATGACCTTATCCTCGACGCTCGCCCCTGAACTTGCCTGGGTTGGGGAGGGTGCGGGAGCATGGGAGGGAGTGGCGGAAGGCGGTGTAAATTTTGAACGCATCCCTGATGCTGTCGGCTTGCTGATCGGCTTCTCTAGATCCTCAGGCTTTCTGGTGTGCTTGGTCGTCTTGGTCTCGCGACGGGTGGAGTCGTCGTCAGGAATCTTCAGCAGTTCGGCCTCTTCCGCCTTCCGTCGTGCTTCCTCTGCCTTGGCTAGCGCCTTCTCCTCGGCCTCCTCAAGCGCCTTACGTTCAGCCTCTGCCTTGCGGTGAGCCTCCTTCTGCTCCGCCTCGGCCTTCTTGGCGGCGGCCACACGTTCCGCTTCGGCCTTCTTGGCTGTCTCTTCATCGATCTTGCGCTGCGCCTCTTCGGCCTTCTTGCGCTCCTCTTCCGCCACCTGCTTCTCGGCCTCGGTCCGCCGGGAATCCGCATCCGCCTTCCGTCGGGCATGCTCCGCTTGTTCCGCCTGCGATTCCTCCGTCTTGCGACGCTCCTCCTCCGCAGCCAGCGGAATGATCGCTCGCATCACGATAATGGCATCATCCTCGAGTGCGGTCATATGGTTTTTTGCCTCAACACCGCGCGAGCGAAGCGTCTCAATCAGCAATTTGTTGGCTACACCCAGCTCTTTTGCCAGTTCGTGAACTCTCATGATTCCTACCCTCCCGGTCAGCGCTCATCGCCAGCCGTTATAAAATCCAAATGCGTCGTCATCAGTCCTGAATATCCGGTTGTGTGGCAACGATGGCGTCATATAAACGCCGTGCCTCGGAGATCTCGATATCCAACATTTCCGAAAGATCACGCGGCTCCGCTGCCAGTATTCCTTCCACAGAAAGGAAGCCCGCCGCCACCAGGCGCTGCGCCATATCTTTCGTGATCCCCTTGATTGCCGCCAGTTCCGAAATCGCATGCGCCACCTTCTCCTCGAAGGAAATCGCGCTATCGTCCTTGTGGATATCAATTTTCCAACCCACCAGCTTGGCCGTCAGCCGGACATTCTGACCGCGCTTGCCAATCGCCAGCGAAAGCTGTTCCGGATCAGCGATGACGCTGATCATCCGGCTTTCCCCGGCCTCCTTGATCTCGATCTTGGATAATTTGGCAGGCGCCAGCGCATTGATCACGTAGGTCTTGATATCCGGGCTCCAGCGCACGATGTCGATTTTCTCGCCGGACAGCTCACGGACGATATTCTTCACCCGCATCCCGCGCATCCCGACACAGGCGCCTACCGGATCGACCTTTTCATCGGTCGAGGTCACGGCGATCTTGGTCCGGTATCCCGGCTCACGCGCAATGCCCTTGATGGAGACGATTCCGTCTCCGATTTCAGACACTTCCAGCTCAAAGAGGCGCCGCACAAAGTCAGGATGACTACGCGACAGGACAATCGCAGGCCCGTTTGCATTGTTCTGCACGCTGACGACATAGGCACGGACCCGGTCGCCCACCTGATACTCCTCGGTCGGCACCCGTTCCCGCGCCGGAATGAGCGCCTCGGCCCGCCCCAGGTCAATCACGATATCACCCCGGGCAAACTGGCGCACCGCACCACTGACAATATCTCCAGTGCGGTCCTTGTATTCATCAAATATCAGATCCCGTTCTGCCTGGCGGATTCGCTGGGCAATCGCCTGTTTGGCGGTCTGGGCCGCGATCCGGCCAAGGTTTGCCGTGGTGACTTCCCTCTCGACAACATCCCCCGGTTGCACCTTGGGATTGATTTTACGGGCGTCTTCCAAGACGATCTCGTCCCGCGCAACGGTGGGATGATCCACCACCGTGGCAATGGCGAACGCCTTGATATCACAAGACTTACGATCAATCACAATACGCAGTCCATGTTCCTGTGGCGACGCTTTACGCAAGGCGGATTGCAGGGCGAATTCGACCGCTTCCACCAGGGTTTCGCGCTCTATGCCACGTTCCTTTTCCATATAATTCAATATAGCGATGAGTTCGTTGTTCATAGTCCACTTTCGCGCATTTCAAGGTTCCAAGTTGTCCACCAACGAAAAGAGCGGGGAACTTCACCCGCTCTTGTCAAAAATCCAGCAGTATTTCTTTTCAAGGGTCATTAATATATCGAATGGTATCCTGACGTCAAGAACCGATTATAACAACCCTTGACAATATCGCCATGAATCGCAACACTGGTGCGTTGTTGTTAGGGACTGAAATAATGTCAGGATGCCGTGGATATGAGTATTTGGTCGAACATTTATAAGTGGTGTTTCGGGTTGCTGGGGGTGATCCTTGTGATCGCCTGTATTCTTGTTTACATTCCCCTGCTGCGCCGGTTGGGGGAGCTCCAAACCCGGAAAACCGAACTGGAAGTCCGCAATGCCGAGCAGGCTGAGCAGATCAAGGCGTTGCAGATCAAGCAGGAACGGTTCAATAGCGACCCCGAGTTTGTCGAACACACGGCGCGCCAGACCGGACGAATCATGCCGGATGAAATCGTCTATCGATTTACCAACGCCCCCGGAATCATTCACCAGCCATAACCGTTTTAACAGGGGTTCCCCTTTATGGATGCCTTTTTGAAAGCCAGGGTTGCCGCCATCACGCTGCTGCTGCCCCTTGTCGGTTGCCTGCAAATGGAGCATGACCTCCAGATCAAGGAGGATGGATCGGCCACCTACCGCCTGGATTATTCGATTACTGAGCAGGCCATTACCCAGTTTCGCGCCATGTTCAAACTGAAGGATGACCTGGCCGTGGCGGCCGGTGAACCGCCGCCCGGATTGGAAATGCATCCGCTGCTCGCCGTATTCCTGGATCCCGATGGCCCCTCCCTCCGCAAGCAGCTTGATGCCTTTGCCAGCGATGGGATAACCCTGCGAACCCTTCAGCAAGGCACCCGTCCGGCATGGCGCACGATGGTGCTCGAACTCCACATCGACGACCTGTCGCGCTTGGCTGATGACCTTTTTTTCAAGGAACATGGCTTTGACCTCACCAAGGATGCCGACGGGCACTACGTGTGGAGCCGGGCGGCGCACTGTGCGGATATCGGTAGTCTGCCGACGGCCCTGTCCGAGCGGGAATTGGAGCAGATCACCCCGCTCCTCGCCGGTTTCAAGACGACGGTGAAGGTCACCCTGCCGGGGCGGATCCTATCAACGACGGCCTTCCGGACTAGCCAGCAGACCGCGATCTGGGAGTTTGATTTCGATCGTCAGCCAGAATCCATCCAAACCTTGCAGCGTCAACCCTTCCGGGTCGTGTTCGATGCCCCCCGTGCCACGCTGCCAACCCTGCAAACACAACCTGCGGCATCCCCTTCGCCGGAGCAAAAAGAAAAAACGAAAGAGGCAACCTATTAAAACGTCGTTCAGCCCTGCACAGGAAATGCAGGAACGCGCCATGCTTATTCAGGTGATCACCCCTCGACAGCACGTCGATGAGGCCGAGGAATCCATTCGTGAACTCGAGCGGCTGGCCGATACGGCCGGGGTCACGGTGGTCGGTGTGGTTACCCAGCGTCGGCCGCAGGTGAATAAATCCCATCTGGTTGGTGAGGGCAAGCTGGAGGAGATTAAGCTGGCCTGCAGTCATGCCCATGCGAATGTGGTGATTGTGGATAATGAACTATCCGCCGTCCAGGTCAACACCCTTGATCTGGAATTGGGCATCCGTGTGATTGACCGAACCGAACTGATCCTGCAGATTTTCGCCCGCCGGGCCAGTTCGGCCGAGTCGCAGACACAAGTCGAGCTGGCACAGCTTGAATACCTGGTCAAGCGCATCCCGACCTCCGAGAAACAGCAGCGCTTCCAGGGGGGTATCGGCATGCGTGGCCCTGGTGAAAGCCCGTTGCAGTTGCGCAATGACCCGATGCGGCGGCGCATCAAGGAGTTGAAGATCAAGCTGGAGGCGATCCGGCAGAAACGCGTGCAGACGCGCGGACGGCGTGAATGGCCGATGGTCAGTCTGGTCGGGTACACCAATGCGGGCAAGAGTACCTTGCTCAATGCCCTCAGCGGTGCCGATGCGTATGTCGACGACCGTCTTTTTGCTACGTTGGACACCAAGACACGTCGGGTGTACCTGGCGGAGAATCGCCAGATCATGCTGTCCGACACGGTTGGCTTCATCCGCCACTTGCCGCACGGGCTGGTGGCATCCTTTCGCTCCACGCTGGATGTGGCTGCCGAGGCGGATCTGCTTTTGATCGTGGTCGATGCCGGTCATTCCCGGATAGCGGATCACCTTGCCGTGGTGGCCGAGACACTGCGCGAGATCAAGGCGGACCGGGTGCCGACGCTGATCGTGATGAACAAATGGGACAGCGTCACCGACCCAACCCTGCAAAGCGCCTTGGAGGCCCAGTTGCCAGAGGCCGTCCGTATAAGCGCCCGCACCGGAGCGGGGCTCGACCAGCTCAAGGTCGCCATCATGAATCGTTTACACATGTCCGTAACCCCTGCAACAAACGAGGAGCGTGATGATACAGCCTGAAGCATTCGCCTGGCTTGGTGCTGGCCTGGCCATTGGGCTGGCCGCATTGGGCACGGGCATCGGGATCGGTATGCTTGCCGCCAAGAGCGTGGAGGCTGCCGCCCGGCAGCCCGAAGCCGTCCCGCAGATCCAGAAGCTGATGATCCTTGGCATCGCCTTCATTGAGGCGCTCTGCCTTTATGCCCTGCTGATCGCCTTTACCCTGACAGGCAAGACCTCCGCCCCGTCCGTCAGTAGCGATCCGTTCGGGACCGATGGCATGGACGCAGCGCCTGTCACCATGGAATCCTCCACTCATTAACCCAGTTTTCCCGTGAACCCCTTGCAGGTTGCCATGCTTCACTTCGATGCCGGTTTATTTATCTGGGCGCTGGCCACGTTTGCCGGGCTGCTGTTGCTGCTCGCCCGCTTTGCCTTCAAGCCGCTACGCGAGATCCTGAAGGCGCGCGAGGATTCCATCCGCAACGCGATTCAAGGTGCCGAGCGCGCTCGGGATGAAGCCCGCCAGCTCCTCGACGCCCAGCACGCCGAGATCGCCACGGCCAGGCAGCAGGCCGCCGCCACCATCGAGGAGGCCCGCCGTATCGTGAGCGATCTCAAGAAGGAGGCCGAGACGGCGGGGCGCGAACAAACCGCCATCCTGATGGAGCAGGCCCGGACGGAAATCGACCGCGAAACCCGCAAAAGCCTCGACGACCTCAAGGCCACCGTGGCCTCGATCTCCGTCCGCATCGCCCGTCAGGTCATCCGCGAGAACCTCGATGAGAAACGCCATACCGAGTTGGCCGACCAGTTTATTGAACGCCTGAAGCAGAACCGCAATGAAATCCGCCAACGCCAAAGCTGAACACTACGCTCATGCCCTGCTGGCCATCGGCCAGGCCAACGGCTGCACGGAGGCCCTGAAGGACGACCTTGAGCATCTGGTCACCTTCCTGCAGTCAACCCCCGCCCTGCTCGACTTCCTCCGTTCGCCCGCCATCACGATTCCCGGCAAGCAGCAAACCCTTGCAGAGTTGATCGGCAGCCAGATCCACGCCTTGCTTTTCCCGTTTGTGCTCCTGCTTACGGCGGCTGGCGATATCGCCCAGCTTGCCGCCATCCGTGACACGCTAACCACGCTGGACGATAAGCAGAACCAGACGACCTCTGGAACGATCGATTGTGCCGCCCCGCTTTCCGCAGCGCAGGTCGCCGCGATCGAAACCGAGGTTGGCCGCCTTCTCAATGGCACCGTACACCTGACGCCGCACATAACGGACAGCATCCTTGGCGGTATGCGGGTCAGTGTCGGCGACGTCGTGATCGACGACACCATCGACACCCAGCTTGAAAACGCTCGACACCAACTTCTGCAATAAGAAAGGAAACCCGATGAAGAAAATATACCTTTGTGGCCCGATCATGGATGAACAGAACAACCAGGCCCGCGAATGGCGCGAGACCGCCATTGAACAGCTCAGCAAGCACTTTATCCTGCTGGATCCGATGCGCCGCAACTTCAAGGACCGGGAGGTCGACAGTGCCAACGAGATCGTCGAGTTCGACTTGCAGGACGTGCGCGAGGCCGATATCATCCTCGTCAACTACAACAAGGCCTCCATCGGAACCGCCATGGAAGTTTTCTACGCCTCCCATGACCTGGGGAAATTCGTGGTGGCCTTCTCCCCCTTTGATTTCCAGAACTGCAACCCCTGGATGGTACGTTTCTGCACCAAGATCCTGCCGTCGCTGGAGCGGGCGGTGGACTACATCACCACCCACTTCGTTTTACAGCATCGCCCCTGAACCATTCGGGGAGATAAACATAACCGTGTGAGTAAATGCCTATGAATATGATGATGCGGTATCCGGCGACCCGGTGGCAGGATGCCCTGCCGACAGGCAGCGGGGTGGTGGGGGCGATGGTGTATGGATCAATCAAGTTCGAGACGATCCTGCTGAATCATGATGCCTTGTATTATCCGCAGGCCATCTCGGAGACGGTGGATGTCTCCGACCTGCTGCCCCAGGTGCGCGAGATGATCAAGAACCGCCAGTGCCGTGAAGCCGCCCAGGTGATGCCCGCCGCCCATGATCAACGGAAGCGCTCGACCGAGACCGATTTTGATGCGCCATACCAACCGTTATGTTCACTCACGCTGGACACGACCACAAACGGGGCCTTCCACCATTACCGACGCGGGGTGGATTTCAATACCGCCCGTGCATGGGTTGAGTGGCGTGACGAGAAGGCGTCGTTCATACGCGAGGTCTTTGTCTCGCGCGAGACGGATACGATCTTCCTGCGGATCCGGGGGACCACACCCGGCTCGGTCTCCTGTCGGCTGGCCCTGGCTATGACCCGGGATGAGCAGCACGGGGTCGGCTATTTCGGCAAGACGAATGACGTCAAGATCGATGTGTCAAAGCATCTCACCTCGGATGAGCAGACGCTCACGTTCCTCGGGCGATATCCTGACGGACTCTGCTTTGGCGCGGTTGGGCGGGTTCATGTGACCGGCGGGACCATCCGGCGGCAGGAGGACGGTGTGTCGGTAGAAGGCGCTGGCGAGCTGGTGCTGCGTGCCAAGCTGTTTGTCGATGAGTTCCATGAGCACGCGGTTGCCCGACTGATCAAGGCGCTGGCCGCAGAATCCGCCGATTTCGATAGCGCCCTTGTGGGGCATTGCCGGCTGCACCGACGCCTGTTTGACCAGATGACGCTCGAACTGGGTGGCGAGGCGCAGGCGTCGAATGAAGAGATGCTCATGGCCGCATACGATGGAGAGATGTCGGCCGCGCTGGCGCGGACGATGTTTGATTATGGACGCTATTTACTGATCTGCTCCAGTCGTGCAGGCGGCTGGCCGTCAAACCTGCAGGGCATCTGGAATGGCGACTATGTGCCAGCCTGGACATCGGATATCCACACGGACGAGAACATCCAGATGAACTACTGGCTGGCGTTGCCGGGAGCGCTGGCCGACACCCTGTTGCCGTTCTTCGACTATTTCGAAAAGCATCTTCCCACGTTCCGGGAGAATGCCCGGAGTATTTTTAACTGCCGCGGGATCCTGGTTCCACTTCACATGACGACACATGGTAAGGCTCGCCCGGCCAGTTACGCCTTCTGGACCGCGGCGGCGGGATGGCTCGCCCAGCATTTCTACGATTATTACCTATTCACGGGCGACCTGGAATTCCTACGAAACCGTGCGATCCCCTGGCTACGCGAAGTGGCCTGGTTTTACGAAGATTTCCTGTTTGATGGCGATGATGGCAGGCTCGTCTTTTGTCCTTCCGTGTCGCCCGAGAATCGCCCGGGTAACGGCAACAGCATGATCACGATCAATGCCACGATGGATGTGGCGGTCTGCCGCGAGGTGCTGACGAATCTGTGCGATGCCTGTGCGGTCCTATCGATGGATTCAGAGGGCATCCAGCGCTGGCAGTCGATGCTTGCCCGATTACCTGCCTATGAGATCAATGCGGACGGGGCGATCAAGGAATGGCTGCATCCCTTCTTCGAGGATAACTATCATCATCGCCACCAGTCGCATTTGTATCCCGTGTTCCCCGGCTTGGAGATTACCGAGGAAAACAATCCGGTACTGTTCGAGGCCTGCCGGGTGGCGGTCGAGAAGCGGCTCGTGGTTGGTTTGACGAGCCAGACCGGATGGTCCTTGGCGCACATGGCCAACATTTATGCCAGGCTGGGGCAGGGGAACCGTGCCTGGGAATGCCTGAACCACCTTACGCGCTGCACGGTGGGTCCGAATTTATTCACCTACCACAACGACTGGCGCCAGATGGGCATGAGCATGGCGGGGACACTTCCTCCATTCCAGATTGATGCCAACCTCGGATTCACGGCGGCAATCCTCGAGATGCTTGTCTATAGTCGGCCAGGCACCCTGAACCTTCTGCCGGCCTTGCCTGAAAAATGGACCTCTGGCCGTGCCCATGGGATTGCCTGCCGAGGGGGCATTACGCTGGATCTGGCCTGGGATCTGGACGCAAAAACACTTCAAGCCATCATTCGGAGCCAATCCGATCAGACGTTGTTATTGCGTCTTCCAAAAGGACTGGGGACGGTCCGGTTTACTCCGGAAAGCGCGGCCACGGCGTCAACGTCGCATGGCGTTGGCTACTGGGAGGTTAGCGTATTCAAGGATGTTCCCTTGCATTTGTCGGCATAGGACGCGGTAACCGGGCCATCTGCAAAAAAGAAAAGGGCTGCGCGGAACGCGCAGCCCTTCGCTTTAATTCGACAAACGAATTACTTATTCGGAGAAGACCAGAACTCAAAACGCATATTTTGGTCAGTCGCACCATTCGACGCATCAATCACGGAGCTGATCATAAACGGGAAGCAAATGGCGCCCACAATACATTCTCCGAACGGGAAGGTACCCTGGTAATCATTATTGTACCATTCGCCGACACCCGGCAGAAGGAATGAAAGAATCGCAGGAGCAGCACCGCCCTTTTCCTTGGCCTGAACCGGGCACGCCGCAAACAACGAGACTGCAAACACGAACACCAACACTGCTGACGCTACTTTTTTCATCTTCACCTCCTGCCCAACTTGTTATCTGTTTTGTGTGGAACCCCCACAACTGGCAATCAAGATAACTTAAATTATTATTTCCGGTCAAGCCTTCTGTTGAAAATTCACCAAAATTTGCAATTGTCATTCGGCACGCAAAATCTTTACATCAGCAAAATGACCGGTCTGCGATGGTGCTCGAAACGCAACATCACGCACCCGTGCGGCACGATGCAGAAGAAATATTCCTGCAGGATGTCTAGCGATGACTGTAAAAACATTGACCTTGATGGGGCGTAGTCATTACGATGGGTGGCGTGGGTGGACCCATTATTCCAAGTACCACAACACAAGCAAGGGATCATCATGACGTCGGAAAAAAAGGTGAATGTCGGGCTGGTGCAGATGCGCTGTTCGGAGGATAAGGCCGTGAACATGGCGACGGCGCTGTCGCGGATCGAGTCGCTGGCGGCGCAGGGTGCGCAGATTATCTGTTTGCAGGAGCTCTTCCTGTCACGCTATTTCGCGGCTACCGAGGATCATGCCTGCTTCCGCCTGGCATCCCCCGTGCCGGGCCCGGATACGGAGCCGCTGCAGGCGTCCGCCGCCAAGCACAAGGTCGTCCTCGTTGCTTCGGTGTTCGAGAAGCGCGCACATGGGCTCTATCATAACACGGCAGCGGTCATTGATGCCGACGGTCGGATGATGGGCATCTACCGGAAATCGCATATTCCCGACGATCCGGGCTATTATGAAAAGTTCTACTTCGCGCCGGGGGATACCGGGTACCGCGTCTTCAAGACCCGCTATGCCTCGATCGGGGTGCTGATCTGCTGGGATCAGTGGTATCCGGAAGCCGCCCGTATCACCAGTCTCATGGGGGCCGAGATCCTGTTCTATCCCACGGCCATCGGTTGGGATGTCACCGCCTCCGACGAGACCAACAGCGAGCAGTTCGATGCCTGGCGCACGATCCAGCGCGGCCATGCCATTGCCAACGGGGTGCATGTGGTCGCGGTCAACCGGACCGGCCAGGAGGGGGGGCAGAGCTTCTGGGGCGGATCGTTTGTGGCTAATCCATTCGGGAAACTGCTCTATGAGGCAGCGCACGATGAGGAGGCTCTGCCGGTGGTAACGTTGGATCTGGCATCCTCGGATCGGTATCGCACCCTCTGGCCCTTCCTGCGCGACCGGCGGATCGATACCTACAGTCCGATGACCGCTCGCTATCTGGACTAACGAAAGGAGCTGTATGACCGACCTTATACGTTCGAAAGCTCGCCACGAATTTGAACAGGCGGCATCCTACACCATGCCGCCCGAGTGGGTTCCGCATGAGGCGACCTGGCTTAGCTATCCACATGCCGCCTATACCTGGCCCGGCGGGATCGAGCATATCTTCGATGCCTATAACGAGTTTGTGCGGATCGTCAGTACAGGCGAGAAGGTACATATTCTCCTGCAAGACAAGGCCGCCGTTGCCAGGATCGGTACCGCGCTGACCGCCGCAGGGGCTGTGATGGCGAACATCGTCCTTCACGACGTGCCGACGAATGATGCCTGGTGTCGCGATCATGGACCCTGTTTCGTGTTTGCGGGTGGCCATAAAGGGATCGTCAACTGGGGCTTCAATGCCTGGGGCGGCAAGTACCCTTACACGTTGGATGATCAGGTTCCCGGATATGTCGCCCGTTATCTGGATGTACCCCAGGTGCATCCGGGGCTGATCATGGAGGGCGGCTCGATCGAGGTCAATGGCGACGGGGTGCTGATGACCACCGAATCCTGCCTGCTGAATCCCAACCGCAACCCGCCATGCTCGCGTACGGATCTGGACATCGCCATGCGGCGTTTTTATGGCGTCCGGCAGATCATCTGGTTGGGCGATGGAATTGCCGGTGATGATACCGATGGACACATCGATGATATGACCCGGTTTGTGTCCCCGGCCCGTGTGGTGACGGCCGTCGAGCAGGATCCGTCGGATGTGAACTATGCCCCGCTGCGGCATAATCGCGAAATCCTGCGGCGCGTGCGACTGCCGGATGGAGCCCCACTGGAGGTGGTGGAATTGCCGATGCCTGATCCCGTGGTGTATGACGGGCAGCGCTTACCCGCCTCTTATGCCAACTTCTACATCGCCAATGCGGCGGTGATCATGCCGACCTTCCGGTGCGAGCGGGATGCCGTGGCGCGTGATATCCTGCAAGGTTGCTTTGAGCGCCCGGTGATCGGCGTGGATGCCTACAACATCATTCAGGGGCTAGGCAGCTTCCATTGCCTGAGCCGTCAGGAGCCGCAGTGAGCCAGTGCCGAGGACGGCTGGCACCGAGTCCGACCGGAGCGCTGCATCTGGGCAATGCCCGCAGCTTCCTGCTGGCCTGGCTTTCCATCCGTTCCCGGGGCGGTTCCCTGGTGCTGCGGATGGAGGATCTGGATCATCCAAAGGTAAAGTCCGGGGCAGCGGCTCAGGCGCTCGAGGATCTGCGTTGGCTCGGGCTGGATTGGGATGAGGGACCGGATATCGGCGGGCCGTACGCCCCGTATGTGCAATCGCAACGCCTCCCCCTCTATGCCGCCGCGCTCGAGAAGCTCCGTACACAGGGACTGGTGTATCCCTGTGTGTGTTCCCGCCGCGATGTCGAGTCGGCCCAGGGGGCACCCCATGCCGAGGATGAGGGCGCACCCTATCCGGGCACCTGCCGTGGACGTTTTTCGTCATTTGAGGAGGCCGCCGCCACGTTGCCGGCCGGGCGCCTGCCCGCCTGGCGCTTCCGGGCTCCCGATGAACGTGTCGTCTTCCATGACCGCTTTGCGGGCGAGGTGGCTGCGAATGTGGCGCAGCGTGATGGCGACTTCGTGCTGGCGAGGCACGCTGGCGGGGCGGGCTATATGCTGGCAGTGGTGGTGGACGATGCCTGCATGGGGATCACGGACGTGCTGCGGGGCGACGATCTCCTGCCCGCGACCCACCGCCAGATCCTACTCTATCGCGCGCTGGGGCTACCCATCCCGCAGTTCACCCATGTGCCACTGGTCGTCAGTACCGATGGTCGCCGCCTTGCCAAACGGCACGGCGACACCCGCATTGCCACACGGCGGGCACAGGGCATGCCACCCGAACGGGTCGTCGGCCTGCTGGCGCACTGGTGTGGCTGGGCGGCGGCCGATGCCGTCGTCACCCCCCGCGAACTGCTGAGTCAGATCGATTGGGCAAAACTGCCAAAGACGCCGGTCGTCATGCACTACGAGACATTGACGGATGACGATGGTGTATTTCCGAGGTCGCTAGTTGCAATCGTCCANNGGACGATTGCAACTAAGGATCCTCTTTTCCGGATTAAACACGGCAGTGTGATGTATGAGTGTTAATCATTGATAATAAACGGCATGATGGAGTGCAGCTCATGAGAAGTCCCGTTGGCATCAGATAGAGCGGTGCCTCGAGGCGCCGCCAGTCCCCGTGACGTCCCAGCGCATCTGCCAGCCAAGCGTTCATTTGCTCGGATGACCATTCTCCAGCTAGGAGCGCGTCCGACGTTCGCGCGCAACGTCCAGGACCACTTCAATATTCCGCAAGGGAACATCGCCCTGAATTCCCTGAGCAGGGGCAAAAATATGCCCCCCCTGTTTGCTCAACAAATCGCGCACCTTCCGGGCCTCCGCCCGAACTTCGTCGGGTGTCCCATAGGGGAGGGTCCGCTGGGTGCTCAATCCGCCCCAGAAGGTCAGCTTGCTACCGTAGTCGCGCTTGAGCTGGGCAATGTCCATACATTCCGGCTGGACCGGATTGAGCACATCCAAGCCCATTTCCACAAGTGACGGCAGAAGCTTGGTGATGCAACCGCAAGAATGAACCCATACATCCTTCCCGTAGGCGTGAATCAGGTCGTATTCACGCTGCTCCCCCGGGCGGATCATGTCCTGCCAGATCTCCGGTGCCATCAGGAGGTCGCATTGCGAACCCCAGTCGCTACCCAGCAGGACGCCGTCAATATCGGGATTGGACAGGATGTTCTCAAGCATCACCATGTTTTTGTCGATGATTTTGGTGCACAGGGTCTTGGCAAACGCGTAATCGCGGGCAATGTCGCAGAGATAGTTCTCGATGCCCCTCGAGAAATAGGCTTTCTCGAAATGACTTCCATAGATCATGGCCAAAACATATTTATCTTTGGCACGGGCCACGCCCACCTGTTTCTGGAAGTCCGGGTAACTTCCGGTGCCCTTCACTTTGGCGGGGCTCACGGGAGTATCGAACTCCTGCCAGTCTGCAGCCAGGTCTTTCCAGGCCCACCAGGGCGGCCATACCTGCGCGACATCGTTGTCCAGCCACGCCTCGACATCATCAACCCCCTTGACCCTCTTGATTTCGTCATTGGTCTCGCCGCAGGTCAGAATACAATAGGGAACCCGGTCGGTTTCCTGATGGGCCAGTGCGGCTTTTACTAATTCGCGGGATGTCATGATAAAACTCCTTATGGGGTGAAAATCATCGTATCTTAGAACGATTTTACGACATATCAACAAAAATTGGGTAACATTTGCTTGATTACCATCCTAGTGAAATGTACCCTCGCGGGGTGGTCGTTTAAAACAGGGATGAGCAATATGGCGTATATCGTCGCGAAATACATGGTCACGGCAATGGTCATTGTCATTGCCTCGGAAATAGCCAAGCGCACGGACAAACTCGGGGCACTGATCACCGCCTTGCCGCTGGTCACAATCATGGTGATGATCTGGCTCCATGTCGAGCATCAGGGAAGCCAGAAGATCGGCGCGCATGCCTACTACACCTTCTGGTATGTGGTGCCAACACTCCCTATGTTCCTGCTGATGCCGTGGTTGATGGCACGTGCGGTCAATTTCTGGCTGGCCATGCTCGCATGTGCCGCCCTCACCGCGGTATGTTTCGTCATCACGGCGATTGCTGTAAAACGCTTCGGCGTGAACCTTATGCCCTAGAAGCCCGGCGTATCCGGGCGGAGGTCTTGATGGGCTTGGGCCTGATGGATTCCGTCTGCCCGCCATCCACGCAGTTTGCGGCATTAACAAGATCACCTCTGGAAAGTCGCTTTAGATATATCCCGACTTTGGACACGAGGCACTGCCTGGCTTCTCGGATAAGACGTTCCAATTCATGTTGGCACTCCAGACGGAAAAAAGTGACGCGGGCGGCTTTTCTTGCGGAAGCCAAGTGAGACTGGATCTGCACACCGCTGCAGGCTCGACCGAAGGCCATTAGAAAACGTCGACCAAGCTACTCATCGCGGCGCACGCCGATCACCAGTACCTTCACTAGTCACTCACAGCCCGTATACGACCGTGAAAGGTGCAGATAATCACTCTTGGTTTGGGAAACACATGCCGTAACCGATAATCTCATGTCAAATGAGCAGAGGGATGGTGATATTTCCAAACAAAGTGACTACTGGATGCTTGGTCTTACGGTTCACCATATTGCCACCGGCATAAGCCCATTTCAAAACAATGCCGTCAAAGTAAGCGCGTTAAACCATGGCTTTCCGGGATTGCCCGAAAGCGATACCTTCGACGGCGCTGTCAACCGCATGGTGAATTTACTAGTTAGAAAAAAGGCATCCGAAAGGTGCATTTCAAAAAGCTCGCTAGAAAAGCTCGCGAAAATAGCTGGTCAAACAAGCCCGTAATTCTCATCGTTAGAAATGACGCATTTTGAACCCCCTATCATTATCGCATGATTGGCGGGCGGGGTTTCGGTCTTAACGGTTTGGGAACGAGCTTCCTCGCAAGATTTTTCAAGTACCATTTGATATAGTCGGTCAGGGTCGGAACCAGTTTATTGTCGGGCATCACATACTTCCATTCACCTTAACACGTCAATTTAGATGGTATTGTCTTCATTCCAGTATACCCATCCGGGAGGCGGCTGTTTGCCCCTTGGGCGAAGCAAAGCACGCAAGAAACTTTCGCGCCTCGCGGCGCAATATACGTTTAGGGGCATATTGTCGGGCATATGGATTGCGCGTTGCTTTCCGATGGACGCCAGCCATCTGTCAGGCCACGACGGAGGTTCAATCATCACAGTCATTTGTGCCTCTTCCGAATGATTTTTGTCACTTTATGTCGCCCTCGATTCGAGATCCTTAGCATTTCATACACCCTCCACAGTCAACCTCAAGCTAATTCTGCAAGTACCAATTGACTCGAGGTCCTCTCGTGGGAAGAGAGCCACTCATATCAATTCCCCACGAAAAGTTCGCCAATTTCCGGTTAGGGACTTCCGCGCCTGACGCAACACGAACTGTGAGGGAACCGGGGACGTTCTAGGTAAATAGCTGTTGGGATGATGTTTATAATGTAATTGACACACATCAGTCGATTTTTTAGGCTGCTTGCATGCCCAGATCAGCCAGAATCTTTCAGCGTGCACTTTGTTATCACGTCATGAACCGGGGCGTGAATCGGCAGCGTATTTTCCAGAACGATGAGGATCGCCGCTATTTCACGCAGAATGGAACGCGGCCGACATCGGGTAAAGCGCGGCCGCCCTTATATGAAGTGTGTCAATTAAATCATAAACAATTAATGATTAGTATATTAACTAGAACGTCCCCGTTTTTCTCGCGTCGAACACACCATGGCGGGCGAG